>JARLGK010000041.1 GCA_031296075.1 Candidatus Acidiferrales bacterium
CCACGTGCAGCTTCTCGCTGTGAAACGTTCCCACGCCGGAGAGCCACGTCTTGTCGTTGAATCCGGTGACGTCCACGACCAGCGTGTCGCCCTCCCAGTGCCCGACCGAATCTCCCATGTAACTGGGATCGACGTCGTCCGGATGCTTCCCGTCAATCGGGATCAGCCGGAATTCGTGGAACACCTCAAACAGCATCACTACCATTTTCGGCGTTTGCACGATTTGCATCGGGAATAAACCCATCAGCGTGGTTCGCGGGACTCCGGGCGGCAGGCAGCGCACCATGGGCTCGTCCACTCCGCGCCGGGCGTACGATTCCTGAACCTTTTTCTGCGCCCAATCCTGATAGGGAGGCGGCGGTTGCGCCCCCTTGATCGCGAACGGCGTAATCGGCACGTTGCCCGGGACGAATCCTCCGTCCACGTTGGCTTCTTCCCAAGTTCCGATGCGGTTGCTGCCGCCCTGCCAGACTCCCGTCATGTCGGGATGGCCATCGGGCATGCGCGGAATCTTCGCGCTCGCATCGTCTTTTTTCTCTTGTGCTGTGGCAGCAGAAGAAAAAACAAGCGCCGCTGCAAGAACTGCAATCACAAAACTGTTCTTCATCTGAGCAGCTCCCCTAGTTGGATGGCGCTGGCGGCGCAGGTGGCGCGGGTGGTGCAGCCGGCGACGCGCCGGGAGCATTGCTGCCGCCATCACCGGTGCCGGGCGGCGGACCGAAATAGAATTTCCGTCCATCCTTCAGCGTGACTTCGCGCGAATGTCCCCACGGCCCGCCGACGCGCGACTGCCACCCGGTCATGGTGATCTCGTCGCCGACTTTCACCGTCACGTCGCGCCGCCATCCGCTGCGGTAGAGCACGCTGGGAGGGAAGCCCTCGAATTTCCAGTTGGTAACCTTGCCGTCTTTGTCTTTCACGTCGATGTAGATGAAGCAGTGCGGATTGGTCCACTCGATGCTCGTGATCGTGCCCGTCAGCGACACGGGCTTGTTCACGTCGTACTCCACACCAAACGAATGGTGCGCTCGCGCCGGCGGGCTCGCGGCCAGCGACAGCGCGATTCCTGCCACAAGGACGCCAAAAGCCCTGAATTTCATCACGCATTCCCCCGATTCGCCTCAGCATAGCCGCGCGCGCCATGCAGGTCAAGCCTGCCCGCCGAAGGCGGGCGCGCCCGCATTGCCGATTTCGCTGCGGTCGCCGTGGACATCACTTCCGCAAATTGTTACCGTTACTTCTGCAGTCCGGGAGCATTCATGGCAAAAGATTCGCACCAGAGAGCCGCTGAGATGCACGAGCTTGCCGCCCACGCGCATCGCGTTGCCGCGACGCATCACGGCAAGGAAGATCACCAGACCGGGCACGAGCACGCCAAGCAGGCGATGGAACACGCGGCCAAGGCGTTCCAGCAGTCGCAGGAAGCCCTCGAGCAATCCGCCATGTTCGCCAAGCACGAGAAGAAAAGTTAAGCACGGGCACGCGCACAACAAGGGTCCTTGAAGAAGACCACCTCCGCGGCGTCATTTTTTGGAAAGTTCAGCTTTGAAGCGGCTTTCAACTTCGTGACGGCTCAGCGGATTTTTCTCTTTGTCCAGCACGATCGAATAGACGACTTCGTGTTTTTCGATCTGCGCGGTGATAAACGAGCCATCCCCCGCGAGCGTTTCGTTGGTAAATTTCACTTTTCTTCCGTCTTCGAGTGTCTTGACCCACTCTTCGATGGGCATGTTGGATTCTCGTCTGCGCACCTGTGGTGCTCTGCGCCGGTTATTTCCGGGCAGACCGTTTAGCCGCGGCGAAGTGCGCTTCGTCTTCCCGGACGGATAGAGCCCTGCGTGGCGCAGCCAACTCCTTCTTGACGCGGGCAAGGGTTGCTTTGTTTGAATCCTTCTTGACCGTTTTCTTGCGCATGTCCAAATAGTGTCTCCAAAGCCGAACCAAGACTGTTCCGTTTTGCACACCTACGTCGCCGCCGACCCCAAAACCGGACGGGCCGCACGTGACGGACGTCACCGCGGGCCGTATCGCGAATCACCGCTCGCGGCAGCGCCTCGCGGCACAATCGCGCTGCATTGCAGGTTCTGGCGCGGAAGGAAGCATCCATGGTCGTCAACGCCAACAAAACGGGCCTCGTTTTCGGACTGATGCTAGGCGGGTGGCATGCGCTCTGGGCGGCGCTGGTTGCGTTCGGCTGGGCGCAATCGCTCCTGAATTTTGGCCTCTGGCTGCATTTCATCAAGCCGATCTACGTGATCGACGAATTCCACATCCGCATCGCGGTTGGCCTGATCGCCATCACAGCGACCATCGGGTACGTGCTCGGCTTCATCGCGGCCTTGCTCTGGAACGCGATTCATCGCCCGGCTTAGTGAGCGCAGCGAACGGGCCCATCGCCTGCCCCAAGCGTTGCATGCCGTCCCGCGTGGCCGAACAATCCAGTCCCAGGCGAACGACCCCGAGCCGTCGCTCGGCCTCCATGAGCCGCGCAACAGGTTGGATTCAGCGTTTTTCGCTGCGCCGTTCGGCCGGCGCTCTCGCCTTGGATCTTTCGGGTGCCCCGCCCTCGTTCTGTGAGGGTGGGGATTTCGACTCTGTTTCTCGCTTTGTCATTCCGAATCCGCTGCGGCGGATGAGGAATCTGCTGTTCGCCGTTGCGTTTGTCGGGTGGTACCCGCCTCACACTCCTTCGACAATCCGAAAATCGCGCTTCACCTTGTTGTCTAGCACCTTCAACGCCGCCTGGTAACCCGCGCTCTCATACACGGCAAGCGCTTTCTCGAGGCTTTCGAACTCGACCACAACCGCCGGCTCATTCACTCCCGACTCGCACACCTTCGCGGGATTGCCCCTGATGATCAGGCGCCCGCCCGCCGCCTCGATCACCGGCCTCGCCGCCTTGGCGTATTCCGCCATCACGGCTCCGTCGGCGGGCGATACATGCAACACAATCCAGTATCCCTTCTTCGCCATTGATCTCTCCCATTCCTCGAAATGTCCATTTTGATCTTCCCGCGGACCAACAATCTACCCGTCGCCGCACCATCGCGCAATCCCGCGGCTACGGGTGCCTTTGCTTTGGCCTTCGTAGCGGCCGCCTCGCATTTTAGGCGGGCGCCTTTTCTAGGTTTTCGCCGCTTCCCGCCCGCTAAAATGATTACAATTGCGCGTCGCAGCAAAACGATCGTCGAGGAGACCTGCGTATGAACCCGAACAACAACGATGACTTGATGCACACCGTGCAAGATCTGCTCGCGCGCGTGCGCCACCTGGAAGACACGCTCGCAATCCAGCAGCTGCAATCGAAATACATTCACTACCTTTTCAAGCAGCGCTTCGACCGCATCGTGGACGAATGCTTCGCCCACAATCTCCCCGGCGTGTCCGTCGAATTCTCCGATAGCGGCGTGTACCGCGGCCTGGAAAGCGTCCGCGCGCTTTACAAATCTTTCGACGTGACGAAAACCATCCCGGGATTTTTCATCCTTCACATGGCCGCCAATCCGGTCATCGAGATCGCCAGCGACGGATTGTCCGCGCGAAGCCACTGGCTGTCCCCCGGCGCTGCCGGCAGCAATTCCTCAGCCGCATGGATCTGGGGCACGTTTTACGTCGATTACGTGAAGGAAGATGGCCGCTGGAGGATCGCTCATTCCAATCTTGTGCCCGTGTTCCGTAACCGATACGAAACGAGTTGGGCGCAGGCGCCTGATCACGGCACCGTGCGCGGCGTGCTTGGGGCGCAGCCGGACGAGCCATCCACTTTGTACAAGCCTTACAACGAAGCCAAGAAGCAGCCGGACATGTTCGCCGGACATCCGCCTCTTCCGCAACCGGAGCAGGCGGATAGCCCAGACTTGAGCATTTGATTTTCCGGATGCCCCACCTGTCCTGAGCGCGGCATTAGTCTTTGTAGCGGCCGCCTCGCATTTTAGGCGGGCGCCTTTTCTTCGATTTTCGCCGTGCCGTTCGCACTCGTACGTGCGCAGTCCACAGCCTGCTCGCCGAACGCGATTCTGGCGTGTCGGCATACCCCTCGTTCCAGTTTCGGGTAGCATGTGTCGCGATCCCTTGTTTTCAATCATTTGCGGCGCTTCCTATCCGTTCGGGTGTTTCGGGTGGATTGCCGCGCTTTGCTGCGGCGGACTTGCGTCTTTCCTTCCTCAGCACGGGCGCGATTGCGAATTTTGGCGGCGGGCAGGACATTCAAAATTGGCGGGAGGGCGCGGGCAGCGGGATAAACCGCGGAGCCGGAAGAGACGACGACGTGAGCGGGCGGCTCGGTCCACTGGCCGTCACGATTGAGGCAGCTATAGGCGCGGATGGCGCGGAGGATTGAGTCGGAGGTGGGAGCGACGTTCATGACGCGCTGGACCATGTGGCCGAGGGCGGAGCGCAAGTTGCGTTCGCGGCGAGCGAAAAGCCCGACGGCGTGTGCGTGGCGATACAGCGCGGCGCGGCTGACTTCGTAGTCGTAGCGGGTGTCGTTGGGATTGTGCCAGTGGATGAACTCTTCCTCGATCGCGTCGCGGTCGGGGTGATGGCAGATGGAGCAGAGGCGGGAGTGGCGTTCGCGGGGCGAGAGATTTTTGATTGCGGCGTCGTCGGCGAGCTGCCGGGACGAGCGGCGCGCAGTTTTCCTGGCGCGGGGCGGATTGCGGCGAGAGCGGGCGGGCCGGGGCTCGGGCGGTGCTGCTGTGGAGATCTCTGGATCGTTGCGATCGTGCGCGTTCACCTTTTTCATGATGCGCTTGAGCGAATCCGTTGCTTCCTGAAGCTGTTCATCCGCGGATTTGGTTTCGGCGGCGGCTTTTTGTTCCACTGGATCGGGCTGGGCGGCGACGTCGAGTATCTGAGTGGGAACGGCGGGCCCTCCACATTGCTGGCGGGCAAGCGGGGCAGGCGCGGGAGGTGACAGAATCGGACGGGGAGCGATGTCTATGGGTGTTTCCGGGAGGAGCGGAAAATCGTCAATGCGGCCGGTGACGTACTGCGGCGGTTTGTAGAATCCGTGGCCTCTGCCTCTGATCATGATGCGTAGCTCCTTTGGGGCCGCGAGAGCTGGTGCGAGCCCTTAGTGGACGCTAGCAGGATGTCAAGGGAGATGGTGGATGTGCGCCTGTGGACTTTTGATTCGGGGCGAGCTGCCTTCGTTCGTCACAGCGAATCCCGCTAAACCATCCGGGACGCAAAAGCGCGCTACCGCGCGCCAAGGGGTGAGGGGCGGGGAGAAATCCCCACCCTTTGCGACGCGAAGGATTGGGCGCCCGAAAATTAAAATGCCAAGACTTGGGCCACTGCCGAAAGACTGCCTTTAGAGGCTGATTACCATTTGACCGGGAGGCGTGGCATTGGGCGGTCCAATCTCGAGGAATGCGTGAAACGCGGGATGTATCCTAAAACGCCTAATCCGATTGGTGGTCTCGTCGGCTGTTTTTCGCGCCATCAGAAAGATCTTGCGGGCGTCTTGCTCGTCATAAAGGAAATCGAACCGCGTCGGCGCAACTTCAAAACCAAGAAACGTCAGCTCGCCCAACAGCGTAATTACGGTTTCCAGGTCTCCAATCGGCATCCCACTAGCCGTCAATCTACTCACAATCTCGTGCTCCGTAATAATCTCGGAAGATCCGACAAAATGTACCAACAGATCGTCGACCCTCGGAATCCTGACTCGAGCTTCGACTATCAGGGAGGCGGCGGCGAACCGTGAGTATATTTTCTCTCCATCGACAAGATCTTTTTCTTCAACCTTCGTTCGGCCGCGATTCACGGCAAATTGTAGAGAGGACTTCACGAGATAAATTAGGTCGCGAGGCCTCGGAAGTATGCGCTGGCCAAGGTACTCCCAGGTCGGAATCCCAGCCACAGTAGGGGCGAAATACCTTTCCCAAACCTCTCTGGGGAACGCGATGCCAGCGGCGGACCTCATGAATCGCTCTTCGATGACTCTCTTCAACAAATCGGGATCGGACCAGGTGATTAGTCGGACGGGGAGCTTGTCAGGCTCTTTCGCAAAGAGGAGCATAGCGGCGTAAATATCACTGCGAAGGAACAGCGCAAAAACCAAGTTTACGGGTGCCCTGCCCGAGGCGTCGCGACCGAACTCGTCTGCCACTCGGCGACTCACCCCAAGTAGACCGAAGAGCAAGTCACTAAGTAGGGACAGATCGGCGTTTGGATTCCATGCCTTGTCAAGGTTGTCGACCAGGATCGTAACTTTCTTCTTGTTCTTAAGCACATCACCCAAGAGCAAACGAAGTCGCGGAATCATTTCCTGGTGAAGAAGTTCGCTGATTCTTAACCGCCGCGTCTCTCCGGTCGGCGCTGACTGTACGTCGCGGAGCCGGGAGACCACTGTCTCCAAACGACTTGAAAAGTCAGGTGAAATTAAGCTCTGATACTGCTCAACAAACTCACAAAGTCCAGTTTCCTCGGCAGTTCGGACATAATGGCTCGGCTTCCCTAGTAGCTGGTCGTACGTGCTCTTCGCGAGTTCGGTGTACAAGAGGAACTTCCAGAAACTCTCAACCAGGTATCCCTGTTCCGCCCGCGAAAGCTCCGCCCGAAGGATAATCAAAAGGCCTTCCAACTCATACCCGACCGGCATGATGACGCACACGTGATTGCGAGGATCGTTTCTCATCTCCTCGGTAAGGGCGAGTAACGTCGCCGTTTTGCCCGTGCCCTTGCGGCCTACGACAATGGAGTATTTCGAGTGAAGCGTTTCTGTGTAGGTAGCCGTCGACACGAAGTAGTCCCGAAGTGAATCGGATTCATGCTCAGCTACCGGTTCGCCGACCGTGATATCGCGCAACTGAATCTGGGCGCGAACCTCTTTCTTATAGGCGGCCACCTGAACAATGCGACTTTCATATTGTTCGATATATGATAGAAGCCAGTTATCGTATACGGACTCCGCAATCGCCCCTGTTTTGTGCTTGTGAAGTAAATCGCGATAGTCGAGCGGCGAGTCGAACGGCTCGTGGGCGAGCATCAACAGCGGCTTCCCTCTGCCGTAAGCGAGACCCGCGATAAGGGCTTGCTTGGCGTTGTTTAGCTGCCACTCCCCATAGTTCGTGGAGAGTAGGTGGCACACAACCGCGAACGCCTAATGGACCTGCTGGACGTACCACGCGAAGCGCTGTTCCCGAATTTCTTGCGGATCATCAATTACTGAGCGGATTGGTCCCGAGGATACGCGCCGTGCCAAACGCATGGACGCCTCAGTGTTCACGTCGCAGCGCAGGTAGAGTAGGGCGTCGGTCTTGCTCGGCGGTCCAGCCGCCCTCAATAAATCGTCGTATAGATTCTGATCGAGATTCTTATAGGGCTCTTCGCGATAGAACTGATTCACGATATCGGTACTGTTGTTGTAGCTCGCGAATCCCACTGTCGTGAGCAATTGGAATCGGTTCCATTCGGATCTCGCGTGATCAATGCTTGGATTTAGGAGAAGCCACAAGCGCTTTCTGTGGGCGATCGCATATCCAAGTTCAAAGAGTACGTTCGGGTTCAGTCCGGTGACATCGGCAAGAAACATCTCGCGACTCTTTATCTCGTCGCAGATTCTGTCAATCATTAAGCGGCCAGTAACACCCAAGCCCCTCCAACCGACAATATCAACAAGACCTCCAGACTGAATTGTCTCGATTGCCGTCTCGATGCACTCAACGCGATCGGCAGGAGACGACGGATAGGCTACGAAACAACGGGGAATGGTGGGAGCGCCGTGAGCGCGTTGACCGAAGGGTGCTTCGTGCGGCACGACATGTGCAACTTGGGCGGGCCTGTGCGGGTCGGTCACGAGCTGTTCCCTCATTAAACGCTGCGACTAATATCGGAGCAGTTCACAGTAGAGATGGCTGACGCCTTTGTCAACAATCAACTCTTTCCCGCTGTGACCTCAAACCGCGGACGCCTTGCGTCGGGAGGCTGGAACAGATTCCCCGGCTGGCCTCACGTTCACCGCGCGCACATTGCCCTGCGCGACCTCGCATTCCGCAGTATGCTTACACTGTTCGCAGAGGTCGCCCCACGAGAACAGGCGGGCGCAGCAAGCAGCGCCCCTACGAACACCAAGATGGGTCGCAGCACGGAGGAAGATCGCGTGGACGGCAAAGCGTCGCCTGCATCGAAAGCTGGGGCTCGGATCGAATCCGACAGCATGGGCAAGATCGAGGTGCCGGGCGACCGCTACTACGGCGCGCAGACCGCGCGGTCGCTGATCCACTTCGACATCGGCACGGACAAAATGCCGCCCGAGCTGATCCGCGCGTTCGGGATCCTGAAAAAGGCCGCGGCGCTGGTTAACCAGGACCTCGGAAAACTTTCCGCCGACAAAGCCAAGCTGATCGTCGCGGCGGCCGAAGAAGTCATCGCGGGAAAACTCGACGAACACTTTCCGCTGCGCATCTGGCAGACCGGCAGCGGCACGCAGACCAACATGAACGCGAACGAGGTGATCTCGAATCGCGCTATCGAAATTTCCGGTGGCGTGATGGGCAGCAAGAAGCCCATCCATCCGAACGACGACGTCAATATGTCGCAGTCGTCGAACGATACGTTTCCCACGGCGATGCACATCGCCGCGGCGTCGCGCGTGGCCGAGGCGCTGATTCCCGCCGTCGAGCGGCTGCGCGACGCGCTCAACGCCAAAGCGCGCGAGTTTGGCGACGTGGTCAAAATCGGCCGCACGCACTTGATGGACGCAACGCCGCTGACCGTCGCGCAGGAGATGTCCGGCTGGTCGAGCCTGCTCGACCGCGACGTCGCGCGGCTGAAGGAAGTGCTGCCCGGCCTCTACGATCTGGCCATCGGGGGAACGGCCGTCGGCACGGGCTTGAACGCGCCACCGGAGTTTGCCGAGCGCGCCGCAAAGAAAATCGCGGAGCTGACCGGGCTGCCGTTCAAATCGCATCCGAATAAATTCGCGGCGCTTTCCGCGCATGACGAAATCGTATTCGCCAGCGGCGCGCTGAAAACGTTGGCGGCATCGCTGATGAAGATCGCGAACGACATTCGCTGGCTCGGCTCCGGCCCGCGCGCCGGACTCGGCGAGCTGATGCTCCCGGAAAACGAGCCGGGATCGTCCATCATGCCGGGGAAGGTGAACCCCACGCAGTCCGAGGCCATGACCATGGTCGCCGTGCAGGTGATGGGCAACGACGCGGCCATCGGCTTCGCCGGCTCGCAGGGAAATTTCGAGTTGAACGTCTTCAAGCCGGTGATGATCCACAATTTTCTGCACTCGGTGCGGCTGCTCGCCGATTCCTGCCGCTCGTTCACCGACCACTGCGTGCGGGGCATGGAACTCGATCGCCAGCGCATCGAGCAGTACGTGAAGAATTCGCTGATGCTCGTCACCGCGCTGAACCCCAAAATCGGCTACGACAAAGCAGCGGAAATCGCCAAGAAAGCCCACCACGAAAAAATCAGCCTGCGCGATGCGTGCCTCAAGCTCGGCCACCTGACCGAGAAAGAATTCGACGAACTCATTCGTCCAGAAAAAATGACGCGCCCGTAAGCCGAGTCGCCGCAGGACACGGGTACGCGTTTCATTTCGGCACACTTTTCGCCGCCCGAGTTCCATTCCCACACGTTTTCCACAGATGATTCTCAGTCTTCGAAACTTTGAAGTCTCCCATGAGAATTCGTTTTGACTCGTACGTGACGGTTCATTAGAGTCGGCATCCCTCTCGTAGTTCCCCCTCTTCCATTGGAGTCACCATGCGCATTCTTGTCGCCGAAAGCGATGCCGCACTCGGTAGTTTTCTGGAGAGGGAATTCCGCGCCGAGAATTACGCCGTAGATCTGGCGCAGAACGCCAACGAAGCCAAGTCCCTGGTCCGCGACCGGCACTACGACGCCGCGGTCCTGGACCTTCATTTGCCGGAGCAGGACGGATTCGAAGTGCTGAGGTGCGTTCGCGCCGCGCAAGAACAACTGCCCATCCTGATTCTCGCCAGCCGCGCGCGCGCGGAAGAGCGCGTGCAGGTGCTCGATCTCGGCGCGGACGATCTGATCTTCAAGCCCTTCGCGTTCGCGGAATTGTCGGCGCGGGTGCGGGCGCTTTTGCGGCGCGGCGGCCACTACGCGGAAACGGTGCTGCGCGTCGAGGACCTCGAGCTGAGCCGCATCGAGCATTCCGTGAAGCGCGGCGGAAAGAAGATCAAGTTGACGCCGAAGGAATTCGCGCTGCTGGAATACCTGATGCGCAACACCGGCCAGCGCGTCACGCGGACGGAGATCATCCAGCACGTGTGGAATCTTTCGTTCGACACGATGACCAACGTGGTGGACGTATACATCAACTACCTGCGCAAGAAGGTGGACGCGCCGTGCGAGCACAAGTTGATTCACACAGTGCGGGGCGTCGGGTACCGCCTGGAAGCGCGCAGCCCGCGCACCGGTACGGCGGCATAAGTCGGCGGACGGGAAACGAAGGGGGCCAAACATGTCAGCGGCAGTCGTAGCGACGGTGAACCAGCTCGACACGGCGGCGCGCGAGAAACTGCTTCTCGAGCATCTTCCGCAAGTGCAATTCGTGGGCCGGCGGATTCACGGGCGGCTGCCGCAGCAAGTGCTGCTGGAGGATCTGGTCCACGCCGGGATACTGGGGCTGATGGACGCGGTGCGGAAATACGATCCGAGCAAGAACGTGAAACTGAAGCACTACGCCGAATTCCGGATTCGCGGAGCGATCCTCGACAGCCTGCGATTGGTTGACTGGAGCCCGCGGGCGCTGCGGCGGCAGGCCAGGCGCATGGAGCAGGCGATCCATCAGTGCAAGGCGCGGCTGGGACGCGATCCGAGCGAGACGGAAATCGCGGAGGAGTTGCAAGTGAGCCTCGCAAGCCTGCAGCGGCTGCAGGGCGATCTGCGCGGCCTCGATGTGGGAAGTTTGGAGGCGGACGCGCATGAAGGCGGGGAGCGGGAGTCGGTTCAATCGCGCCCCGGTGCGGAAGAAGAGGACCCGTATCATCAGGCGCTGCGGGCGGAGATCAATGGCTTGGTCGAGAAGGCGATCGACGAACTGCCCGGGCGGGAACGCGAGGTTCTCGCTCTCTATCATTTTCAAGAACTCACGATGAAGCAGGTGGGCGCGCTGTTAAGCATCGGGGAATCGCGCGTTTCGCAGATTCACACGGCGGCGCTGCTGCGGTTGCGCGAGCGTCTGGCAAGCCTGCATTTGGACGCCCCGCCGCTGATGCGCGCTTCAGGTTCTGCCGCGGCGATCGCGCGGCAGAAGGCTTCCGCGACGATGGCTGCGTGCAAGCGCGCCTGAACTGTCGGGCAATTCATCGGATTTCATTCGAAGTGCAACTTGCAGCCGAGCACTGGTATCAACGTAATCCTATCGAGAGATTACCTCCGTCGGTCGCGGCGTGCTTCTTTGACGACAGGAGCGAAATCGCGTCGGGCGCGGAATCCGATCCGGAGATACCATCGGGTTGCTCCGGCGCGCCGACGCCCAGCCGGCACTCCGGAGGGATGCTTGCAGCATGCCGGGTCAACCCGGATCAGGAGGATCGTGCAATGAAGAATCGGCTCATCCACGCGTTCGCGATCGCAGCACTCGTTCTCGCGCTAGCCTTTCCGGTGGCAGTACCGGCGGCTCCGCCGGCTCCGGCACCTCAACCCACTCCGGCCGCTGCTGCCGAGCCGCACCATCACATTCGCGAAGCCATTGAGTCGCTGCGTTCTGCGCGGGCCGATCTGATGGCGGCCTCACACGATTTTGGCGGGCATCGCGAACAAGCGGTTCGGGCGATTGACGAATCCATCCACCAGCTTGAGATCTGCTTGCAATACGACAAGCACTAGGCAAATCACCTCGGCCCGGCTGGCGGCGTCGATCCCTCGCAGGCGGCGCCGCGGGCCGGGCGAAATCCTGCGATTGCGCCACGCGAGGCGCCTCCGTTCGGTAGAACCCACGATTGTGCACGAGCGCTGCGGAAGGGCGGATAGTGACGGACTTCTACCGGACTGCGGCGGACGACGCGGGGCGCGATGCGCCCACCTGGCGGAGGACTTGTGCGGCGAGCTTTTCACTGGTCGCACACGTGGATTCGATGATGCGGCACTGCGCGATGGTGAGCTTGCAGCCGCAGGTGCAGTTTTCGGAGTTCATGCGTTTCAGCGCCAGGCGTTTCTGTTCGGGCTTGAGGCCCTTGAAACTCACGCCGGGAAGTTCGGTGGCGTTCGCGGCGTTCTTGAGGAAGATTTGGCCATCGTCCACGAAGGTCTCAATGGGGGCATCCACATGTTGGCCGAGCAGAGCGCGAATTTCGCGGTCGTACACTTGGGCAGGGAACAGCCCCACGTGCTTCACGACCACGCGCCCATCGGTATTCACAAGGAATGAAGTGGGAAGCGCCGGGACGCCCCCATATTCGGCGGAAACTCCGCTGCTGCCCATCACGATTGGATAATTGATCTTTTCCTCGCGCGCGAAGTCACGCACCTCTTCGGCAGTCGCGTCGTCGTCCTCTGAAATACCTATGATTTGCAGGCGGTCCTTGTAGCGATTCGCGAGGTCGATCATCTCGGGGATTTCCTCGCGGCAGGGAGGGCACCAGGTGGCCCAGAAATTAACGATCACCACTTTGCCGCGAAATTCGGCGGTGGAAAGAACGCGTCCCTCCACGTCGTTGACCAGGAAGGGCGGCATCGGTTCGGGATTACTGGCGAAGCGGATGACCTTGGGCGCGTCGTCGTCAGCGCTATCGGACCAATCATCCTGGGGCGCGCTCCGAGCAGCCTTCGCGCTGCGCGGGGAAGCTTCGCGGTTCGCTGCCGCAACTTTGAGTGCGCGCGTGGTGGCCAGTCCAACGGCGAGCAGCCCAAGCGCCGCGATGGCCACGAATCCGACAATGTAGAGCTTCTTCATGCGATCGGTGTTAGCCGGCCCTCAGACCATTATTATGCGGCAGAGAGGGACGCCGCACAACGTCACATGCTTTGACGGTTCGCGAGTGCTTAGGGCGAGCAAGGAAATAAGGAAGGAGGGGCGGAAATTCCAATGCGGGACGATGCGTCCCGATTTGATTTTGCGAAGTGGAGTAACCGGACTCGACATCGCTTAAGTGGTTGAATCTCTGCGATAGGAAAGAGCTGAATCGCGAGTCAAATGGGCAGCCAAAATGCATAAGTCAGGGCGTGGGTCGCGTTCCAACACGATCCGCATCACCAGGTGAATGGGGGAGGAAGGGGCCCAGTCACAGGGTGGCACGGGTCGTTCCCACCTGCCTCTGAGAGGGAAGCAAGGATGGATGACCCCATGATCCGGTCTCGCCTAGGCCGGATCACCGGAACGCGACCTTTGGGGGCCCTGGATCCCAAGCTGGGGCCCCCTCTTCTTTTCTGCGGACCAAAATTCGCATAGCGGGTCAGTTTGCGATCCGCCCACACGAGGCGTCAATTCCTAGGCTCGATGACCAAAAAGTGTGAAGAATCCGGCGAGCAACAGCGCCCACGCCGCTCCGAGCGAGATACCGCTCAGGACGTCAGTCGCATAATGGACGCCAAGGTACACGCGTGAGGCGCCAACCATGATCAGCACCGCCGACACGGCCAGGAAGATTGCGACTCTTGCGGCCGAGCGTTGTACATAACCGCATGCGATGATCGCGATCGTCAAGTAAAGCGCAGAGGTCGAAACCGAATGTCCGCTCGGGTAGGAGAAGCCCGACGCTACGATCAACTGTTGAGCCTCTGGTGGACGAATTCTTTCGATGAGGTCTTTCGTCACGATTGTCAATACGCCTGCTCCCACCGAAGCCGCTAGCATCTGGAGGGCGCCCATCCGGTCGCGCAACACAAGTAACACCAAGAGAGTGAACGCGGAGAACAGTACCACCAAGGTGATCGATCCCAGCGCTGTCACATCCACGGCCGCACTCGTAAGCCATGGGGTCCGCATCCTTGCCGCCGCGAGCAGGACCGCGCTGTCCACAGCACCGACATCTCCTTCGATCAATTCCCTTGTAATGCGGACGAAAATCCCGAGTGTAAGTGCGATGCTGCCCAGCCACAGCGAGAGACGCGCGGCACGGGCCGAGAACAGAGTACGACTCATGAATTCAACCTCAAGAACAACTCGCGACTCATCAAGCCACTTGCCCTCGGCATACCCGTAACCGAAGCTGCGAGGGTTTTACAGCTCTTGTCTTCATCGCGCCGCCGGCGGCTCCTGGTCAGTGGGAATTCCGACAAGGTGGCGATAGA
>JARLGK010000042.1 GCA_031296075.1 Candidatus Acidiferrales bacterium
CCACTTGGTGCAGCACCTTCAACCGCTCCCGTTCTCTCGCGCTCAACTCGATCCGCTCCGTTTCCATCCCGCCTCCCACCCAGGATGAAACCGGACATTTCTACTTTGCACAAACCGGACATTCTCATTTTGCGGCGACACTGGCCTTCCCCCGATTTGACACCGGCAAGTTTCTTGATTTTGTGTTGTCCGCTTCGGTTCGGAGGGTCTTCCGCAAGGACCGTCAAGAGTTCGTCGAGCGCTTTCACGAGCGCTGTGTTTCCCTTGGACGACCTCCGGAACTCCCGCTCAAACGCCGGAGTCGCGAGAACTCGAAAACGACCAGCCATTTGAGCGATTCACTTCTTGGATTTAGCGGCCGTACGGCGGAGTCCAGTGAGGAATGAGTTTGCGCTACGCGCCTTTCCGTTTCGATATTCCTGATGACTCTTGCGAATCTGCTTCTTGAGCCCGGCATCCTGCAGGTCGAGGTAATCCTCAAATTCGTCGACGTTCATGATGCCAGCCACCGGAATCCCGTCCTTCTCGAGGATGAAGTATTCGCGATTGATGTGCGCCCTCCGGACCACTTGTCCAAGATTGATGCGCGCTCGGGTGATCGGTATGCGATGTACGACGCTTTTCATAGCCGTGGAATCCCCTTTTGAAACCTACAGGCACTTTAATCAATGTTAATCAACTGGAAGTATGGGCCCCAGATCGGCGGACGTCAAGCAGCCGACGCGAGCACGGGGGGTTACTTAAAATGTTTGACGAATTTGACGTCGAGGCCGTAGGTGCCGTTGATATCGCGCAGGAAGACGATCGAGAGGCCGCGCTTCACGGTGTATTCGACTTGGATTAGTTGATACTGGTTCGAGGTGGCAGCGTTGGTGGAATAGGTGATCGCCAGATCGTGGGTGACCTGCTCCTGGATCGTGACGCGTGCGGCGGCGTTCGATTCCGTGGCCGTTCCCGCGACGAATGGATCCACGCGGAAGGAACTAATGCCGAACAAGTGCTCGATCCGGCCTCCGATGCCACTGGAGATCGCCTCGGAAAGCAGCGCCGTAGCGCCGTAGTTTTGGGACGCGCCAGGCCCGGAGCGCAGCGCGCTTCCCTCCCCCGGACTGCCCAGCGCAAGTAGCGCGACGATATCCGAATCCGGCAGCGGAGGATCGGACCGATAGTTCAGCGCGAGATGGCTGGCGGGCCCGGAAAAATCAATCGTCACCTGATACTGGTTGATCGTCGAGGTCGCCTCGACGTTGAGCACCGGGTCCAGCCGGAATGGATTTGAGAAATTGATTTCGCCGTGCGTGAGCTCAAAATTATTTCCTCGGAACGGCATCTCTCCACCGAGCAGATGGATGTGACCGAGCAAGACGGGATGGTCCCACGTGCCGCGCAGCCGCAGGTCGCCATCCACCTCCACGTGCGCTCCAGCCCATTCGATGCGAGCTCCCGGATTCGTCTGGCCTTGCACGTCAAATGACAGGTTTTGCAGGAACGGCGAACTGGACCCGGGGCTGGGCGAAGTGTCGGACGCCGACGCGAAAAATGACGCGACGTCAACGCCCTCCGCGAACAGCAGGCGCTCAACTTGCACGTGCCCGCTGACCAGCGCGGCATCGCTCGTTCCGGAAAGCAGGAGCGTGCCGCCGGCGAGCCAACTCATTCCCACCGGATACCGGATGCGCACAGTGGATGTTGCAGCCGTGACGTCATAGCGCATCGGTCCCTCTCCATACGTGACGCTGCCATTCAGGGTCAAATGCCCTCCGCCGGAGTCCGCGGTCACCTTGTCGAAGAGCAAACGGCTCCGGTCGAACACGAATTCGCCGTTCACATTGCTTAGCCCAACCGGAAAATCCGCATACGCGGCCGAGGCGCCGCGCACACTCGCGCGACCCGTCACGCGCGGGCGGTCGATCGTGCCTTCGATCGACACATTCGCATCCGCGCGCCCGCGCGCCTCGAGATCCGGCAGAACGCTCTTCAGCAGCCGCAGGTTCACGCCGCCGGAAAGCGAGAAATTGATCTGGCGATCCCGGTCGAATCGCGCCGATCCGCCAAGCTGCAAGTCCGTATCGGGCCCATGGAGGCGAGCCTGCTCGATGCGAATTTCGTTGCGGCGGTAACTCAGGCGGATGTTCTGGTCGTTCGTCAATTGCACGAATTCATAGTTGAAGGAAATCCGGACGATATCCGCATCGACTTCGATGGAATCGGGTTGCCGGAGCGCGCCGGAAATCGTGAACACGCCATCGGCCGTACCGTGGCCGGTGAGCACCTTCAGGTGCAGCCCGGCGACGATCAAAGGATCGAGATCGAACTGCACAACGGAAAGTTTCCCGGAGATACGTTCGTCACCGCTGAGTCCGATGGTCAATTCACCCTGCAGCTTGTCGTGCTGCGGTTGGGAGGTAATCGTCACACGCGCGTTCTGGCCATCCGACGCGAGTTGACCATTGAAGTCACCTTCGGATTCCGCACCCAGATTCAGATTCGTTACGCTTAGGTCGCCCTGCGCGAGCGGCGCGCGTAAAGGACCGCTGCCCCGCAAATGGAAGGCGAATTGGCCTGCAACTGGCAAGGATGGAGTTTGCAGACCCTTAATTTTTTCGAGGGCGATTCCCGTGCCGGTGATATCGAATTCCGTTTGCTGCTCCTGCGGCCGGTACAGGAAGTCGCCGGCCACGAGTCCCATGCCGCCACGCAGTTCTGCGTGGGACAATCGCACCTCGTCGCGCTGCCAATGCAATTGACCGGTTAAACGGTCGAAATGCCAACCCATGGCTTCGATATCATCCACGTCGAGGTTCGCGTCCAGCACAGGAAAGGCTCGCGTGCCGCCGCCGTGAACCTCCCCGCCGATGCGGCCCATGACCGGATAGGACGTCTCGGAAATGGATTGCACGTCCTCACCTGAGGCGTTCTCGATCCGCGCATCCAGGGTCCAGGGGCTGGCATCCAGAAAATTCCAGTCGCCATCGAATTTGAGCCGCAGATCGAGAATCGCCGAAGTCTTGCCGCGCGTGATCGTGGTCTTTGTCAGATAAAATCCATCGGGCGAGTAATCAATGTCCCCATCCAGCGCGTCCCAGGCCAGCCGATCGTAGCTCGGGCCGGTGGCGTGCAAGTGGCCAACGAACGATGGTCCGACGAGCGGTCCGAGAATGCGGCCGCGCCAGGCAATTTTGCCCGCGATGCGATGCGTCTCTTCGTCGGGACCGCGAATCGCGCCGATGAAATCGTTCCATTCGAGCAGATCATCCACCCTGAAATTCACTTCGAGGCCGGAATCTGCGGCGCCAAGCGGTCCATCGAAATCGATCTGCATTTTCGGAGTGGTGATCTGGCTCTGCGCCAGCGAGACGATCTCGGTGTCCGTTCCGTAATCGAATTCGACTCGCGCGCTCGCCGGAATCATCCCCGCCGCGAGAGTCGCAGGCGGCGACCATCGCATTTCTCCAACGGTGCGGAAATGTTTGAAGTTCGCGTTCCAGGTGTTTACCGAGTCCACGTCGATGGCGCCATCCCAGTGCAGCGAGCGCACCGGAAAATCCTCGTTTTCGAGGGCCGCGAATACCTGCGCCAGGCTGATGCCGCGCGTTCGTGTTTCCGTGTGAAAGGCCAGACCCTTGAAATCCATTTCGAGATGTCCATCCACGGTGCCGCCCAGCGCGCGCACTTTCAGATTCGGGACCACAAGCCGCCGGTTCGCCACTTCGTAATCACCCGAGGTCTCCATGCCGCCCTCGTGGAACCATTTGTAGGGCATGCGAACGTCGCGGCTTGAATAGTAGCCACTCGCCGTCCACTTCCCTTCGGCGGCGTTGCCTGTGGCGCCGATGTAGTATGCCTGGCCGGAAAAATCCGCGTCGCCATCGGGCGTGGTGGGCTCCCGAGTGATCTTGCGCACGTCCGCGAGCGATAACCGGCCGCGATATTTCAGATTCCAATCGGATCGCGCGAAGCTGGGCAGCTCGGCCTGGAGATGCAGCTCCGAATGCAGCGCCTTGAGAACAAGCTCGTCGACTTCGAAGGAATCGCGATGCAGCGCAAACTTCACCGAAATATCGAATGGGAATGGCACATCCTTCCCGGATGCAAGCCTCACTTGTTGCGAGCTTAGATTGCCGACGTAGGAATCGGCACCCCCGGCCGGCGCATCGTAGTGCAGCGCGAAGCTAAAATTCCGCCCGTGAATATCGAGGCTCGCGCGCTGGTCGTTGTACTGCGCGCTGCCGTCTTCCAGCGCGAACCGGCCGATGCGCAGTTGAAAGAGCGTCGCCCGCCAGGGACGGTTGCTCGCGTGAGTTTTCGGAGTGGGCAGGTTACTGCGGCCGTTCCGGTCGATTCTTATCGCCGTCTGTGGCCGCTGCACGATCAATTCGTCGAGCGCGATTTGCCGCCCGAAAAACGAGAGGATGCGGATCGCGGCGTCGATGCGATCGGCATGGAATAGCGGAGGCTGGTCCGCAGTCTCCAGGCCGTGGAGCGTGAGGTTGTCGATCTCGACTCGCAGGCCCCAAAGTCGAAAATGAAAGCTGCCAATCTCGACGCGCGCTCCGGTGCCCTGTTCAATCTGCTGGATCAGCGCGTTGCGAATCCAGCGTTCCGCCAGCCCCGATTCGAAAATAACGACCACAATAAGCGCGAGGGCCACCATTGAGATCATGGCGCGCCGTGTCCACCGCTTGAGCCGCCCGCTCACGGCTGCGTTCCGTTCGAGACGATGTCAATCTTCAAGCGGCTGCGTGTGTCGTCGAGCCATTGCGTGGCGCGGTCGCTGATCGCTCGCAGGATCAGCACTTCCCGGATCGTATCTTCGACGTCTGCCAGCGGCGGGATGGATTGGTTGCGCGCCTTTAACTGCGGTGAGAATTCGTCCTGGTAGTACGCATTCACCTGCTTCGCGTCAATTTGCGCGGCGGGCCGAAACCGGTAGTCAAGGAAACGAGAAAGATGGAGCTGCTGCGCCAGCATTCGCCGGACGGCCGCGTCGGTGAGACCGGCCGCCGCGCAGCGCTTTGTAAATTCTTCCGGTGATGAGAATTGAGCCGCAAGCTGCGTGTAGGCGCGGTCCACGTCGGCAGCCGACGGGGGCGGATATTTTGCGGCTTCGATTTCACCGCGCACGATCCATTGGTCCGCCAGCTCACGAATTCGATCCGTTCGCGGCTTCGGGCTGCCATCCACGAGCTGTTGAAACGCACCGAGTTCGCGCACTTCGCTTTCCAACAGTACGTCATCCTCAATGCGCGCGGCGACGCCGTCCACGCTTTGCGCTCCGCCTGCCTCCGGCGCGGACGATTGAGCCCACGCGCCCGCGCACCCCGCCGCCACCGGGGCGGCGAGCCATCCGACGCAAACGAGAATGAGAAGGGCTCGGCGCATCAAAAGATTGGTCCTATGTTGAAGAAAAATCCGAAATGCGGAAGACGGAGAGTTTCCAAGACGCCGACTGTCCCACCGTGCGGGACGACGGTTGCCTGATAGTAGGCCGGATTCAGCTGATAGCCGAAGTCCACGCGCACGGGTCCGATCGGCGTGGGGTAGCGCAGACCGAAGCCGACAGTGTGCGAGAAATAGTTGAGATCCGTAATCGCGGGCGCTTTCCACGCAAACGAGATGCGATTGACATCGCTGTAGACGTTGCCGCCGTCGTAAAAGAGCGTTCCACCCAGACGATTTCCCACGATGGGCAGCTTCATCGGAAACCGCATCTCTTGATTGAAGATCAGCAGCGCCAGGCCGCCGATTGGAAATCCCGTGCACGGATCGCGCGGGCCCGCCTGGTTCAGTCCGAAGCCGCGTAGCGACGTGCCGCCGCCGGCGAAGAAACGCTCCGGCAACGGAATGACCGGCGGCGTAACCGCCGGTGGAGGGGCCGTGCACTGCGCAGGTTCGAACGGCATATTGCCTTCCACGGTATTCCCGTAAGGCACTTCGACGCCGAAACGCACCGAACGCGCGAACACGAACGCGCGGCCAAACGAGTGGAACGACGAATTCTGCAAGTAGGCGCGAAAGAAGCTGGCGCTCGATCCGATGGATTCGATTGCGTCGCTTACGTCAATTGTATTGAATGTTCCGCGCGTGGCGTTACCTGGATCGTTGCGCCGGTCCCGGGCGTATGTCACTCCAAATCCCGAAACTAGCGTCGGCTGGCTCAACAGGGGAATCTGTTCCTGGTTGATCGTGGAAACCAGATTGGACGCCTCCACCCGGCGATAAAAATAACGATAGAGCAACGAACTCGAAGGCGAGAGTTTTTGGACAAGTTGCAAGCCACCCTCGAAACGGGTGGAAGTGAACGTATTGATGTCCTGGGTCTTGTCCGCGAATCCCGTGAGCTGAAGGCTCAGGTGCTGGTCGGCGAGGAAACTGTCCGCCGTGTAGCCGAGCGCGACCCGGTACTCGAGGGTGCTGACGCGCGCCTTGAGCGAAAGAGTCTGCGCCCGGCCGAACATGTTGTTTCGGGCGATTTCGAAGATTCCGCGCGGGCTCGCGCCGATCGTGGTCCCGCCGGGATTTTTCGAGCCACCGGCGATGCGCTGCACCTCGAATCCGAACCCATAGCCGATCGTATAGCGCTGCCCTTCCAGCGCCTCGACCACCACGGCTTTGTCCGGGTCGGTGCCATCTGGATTTTGCGGCGCGATTTGGACGCGGTTAAAAACACCAAGGTTGTAGAGCTGCCGTTGGGTTTTTGCCACATCGCCTTCGCGCAGAGGGCCGCTGGGCTCGACTGCCACCTGGCGCCTGATAATCCCCGGCCGCGTGTATTGGTATCCGGTCAGCAATACCTTTGCGACATCAATCCGCCTGCCTTCGGTGACGTGATAGGCCAGGCTCACCTCGTTGGGATTGTCGCCGGGAATGACTTCCTCGCGGAACCCCGCCTCGGGAAACCCCTCGTTGTAATACAGCGCGAGAATATTGTTGCGATCGCTTGAGACTCCCGATTCCGAATAGGGCTCGCCCTTGGTTGAGCCTGTGACGCCAAGCAGCTCGTCCGTGGCGATCGCGCGATTGCCGTCAATTTGCAAGCCGGTGATGCGAGTTTGCGCGCCTTCGACGACATGAAATGCAACGAACAGATTATTCTTTTTGTCGCGATAACGATCGTCCACCGCGGACGTGACCTGCGCGTCGCGAAAACCGTTGGAAAGATACACGCCGCGAATGGAATCGATGTCCGCGCGCAGCAATTGCTGGCTGAAGCGCCCGCTGGAGGCAAAAGAGGCGGGCTGAAGAAGCAGTCGCCGAGAGAGCAGATCGCTGCTGAAGTATTTGTTTCCGTCGAAGGAGACTCCCGCGAGGCGGAAGCGATCGCCGCGCGAAATATCGTAGTGAATCACCCGCTCGACCGGCTTTTGTCCGGACTCAGAACTGAACTGAACGCCCGCATTGAAATAGCCCTGGCTCTGTAGATAGTCACGGATGTTCCGGCGGCCCTCCTGCAACAGGTCCTCATCGACGGCGCCCTCCGCGAAGATGGGAAGCAGCTTGCGCTGTTTGCCCTTGCTCAAGCGCGCGCCCGAAACCTCGACACGCACCCGCGGCCCAGTCTCCGCGGAAAGCTTCAGAGGCACGCGATTGGATTGCGGGTCGTACGTTTGTGGCGTAATCAAGACGCTCGCGCCCAAATAGCCCTGATCGACCAAGAACTTTCGTAGTTTGTCCGAGCCTCGCGACAGCCTCGCGGCGGTCATCTGATTTTTGTTCAAAATCTTCGAGTCGTGCAGCAACTCGCGGTCGGGGTAAGGCGTCTGGTTGTCAATCGCGATATCGCCCACAAGGGCGCGCGGGCCCGGATCAATCGTCACGGTAACGTCCATCTGTCGCGTGTCTTCATGCGGAGCGAGCGTCCAAGTGATCTTGGCCTGATACAGTCCATCGTCGTGAAGGACCCCCGTGAGGCGTTCCACCGCCTCGCGGAGCGAGCTATCGCGAAACGGTTCGCCCAAATTGAGCCGCAGCGACGCGATCGCCGCAGGCTCGCTCGGCGGCTCCTTCAATCCTTGAATGCGAACGACGTTGTTGAAGAAATTTCGCCGTACGATGAAATCCACGCGCAAGCCGCCGGCTACGCTCGCGGCGTTGACTCGAATATCCGAATAATCTCCCAGGCGGTAGAGAACGCGCAAGCTTTCGCGTTCCGCGGGAAAATCAAAGGGCTTTCCCGCCTCCAGAGGAAGCAGCGGTAACTTTTCCGTGACAGCCGTCCCCGATTCATCCACAACGCGGACTTCCTTCACGAGTTGGCCCTCGGTGGCCGACTGCTGTGCGCGGATGGGAGCGAGCGAAAAAAAGAAGCAGACAATCCCCCCAGCGACCCATGCGGCAGCGCGCGGGACCAGACCGGCATGGGACCACGGTGATTTGCGCGGAATTCTCATTCGCCCCAAGACGTAAGAGGAAAGGTTAGCATGCCTGCGTTGCCCGGCCCGCCCGAAAAGGCGTTATCATGGATTTGAAGTCGAAAACATGCGCATGAATCGCGACCAGTACGAAAAATACTCGCGCCAGATTCTCTTCGCGGGGATCGGCGAAGCAGGCCAGGAAAGGCTCCTGCAAGCGAGTGCGGTGCTGGTCGGTTGCGGCGCGCTCGGCACGGTGGTTGCGAATCTGCTGGTTCGCGCCGGAGTGGGGGGTCTGCGCATTATTGACCGCGATTTCGTCGAGCCTTCGAACCTGCAGCGCCAGACGTTGTTCGATGAGGCGGACGCCCGTGACGCGCTGCCTAAAGCCATTGCCGCCGAGCGCCGGTTGCGCGCCATCAATTCCGGAGTTGAAATCGAAGGTATGGTCGCCGACGTCACGCCGAAGAATGTCGCGGAGCTTTTTTCCGGCTGCGCGCTGATTCTCGACGGAACCGACAATTTTGAGACGCGGCTTCTGGTGAACGACGCTGCTATTTCGCTCGGCATGCCGTGGATCTACGCCGCGGCGGTCGGAAGTTATGGCGTCACGATGACAATTCGCCCCGGCCAGACGGCCTGCCTCGCTTGCCTAGTCGAAGGCGGAAACGATTCAGCGGCGCTTGGCTCCGCATATGGAATCGAGGCCACGTGCGACACCGTCGGAGTGCTCGGCGGGGCTGCGGGCGCCATTGCTTCCATCGAGGCAACAGAAGCGATCAAGCTTCTTGCCGGCAAGCCGGAAGCATTGCACGGCCGCCTGGTTTCCTGCGACGTGTGGACGGGGAAATTCCAATCCATTCGCGTCGC
>JARLGK010000043.1 GCA_031296075.1 Candidatus Acidiferrales bacterium
CCACTTGGTGCAGCACCTTCAACCGCTCCCGTTCTCTCGCGCTCAACTCGATCCGCTCCGTTTCCATCCCGCCTCCCACCCAGGATGAAACCGGACATTTCTACTTTGCACAAACCGGACATTCTCATTTTGCGGCGACACGAAATGGGCGGCTGGTTGACATCGCGCTGGGATTGCGTTAAGAAAGCCGTTGCCGTGGGCACGTCCGCGCGAGACAATCTCCATCCCACGAGTCGTTGTTGACGGCCGGCGGGAACCCATTCGAGCTTAACTTCAGGTCGTTGAACTCGTGACCGAGGAAGGAATTCGCCATCGTAACGAATCTCGTAGTTCCCAAGACGGGCGGAATGAACACGACGAAAGTCACCGTGGTGCGCTGGATCAAGAGCGAGGGCGACGCGTTCAAGCAGGGAGAGCCGATCGTCGAGCTGGAAACGGAAAAAGTGAGCTACGAACTGGACGCGCCGGTGGACGGCGTGTTGCTCAAGATTTTAGTGCGCGAGCCGGCCGAGGTGGACGTCGGCGGAACGCTCGGCTATATCGGCAAAGCGGGAGACGCGGTACCAGCATCCTAAGGAAACGTAAGCGGAGGAATCAGCGATGCCAAATTCAAGCCAGCTCTCGAGAGATCGCCTGATCTGGATGTACACGCAGATGTGCCGGATCCGCGAGTTCGAGGAGCGCGTCAAGCGAACGTTCGTGGAGCATCCCGGCGTGATTCGCGGGCACGCGCATCTCGCCGACGGCGCGGAAGCGAGCATCGTCGGCTGCCTCGCAACGCGGCAGGAAAACGACCTGGTGATGCCGAGCTATCGTTGCCACGGCTACCCGCTGGTGCTGGGCACGCCGGCGCGCGCGCTAATGTCGGAGATTTACCAGCGCAAGGACGGCGTCTGCAAAGGTTTCGGCGGTTCCATGCACCTCGCCGATCCCACGCACCATTTTCCGACGGCGTCGGGAATTATCGGCCAAGGAATCGCGCACGCCGCCGGCGCTGCTTACGCCGCGCAGGTGAAAAAAACGGGACAGGTAGTTTATTCCTTCTTCGGCGACGGCTCGTCGAAGCAGGGCGCGTTCTACGAGACGCTGAATATGGCGGCGGTATGGAAGCTGCCGGTGGTTTTTATTCTAGAAAACAACGGCTATCAGGCCTATACCAAGATCGACCTGGAAGATGCGAATGCCAAGGCAGGCGATCCCCTGTCGCAAAAAGCGAAGGCGTTCAGCATACCGGGCGTGACCGTCGACGGGACCGACCCGCTCAAGGTGTATGACGCGGTGAGCACGGCCGTGGATCGGGCGCGAGCCGGCGACGGACCATCGCTCATCGAGTCGAAATTCTACCGCATGAGCCCGCACGGAAACGCGATCACCGTACCGCCGGTGCCGACGCAGTTCCAGGAACACGAGTCCATTGAGGTATACGGCAACAAGGCGGAGTTTGAAGCCGCGAAGAACAATGATCCCATCAAGAAATTCCGGGCGCATCTGATCGCCGGCGGATTTTTCGCCGATCCGGACGCGAAGAAAATCGAAGAGTCCGTGTGCGCGGAAATGGAAGACGTGGTGAAGTTTGCGCTGGCGAGCCCGTTGCCGTCGCCCGCGGACGCGCTCAATTACGTGTACGCGTAGAAACTACGCCGGGAAATCAAGGAGGCAGGCATGCCGCGCGAAATGATGTTTGCTGAAGGGATCGCCGTGGCGATCACGGAAGAAATGCAGCGCGACGCGAACGTCGTGTTCTACGGCCAGAACATGGCGATGACGGACCGCGATCCGTTCGTGCGCAAATTCGGGAAGGACCGCGTGCGGCTCACGCCGATTTCCGAGACGGCCGAACTGGGCATCGCGGTGGGCGCGGCGATGATGGGGCTGCGGCCAATCGTGGAACTGTATATGGCCGAGTTCATGCTCGTCGCTTTCGACGAGGTGATCAACGAGGCGCCGCGTCTGCGGTACATGTCGGGCGGGCAGGTGAAAGTGCCGGTAGTGTTCAAAGCAGGATTCGGATTCGCCGCGGGATGGGCGGGTCAGCATTCCAATTGCACGTATCACGCGATGATGGGAATTCCGGGGCTGAAAATCGCGGTGCCGTCGAACGCAGCCGATGCCTACGGGCTGATGAAGTCGGCGATTCGCGACGACAATCCGGTCGTCTATCTGCACCACTACATGCTGATGCTCGATAAGTGCCCGGTGCCGGACGGCGACTATCTGGTTCCGTTCGGCGTGGCGGACATCAAGCGCGCCGGAACCGATGTGACGATTGTAGCGACCGCGTGGATGGTGAAGAAAGCGCTGGCTGCGGCAGAGATTTTGGCGAAGCAAGGGATCAGCGCGGAAGTGATCGATCCGCGAACGCTATCACCGCTGGACACAAAGACGATCATCGAGTCGGTGAAGAAGACCGGACGGCTGGTGCTGGTGGATCAGGCGCCGCGCCACGCTTCAGCCGCAGTGGTGATCGCGGGCGAGGTGGCCGAGCACGGATTCAAATATCTGAAGGCGCCGGTGAAAATGGTCACGGCGCTCGATACGTCCGTGCCCTACAGCGAGCCGATGGAAACTTTCGTCCTGCCAAGCGAAGAGAAAATCGTGGCGGCGGTGGAGTCCGTGCTGGCGAAGCGAGTGGCGGCGGATTAACCGCACGGCGAAGCGAATCAAAACCAGGTCTGTTTTCGATAGTCCAGGTAGGTCTGCCCGAACTTGTCGTACAACACTTTCGATTCCTTCCCCGCCTGGCGCGCCTGCGCAAAAGTCCACAACGCGAGAAGCAGCAGCAACCACGGAAAGTTCACCGCTAAGATCAATCCAAAGAGCGTCACATCAACGAAGATAAACATGGGATTGCGGATTTTCGAATACAGGCCGTGGGTGACGAGCGCCTTCGCCTGCGGCGTCACTGAGAAGGAATCGCCCAATTGCACGCGCGCCGTCACGACCAACCCGAAGCCTATGACGGCGATGATTACGCCGGCGATTCGCAGCGGCGTCCAGGGTTGGTCACGGAGTACCGGCACAAAAAAGAACAGAGCAAGAATGGCAACAACGATCGCTATCACGACGGCAGAGGTTCGCATCGGCTCTCTCTATTGAAATTGCGCGGCTGTGGTCTTGAACGCGCTGGTCGCAATATCGTCAAGACTTTTCTTCCGCAATTCGGCGTTCAGGACTTCAATTCCCCACGGCCCCTTGTAGCCGGCCTTCAGCATCGCCGCGACGAACCCTTTCACGTCGAATTCCCCTTCGCCGCAAAGCAAGCGATGATTGATCGTGTCCTCGTGCAGGCTCCAGGGACACTCGTGCGTGCCGTCGTTGATTTCAATGGACGTGATGCGATTCTGCGGGATGCTTGCGATCTTCTGGTACGGGATTTTCAGCTTCGCGAGGTGCCAGAGGTCGAGGCAGATGCCGCCGTTTTTCGCGCCGGCGCCTTCGACGAGCTGCATGGCTTTCTCGACCGAATCGATATCGCAGAACGGCATCATTTCAAAACCGAACAGGGCGCCGTGATTTGCACCGTCAGCGCACAAAGCGGCGAAGGATTTGATCATTTTCGGCATGGTCGCTTGCGTTTTGACGAAATGGCCGACCTTGACGTGGTGCGCGCGGAGAACCTCCGATGCTTCGAGAAGTTTCTTGCGCAGGATATCGGAGGCCTTCTTCTCTTCGCCCTCGAGGAACCAGCCGCCGAGAAATTCGAGCTCGATGTGCCTGATGCCGTTGTCGTCGAGAATTGTTCTCATTTCTTTCAGGCTGCGCTTCTTCAGTGTGTGCTCGAGGTCGGCGTGCCAGATGCCCATGCCCCTGAAACCCGCGCGAGCAGCAGCTTCGACGCGGTCCTTGAAATCCCAGGGACAATATTCATGATCGGTGTGTGGTTCCGCGCCGCCGCCAGCGAGAGTCCAATACGAGCAGAGCAAGTCCACATTTGTCGCCATCGTTGATTCCCCCTGCGCGAAAAGCGCAGTGCTGCATCGTATTCTGTGCTTGCGGCGGAGTCAATGAGGCGAGACCGCGGCGGCGCTTGATTCGGCAAATTCGTTCGAGCGATGTTATCCTCTGAAACTCATTTCTACGGAGAGGACATGCTGCTCAAGGGACAAGTTGCCATCGTGACGGGCGGGGGGCGCGGAATCGGGCGCGCCATCGCGCTTAGATTCGCGGCCGAGGGCGCGCCGGTTGTCGTGGCAGCGCGCAGCGAAAGTGAAATCCGGCAGGTTGTCGCCGAGATTCAAAGCGCCGGCGGCAAGGC
Source organism: Candidatus Acidiferrales bacterium (assembly GCA_031296075.1). Classification (GTDB taxonomy): domain Bacteria; phylum Acidobacteriota; class Terriglobia; order Acidiferrales; family UBA7541; genus Palsa-295. Next base: position 4,256 of record JARLGK010000043.1, read on the forward strand.
GGCGGCGATACAGGCCGATCTGGCGCGGGAGGCGGACTGCAAGAAGATCGTGGACGGTGCGCGCGGCGCATTCGGCGCGGTCCACATCCTCGTCAACAACGCGGCGATCTACGGGCCGGTTCAGCCCATCGAGAAATTTCCACTGCGCGACTGGGACGAGGTGATGGCCGTAAACCTGCGCGCGCCGCTGGTGCTGGGGCAGCTGGTGCTGCCGGAAATGTACGCGCGAAAGTCGGGATCGATCCTGAACATTTCGACGGTGGGCGCGAAGTTGGCGTTTGGGTTGAGCAGCGCCTACACGAGCTCGAAGGCGGCGCTGATCGGGCTGACGCGCGTGATGGCGGCCGAAGCCGCGCGCCAAGGCGTGCGAGTGAACGCGATTTGCCCGGGCCCGGTAACGGAAACGAAAATGTCGCAGGACCTGACGCGCGAATTCGCGGCCCATTTCCAATCGGCGGGCGACGAAATCCTGAAGCAGATGATGCAAAATATTTTGCAGGGAAGGCCGCAGACGGCGGAGGAAATTGCGTCCGCAGCCCTATTTCTAGTTTCCGATCAGGCCAGCGCGATTACCGGGCAGACTCTGAATGTGGATGGCGGAATGGCTTTTTACTGATTTCTTCGAGCGCGCTGTAACCGCGGCGCGCGGAATTCGCCACCACGCGGACGCCCGCCTCGGCCCACACGCGGCCGTTGACGCCAATCGTGCCGACAACGTAGAAGAGACCCGCCAGGGCCATCAGGAACGCGAACAACATTCCGAAAAGCAACTCCGCAGCGATCAATTCGCGCACGAAGTAGAGTTGCAACACCAAGAAAATTCCCAAGCCCCAGCCCACGCGCTTGCGAATCGTCGGATTCTGCCAAGCCCTGCTCAAATGTTCCTTCACTTCACCCAAGACGGTTTTCATCGATCCTCTCGCGACTTCCACCGGGTTGGATGCACGGGCGAGTCCAAAGAAGCGGGGAGCTAAGTGGTTGTAATAGCGCGCCGTTGAAGAGATTCGGCTATTAGAAATGGAAAACGGTTTCCGTAATAGCGGAAGCATGGAGGGCGGGGGCAAGTACCATTACTCCGGAAGGCGCTGCGACAATTTGTGTCGAGGTGGACCGCATGATTCGAGTTAATTTCGCGCGGTGAAGAATTTGCAGAAAATCCGCGGTGACTCAGCGCCCTTCGAACGGATAGCGGTCCTGCGCGAGCACCGCTTCAGCGACGCGGCGGCGGAGCGCGATCGTATCCACCGGCGCGTGCTTGGCGAGCCGGCGGAGCGCGGCGAGTTGAGTGACCAGCGTATCGCCTTCGGAGGTAGCGGCGAGCGCCGTGCGAGCTTCTTTCTCGATGCGGTCCATCGCGTCGTAGGCGAAGGAGCGAGCGGCGTCGCCCATGGGCGCGTTGGCCGCGCCGGCTTTCTGCGCGCGCCGCAGAGTGGACTCGATGGCGTACACATCCATCACGATATTCGAAAGCGACGCGACAATTTCCTGATGATCCGCCAGCTTATCGCGGAATTTCTCGACCGCCGATCCCGCCGCAAGCAGAAACACCTTTTTCGCCTGCGCGAGCGACCGCTCCTCCTCGGCGAATGCTCCCGCGGGCGCCTCCTCGAAAGAAGGGCCGGATAGCAATTCATCGGCGAGTTTCTTGGCCGCTGGAATCAGCGGCAGAGTGCCCGCCATGGCGCGCTTCATAAGCATCTGGATGATGAGCATGCGATTGATTTCGTTGGTGCCCTCGAATATCCGGTTGATGCGGCTGTCGCGGTATGCCCGGGCCATCGGATAGTCCTCGTGGAAACCGTAGCCGCCGAAGACCTGGAGGCCTTCGTCCACGCAAAAATCCAGCGTCTCGCTGCCGACCACTTTGCTGATCGAACTTTCGATGGCGTATTCCTCGAGCACCTGCATGGCCTGCTCGACCTTGCCGGCTCCAGGACTGGACACGGCGCCTTCGATCATGCCCGCGGTGCGGTAAACCATGGACTCGAGCGCGTAGATGCGGATCGCCATTTCGCCGAGCTTGGCCTTGATGAGGCCGAATTCGCAGAGCTTCTTGCCGAACGCGGTCCGTTCCTTCGAATATTTCGAGGTGTCTTCCAGTGCGCGCTTCGAGCCGCCCATGCAGGACACTCCCAGAGTGTAGCGTCCGGCATTGAGGGTGTTGAACGCAACGATGTGGCCGCGCCCGATTTCGTGCAGCAGATTTTCCTTCGGTATCGGCGCGTTTTCGAAAAACAGCGGCACGGTCGAGCTGCCGCGAATGCCCATCTTGTTTTCCTCGGCGCCGACCGTGAAGCCCGCCGTGCGGCGCTCAACGATGAACGCCGAAAACTTCTCGCCATCCACTTTCGCGAAAACGATGTAGACGTCGGCGAATCCACCGTTTGTGATCCACATCTTCTGCCCGTTGAGGATCCAGTTCTTTCCGTCCGGTGAGAGCACCGCGCGCGTACGCAAAGCGAGCGAATCGGAACCTGCTTGTGGCTCCGAGAGGCAATACGCAGAGAGCAATTCCCCGGTCGCGATCTTCGGCAGGTATTTTCTTTTCTGTGCTTCGGTGCCGAAATAGACGAGGGGAATCGTGCCGATGCCGGAGGTGCCGCCGAATGCGACCGCGAACGAGGCGTACGTGCTGATCTTTTCGGTCAGGACCGTGGCGGAGATCTTGTCAAGCTCCGACCCACCATATGCTTCGGGAATGCCCGCGCCGAGAAGACCGATCTCGCCGGCTTTTTTCAGCGCCTGCGCCATCAGGCCCTCCTTGTGTTTTTCGAGGTCGGGGATCAGCGGGACGATTTCTTTGGCGACAAACTCAGCGGCCGTCTGGCCGATCAGGCGCTGGTCGTCCGTCACGTCCGCGGGCGTGAAGATTTCAGCGGGAGCGATGGACGTCACCAAGAATCCGCCGCCGCGATGCACCGACTGCGAAACGGTTGTCGTCGCCATGAAGATTTCTCCTTATTCAGCGCGCGCGATCGAAAAGAGACCGCTTCATTCGTCGCTACGCTGCGCGTTCGAAGATGCCCGCCGCGCCCATGCCGCCGCCGATGCACATGGTCACCAGACCGTAGCGCGCGTTGCGCCGCTCCATCTCGCGCAGGATCGTGGCGGTCAACTTCGCGCCGGTGCAGCCGAGCGGATGGCCGAGCGCCACCGCGCCGCCATTCACGTTCACCCGCGCGGGATCAAGGCCGGCGACCTTGATCACCGAAAGCGCCTGCGCCGCGAAAGCCTCGTTCAACTCGATCACATCAATTTGATCGGCCTTGAGACCCGCGATCTTGAGCGCCTTCGGGATCGCGTACACCGGGCCGATGCCCATCTCTTCCGGCGGGGCCCCTGCCGTGGCGTAGGCGACAAAACGCGCCAGCGGCTTCAGGCCCAACTGGCGCGCGCGGTCGGCGCTCATCACCACGGCCGCCGCCGCGCCATCGCTCATCTGCGAGCTGTTCCCCGCGGTCACCACGCCGCGGGCGTGAAACGCAGGCTTGAGTTTTCCCAGCGCCTCGACAGAAGTATCCGTACGCGGGCCTTCGTCGGTATCGAACGTGACGTTCACCGTTTTCGCTTTCGCGCGGTCCGCGGAACCGTTGGCGCTCGCTTCGAGAACCGTGTAGCTCACGGCCACCGGCACGATCTCGTCCTTGAATTTGCCCGCCGCGATGGCCGCCAGCGCCTTCTGGTGGCTCGCGAACGAGAATTCGTCGGCCTGCTGCCGCGTGATACCGTATTTCTTGGCGAGATTTTCGGCCGTCAAGCCCATGTTGATGTAGGCGTCCGCAAAATCGTCCATCAGCCAGGGATTCGGCGCGATTTTGTGGCCGCCCATGGGGACCATGCTCATGGATTCGGCGCCGCCGGCGATGGCGACGTCGCCCTGCCCGGCCATGATTCGCTCGGCTGCGATGGCGATAGACTGCAGGCCCGAAGAACAAAATCGGTTGACGGTCATCGCCGAGACGCTGACCGGCAGTCCCGCGCGCAGCGACGCAATCCGTGCGAAATTCATTCCCTGCTCCGCTTCCGGCGTCGCGCAGCCGATGATCACGTCTTCGATATCTTCGGGATTGACGCCCTTGGCGCGCGCCAGCGCTTCCTTGATCACCAGCGCAGCCAGATCGTCAGGCCGCGTCGCGCGCAGCGCGCCCTTCGGCGCCTTCCCCACTGCGGTCCGTACGGAACTCACCAGGACGGCTTCTCGCATGAATCACCTCAGACCAGACGCGGGCTTCCTCGCCGCAAACTACTCCATTGGATGCCTGCGGGCAAGAAAAAGCAACCGCGCGGGACTTGGAACGAGTGGCGACATCGCGCCCGCTGGAATTGGGAGCGTCGAAGGTCAGGGCGCCAAATTGTGGAACTGCATTGTCACCGTGATCTGCACGGCCACCGGCTCGCCATTCAGCATCGCGGGCTGATACTTCCAGCGGCGCAGCGCGTCCACAGCGGCCTGGCGCAGCACCGGCGGGCCCGAAATCACTTTCGTCGCGACAACGTTGCCGGACTGATCGACCGACGCCTCCACCACGACTGCGCCCTGGATTCCCGTGGCCTTCGCCATCGAAGGATACACAGGCATAACCGAGGAGATTATCTTCGGCGGCTTGAGTTCGCCGCCAACCTTGACCGGCGCCGCTGCCTCAGCCGGAGGCGGCGGAGGCGCTACTTCGGAACTGACCGCGATTCCCTGGAGCTCGCTGCCCGGAGACGCTGCCCCTGCGTCAACCGAAGGTGCCGGCTCCGCGTCGCCGGAAACTGAGCGCTGAGAAGAAACTGGATGGGCGTTCAGCCGAGCGGACATATCCGGCACGCGGTTAGGGGCTTTCTGACTCACAGGCGCGCTCGGCGCGATGCGTTCGGCAGCCGGCGGCTTATTCGCTCTTTCAGGCGCAGCTTCCCCGATGCGAATCGAAACGCCGGGGCCGCTTGCCGCACCCGCGAGACTCGGCTGGTTGGTTTGCGCCACCGGACTTGAAGCGGCAATCTGACTCAAGTTTGATTCCGCGGGCGAAGCAGTAGCGGGAGACGCTATCGAAATCGCGGGAGTTGGCACGGACTCCGACCTCGGGCCGGACTTCGCGACGGGCCACACATGGAAGTAGAAACCTCCGCCGGCTCCGGCCACAACAAGAGCCGCAATTCCAGCCGCGATCAAGAACCAGTTAGGTCCCGAATTTTTGTGAAGTTCGGCCGCCTGTTCGGAAACGCCGAGCGCCGTGGAATCGAATCGCGCGCCGAAGGCTTTTTGAGGCTCGGTATGCCCGCCCGAAAGGCTGGCGCTTGCAGCGAGCCGGCCGAACGTGGCGGGTTGCTTTTCCTGCGACGATTCCGCGAGAGCCTCCGACAGATCGGTCATTTCACCGGGGACGCCGGCGCCAAGCGACGTGGAAGATGCGGGTGCCGCTGCGTGCATGTCGCCGCGCAGTTCGGCCATCGAAAGCGACGACGCTGGAGCGACGAACCGCTCCGCCTTCTTCTTGCTGGTGGTTGCCGACGCCGCGGGTTGCACTTCCTCCTGCGAGCCGATCCCGACGAACGAAGACTCCTGCTTGCTTGGTTGGGCGACGCGCTGCGACGGCGTGTTTGGCGACTTCACAGGACTTGAAGAGATAGCCGTCTCGGGAGGTTTTGCAGGTGGCGCCTGCAGCGAAGCAGCGGGCGCCCAAGAGATGTTCGGCGTAGATTTGGCCTCGGCCTTCTCCATCGCTGGTTCGTGCGCAACGGAAACGGGCGGCGGCGGAGGCTGCGGCAAAACCGTCCTCACGGGCTCGAGTTCGTCAGAGGCGAAATGAACGCCCCAGTAGCCGGGCTGCCGATTCGTGAATTCCAGCTCGACGTAGCTTTGGGTCTGCGCGTAGGCGCGGACCTTCACCACGCGGCAAATAGCGTCGTGCCCGGACTTCAAATTCGTGAGCACCAACATCTGTCCGGCATTCACGGCCGCGGACATTCGCAGCACGCCACCCTGCGGAAACACGATCATGGTGGACGCCTGCTCTTCGATTGGTTCGGTGTTCGGCGCAACTCCGCGCACCGCTTCGGTGACGCGCGAGCCGTGCACCTTCACCGGCACGTCGAGCGATACCGCATCCGAGCGCAGATGGCCGGATTCCGCCTTTGCTCGCTCGCTCGCGTGCGTGGTCGTAGTTTCAGATGCGGGAGTTGAAACTTCCAATGCGTCCTTGAGTGGCGTCATGATAGTACGAGCGGTTGCACGCCGTTCCCCCTGAAAAGGCCTGATTTAACGCTGCGTTTTCAATTTTCGGGGTGGAGGACAAGCGGCGGCAATAGTACCTTCGTACTGCCGGGGAACATTTGGCGCGGATCGGTTAGCGGAGCCTAATTTCGAAGCGGTTTGCCGGTCTTCAGCGTATGCGCGATGCGTTCCTGGGTCTTGCGCTCGCCGCAGAGGCTGACGAACGCCTCGCGTTCGAGATCGAGGATGTACTGCTCGGGGACGCTCTGCGCCGCGGTGATCGCGCCGCCCGCGAGGATATATGCGAGCTTGCGCGCGACCACGCCGTCGTACTCCGTGGCGTATTCGCCGCGAACCATCATGTGCACCGCGAGCTTCGCCAAGGCGAGGAATTCCTCGCCGAGCACGCGAATTTCCGCCGGAGCCGGCGGATGGTATCCGGCGCGCACCATCGCGAGCGCCGTCTGCTTCGCGTCGGCGATCTGCCGGTCGCGATTCATAGCGATCAAATCGGAAGGGCGCAGATAGCCAAGCGAACGCGCCTCCTCGGCGCTGGTGGAAACTTTCGCCGTGGCGATGTTCTCGAAGATGGGCCGGAGCGCGTGCGTCAAATCCAGGCTGTCGCCGCCCGCTGCGTGCTCGTTCGCGCGGATCAGCATCTCTTTCGTTCCGCCGCCGCCCGGAATCAGGCCGACGCCCACCTCGACGAGACCGATGTACGCCTCCGCCGTTGCGTGAATTCGCGCCGCGTGCAGATTGATTTCGCAGCCGCCGCCCAGCGCCATTGCTTGCGGCGCGGACACCACCGGCCGCGGCGCGTACTTGATCGCCATGTTCATGCGCTGGAATTGCCGCACGGCCAGGTGAATGTCATCCCATTCACCTTCTTGCGCGGTCATCAACAGCAGCATCAGGTTCGCGCCGGCGGAAAAATTCGTCGCCTGGTTGCCGATCACCATGGCTTCGAATTCCGTCTCCAACCGCGCGACGCCCGATTGCAGCATCGCGGTGATGTCTCCGCCGATCGCGTTCATCTTGGCGTGAAATTCGCAGCACAGCACGCCGTCGCCCAAGTCAATTAGGCTCGCGCCCGAATTCTCCTGCACCACGGGCGTGCGATCCTTTAGCGATTTCAAGATCAAGACTCCCGCAGACTCTTTGACCGGCGCGAGCGCGCCGGATGCCAGATCGAAATAGCGCGCCCTTCCCTTCTCCATTTCGTAGAACGATTGTTTCGGCGAAGCGATCACCTTCGAGACGAGCGGCGGCATCTGTTTTCCGTCACGCTCCAGCGCTTTCGCCATCCGCTCGACGCCGATAGCGTCCCAAATTTCGAACGGCCCCATTTCCCATCCGAATCCCCATTGCATCGCGTGGTCTACGTCCACCACTGTATGCGCGATTTCCGGAGCACGGCGCGCGGCGTACAGGCACATCTCGCTGAGGCACGTCCAAAGAAACCGGTTGGCCTTGTCGCCGGTCTGGCCCGCCAGAGCCGGCCCGACCAGCAATCCCAACCGTTCGCGCGTATCCTCGACGGCCTTTCCCGCCTCGATCGAGCCGAATCTCGCCTTTTGCTGCGTCCGGTATTCCATCTTCTGCCAGTCGAGCGTCAGGATTTCCGATCCGCCGCCTGCGCCTTTCACGCGCTTGTAAAATCCGCTGCCGGTCTTTTCACCCAGCCATCCGCGCTTCATCATTTCCTCGACCAACGGCGGCACTCGAAACATTTCGCGCGATTCGTCGTCCGGAATGCTGCCGTAGATATTGCGGATCACGTGATCGAGCACGTCGAGACCCACGATGTCGGCCGTGCGGAAAGTGGCCGACTTCGGCCAGCCGACGGCCGGTCCCGTGCATGCGTCCACTTCCTCGACAGTCATATCGAGCGCCCGCATCTGCTGGATCGCGTTCAGCATCGAGAACGTGCCGATGCGGTTGGCGATGAAATTTGGCGTGTCCTTCGCCACCACCACGCCCTTGCCCAGCCGCACGTCGCAGATTTCCTCAAGCGCTTCGAGCACCGCCGGCAAAGTCTTCGGCCCCGGGATCAGCTCGGCCAATTTCATGTAGCGCGGCGGATTGAAGAAGTGCGTGCCCGCCCAGTGCTGCTGAAAATCCTCGGACCTCCCCTCGGCGATCAGCCGGATCGGCAGGCCCGATGTGTTCGACGTGACAATCGTTCCCGGCTTGCGCACGGCGTCCACGCGTTCGAGCAGCTTGCGCTTGATCTCGAGATTCTCCGCGACGGCTTCGATGATCCAATCGGCTTCCGCGCACCACGCGAGGTTGTCGTCGAAGTTGCCGGGCGTGATCAGCCGCGCCGTCTCGGGCGTGAAGAACGCCGCCGGCCGCGATTTTATCGCGGCATCGAGTCCAGCCATCACGATGTGATTCCGCACCGCGGGCTTTTCGAGCGTCAGCCCCTTGCGCTTTTCATCGGCATTCAATTCCGGTGGGACGATATCGAGTAAGTAGCAGGGTATGCCGGCGTTGGCGAGGTGAGCCGCGATACGCGCACCCATCGTGCCGGCACCCAGCACCACCGCTTTTTCGATCGGGCGTCTCATCAATCGCATCCTCTGCTGGGCACATGGTTGCAAAAGCACCAACGCGGGTCAACCGGAAACGCCCGGCAAACCTCCAAGTTTGCTAAAGTGTTGTGTAGACGGTGGGGTATTCGATGGGAACCGCAACAAAATGGCTACATAAAGCTGTCAGGGGCCTGCGAACATTCGCCTACGCAGGCCAGGGCGAGCGTCCCAAGGTGGGATTGGCTTTGGGCGGCGGTTTCGCGCGCGGAATTGCGCACATCGGCGTGCTGCGCGTCCTCGAAGAAAACGAGATACCGATTGATTTCATCGCTGGGACCAGCGTCGGCGCGCTGATCGCCGCCACCTACGCCAGCGGCACCCCGCTTGAAGAAATGGAGCGCCAGGGCGCCGCGACCCGCTTTCGCGATTTCGGACGCTGGACGCTTTCGCGCATGGGCATGGCCTCGAACGAGCCTCTCGAGCAGTTCTTGCACAAATTCACGCCGGATGAATTCTTCAGCCAGATGAAAATTCCGCTGAGCATCGTCGCCACCAACTTGATCAACGGGAACTCCGTACACTTTACGGATGGAGAAATCGCGCCGGCTCTGCGCGCGTCGTGCGCCTATCCGGGGCTTTTTCTGCCGGTGGAATATCGCGGGCAGATTTTCGTGGATGGATTCCTGACCGAGACGGTCCCGGCGGAAGCGGCGCGCGATTTGGGCGCGGACATCGTCATCGGCGTGCACCTCGAACCGGGACTCCTCAAGTCCGCGCCGCGCAACACGATCGAAGTGATCAGCCGCTCGTTCTCGATCATTCAGACGGCCGCAGCCCAGCTCTGGCACAGCGACGTGGACGTCCTCGTCGAGCCCGAGGTTCATCACATCTTGTGGGACGAATTCGTGAAGACGCCGCAGCTCGTCGCCGCGGGAGAAACAGCCACGCGCGCCGCGATTCCCAAGATCAGAGAGGCGCTCACCGCTGAGGGTTGGGAAAGTCTCCGCACACGACGCAGAGTTCGCTCCTTCAGCTCCATGTAGCTGTCCCTGCGCCCTCACGTGGGAATTACCGCGTCTACTAACGATCTCCTACGCCTTGCGTCAAACCGTGCAGAGAGCCGAACCTCTCTCGACGTGACTTATGCAACGCCCCAATCACGCGCTGAGGGCGTTCGGCTCTTGTTCTTCCCAGCTCTGGCCCGCCCGGCGATCACTTCGACTCGCGAAGCTCCACCACTACCGGCGCGCCGTTGCCTTTCCCGCGTTTGGTGAACCATTCGCTCATGGCCGCGGCCAGCCGCGCTGGGTCAACCTTCAGCCCCGCCTCCAGTATCCCCTCGCCTTTCGGCAGCGTGTCGTCGAATTCCGCCGAGCCCGTGAAATTTCGCATGCAGAAGCTGTCGAGCCAATCGAGCGGCACCGCCCGCCGCTCGTCGCCGATAGTCATCTCCGCGGTCAGTTTTCGCGCGTACATTTCGCCGGAAGTATAACATCTGGCACTTTCGGCCGGACTCTTTGCCGCGCGCGCCTTGCAATTCGCTTCGCCGTGCCTTAAGATTTTTGACTTACGATTAGAATGGGGTTGTTTTTTCCGAAGTCGGGCGAGAAAGCTCGCTCGCGTCGAGCAGAGTTCCGCAGGAAGATCCCAGGAGGTAGGGTGTCCACACCACTGGAAAGCTGGGTAGAAGATTCAGCGCGCCTGACGAAGCCGGCAAGAATCGTCTGGTGCGACGGTTCCGAGGCGGAGAACGAGCGATTGACGGCGGACATGCTCCGCGACGGCACGTTCGTCGAGCTGAACCAGAGGACCTACCCGCACTGTTACCTCCACCGCAGCAGTCCCAATGACGTCGCCCGCACTGAGCAATTGACCTTCATCTGCACGAACAAGAAGGAAGATGCCGGCCCCAGCAACAACTGGATGGCTCCTTCCGAGGCGAAAGAAAAAGTCCGGCCGCTTTTCGATGGCGCGATGAAGGGCCGCACGATGTACGTCGTGCCCTATATTCTTGGCCCGGCGAAATCGCCCTACAGCAAAATCGGCGTCGAGATCACCGACAGCGCCTACGTCGCCGCCAACATGCGCATCATGTCGCGCATGGGCAAGGCCGCGCTCGACCGGCTGGGCAGTTCCGCGGATTTCGTCCCCGGCCTTCACTCGCTCGGCGATTTGAGTCCCGAGCGCCGGTTCATCATGCACTTCCCCGAGGAAAAGCTGATCTGGAGCGTCGGCTCGGGCTACGGCGGCAACGCGCTGCTGGGCAAGAAATGCTTCGCGCTGCGGATCGCCAGCTGGATGGCGCGCGACCAGGGCTGGATGGCCGAGCACATGCTCATTCTCGGCCTGGAAGATCCTTCGGGCAAAGTGGCTTACATGGCCGCGGCTTTCCCCAGCGCCTGCGGCAAGACGAATCTGGCGATGATGGTTTCCGCGCTCGAGTCGCAGGGCTATCGCGTCTGGACCGTCGGCGACGACATCGCCTGGATGCACGTGGCGTCGGACGGCACGCTGCGGGCCATCAACCCGGAATCCGGATTTTTCGGCGTCGCCCCCGGCACGAACGCAAAAACAAACCCCAACGTAATGGACGCGACGAAACGCAACACGATCTACACCAACGTCGCCATGACGCCTTCGAACGAACCCTGGTGGGAAGGAATTAACGGCGCGCCCCCCAACGGCCTGATCAATTGGAAGGGCGAGGCGTGGTCGGCCGGTTCCGGCACCGCGGCGCATCCGAACTCCCGCTACACCGTTCCCGCTTCGCAGTCGCCTTCGCTTTCAAAGAACTGGGAGGATCCCGAAGGGCTGCCCATTTCCGCGCTGATTTTTGGCGGACGTCGCTCGCGTCTCGCGCCGCTCGTGTACGAATCGCGCGATTGGCAACACGGCGTATTCGTCGGCGCCACGATGGCATCGGAGACCACGGCCGCGGCCACGGGCGCCGTCGGCGTATCGCGCCGCGATCCCATGGCCATGCTGCCCTTCTGCGGCTACAACATGGGCGACTATTTCGGCCACTGGCTCGCCATGGGCTCCAAGCTGAAAAAGCCTCCGAAGATTTTCCACGTCAACTGGTTTCGCAAGGGAGCGGATGGAAAATTCCTGTGGCCCGGCTACGGGGAGAACGTCCGCGTGCTGAAGTGGATGCTCGACCGCATCGAAGGCCGCGCCGCCGCCACGGAAACGCCCATCGGCCACGTGCCCACGCCGTCGTCTCTCACGCTCGACGGCCTTTCGATTTCGCGCGACACGCTTGGCGAGCTCCTCAGCGTGAACCCGAGCGATTGGCTCGCGGAAGATCAGGCTGTGGGCGAATTTTTCGCGAAGTTCGGCAGCCACATCCCCGCGCCGATCGCCCAGGAACAGAAAGCCCTCGCCGACCGCCTCACCCGCTCCACGGTTACCACAAAATAATCCGATTCGACTCTTGCGGCGACGCGCCGCCCGCACGCTCCGAGAATTCCCCGCTACTCTCCGTTGATCTTCGTGTACGCCAGTTGCTGCTTCACCAGGTCGCGCGGATAGCTGATCGTGACATCCATCTTGCCACCCGGGCCCCGCCGCAGTTCCAGATCGGGATTGATTCCCACCCAATTCTCGGGAATATCGAGCGCCCTGTAGCGCGCCACCACCTGATCGCGCCACCCCGGATCGAAATGAATTCCGTATTTCGTGATCAGTGCCTTGGCGGCGTCATAGTCGCCCTCGGCTTTGATGCGCATCAATTCCGTCAGCAGCATCCCGACGCCCTGGCGCATCTTCGCGTAGTCGGTAACAACCAAATAGATTTTCCCGTCGCGCTCCACCGGCTGAATCGCTCCGGTCTTGTCGCGAATATAGTTGACGATCAGCTGCGTTCCCCGGCGATGATCTTCCTCGATCGTATCGCCGCTCGGCACCTCGTGAAGCTGCGTGAGCGCGGCGCGCGCCTCCTTGTCATAAGCCGCTTTGGCAACTTCGTCGTTCGGCATCACGCCCATCTGAATCAGCTTCGGGTCCCAGAAACTCCAGAATGCCATCAGGTCTGCGCGCGACTCCTCGAGCGTCGAGTAGTATTCCTTGATGTAATAGGCCGGCTCTTGCGTCACTTTCGGGCCGACCTTGCCCGAGCCGTGGCCGATCACTTCATGCATCGCGGTCTCAAGATTCTCGGCGAGATCGCCGTATTGTTTGGCGCGATCCTTCTCCGCCTGCGTGGACGCGAATTCCCCGAAATCAGCGTCGCCGATGGCGCTGTTCAATGCGCGAATCGAGCCGGTGAGAATGAAATTCTTCGACCCGTACTTCGTGTGAATCTCGTCCTCGTTCGGCAGGTTGTCGCCGAGGGTGCTCACGTCGAAGTCGCCGGTTTCCGCGACCATCTCCACCGCATTCACGATGGGTGGCTTGGGATTTGGGTTCTTGTACTTCTCGTCCCAAGGTGCGTGCTGCTCGAAGTAACCGGCGTTCGCAGCGAAACCGGTCATCAGGTGGTTCATCTTTTCGTCCACGATGCTGACGAAGCCCTGAATCGCGCCCTTCATCCCGCGCGGGTCCTTGTAAACCTCCACGAATCCATTCGAGAAATCGGGATTGGTCTTGTCTTGCACCCAGTCAATGCCGCACCGGATCCAATCCGCCCGCTCGCCGGTCTGGTAGTAGCGGATCAAGTCGTTGATCACCTTCGTCTGCTGCGGCGGAGAATAGCGCAGCGCCTGCTGCAGGTTTCGAATCGCCAATCCAAGCTCGCGCGCGTATCGCCCTGGCGGCACCGTACCGTCCGGCGTGCCCGTGCGATAGACATCTTCAACGAGCTTTCCATCCTGCTTGGTCAGCCGCGAATTCAACGCGTAGTGCTCGGTGAACCCGACCAGGTCCTTCAGCGTGACGCCGGAATAGAAATTTGCGCTGCCGGCCTCCAGCGGATCCTCGCCGTTCTTCGGATTCTTCATCATCAACATGGGCTCGAATTCGGGGTCGAAAATCGGCTTATCGAGTTCCTGAAGCTCCCGCGCAAGTCTTGCCGCGGATCCCAGCACCGCGCCGTTCTTGCTCGCCTGCTCAGCGGCCGCGCGCAACTCCGCCGACGTAAAATCAGGCACGATCTTGACGGAGGTATTCGTGTTGTGATTCCCCTTGTTGCCCCAGAAGAGCATCGTGTAGTCCGTGATCTTCTTCAGGACGACCGGGTCAATGGCGTTCGCGTGCGTCAGGATCGCTTCGAGCAGGTGCTTCTCGCGCAGGCCGTCCGCGGAGTTCTGATCGTAGGCGATTGGCCCGATGGCGACGGCCGCTCGATAAAGCCAGTACGCGTCCATCTTCTGAGTCTGAGTGAGATCGTTGAAGCTGTCGGCGGTCAGCTGAACAAAACCTGTGCCGTGCACTTTCGTAACCAGGCTCGACTGCTCCGTTCGCGCATCATCCGCCGGGGCGGCTGCCGCCGCGCGCATCGAGGAAATACCTGCAAGGCTCAGGACCGCAACCGCCAGAAATATTCTTCGCAAGTGGAATCCCTCCGGCGCGACGCGATTACCGCCGAGTTACGTTTTGGTCTTGTAGGGGCACGGCATGCCGTGCCCGGCAAACATTCTTGGCTCGATCATTCCGACAGAAGCTAGATCGTTGGCCGATTCGGCTTTCGCCCCGACCGCGACACAAGCAGACGGTGGCCATCACGCTCAATCAGCCTCGCAGTCATGGCGTCAATCTTATAACGGGACCCGCCGCGCATCGAAATCCTAACGGCACCCGGTCGGCGCCGCCATCTTCCTCCGCCTCCGCCCGTTATCGGCAACGATCGGTGAGTATCCGCGTCGGGACATACGCACTACGGAGCGCTTCACATATTCCTTTCGCGTTATAGCCGATCGGGTTAATCTCCAGCCCATGGACGAAACGCCAAGCGGTCGGGACCATTCACTCTTTTGGCGAGCCGGCTCTTTCCTGCGGGACTTTCTACCCGACAACAATCTGCAGCTTCTGTTTCCGCTGGGCACTTTCCTGCTCCTTCTTGGTTGGCAGGACTGGCGATGGTTCCCTCTGGGCCGTTCACGGGCTAGCTACTTCGTGGCTGACGGAATCGTCCGACTGGCAGTGCGCTTCTCGTATACGGCGAGTTTTGTTTTGTGGTGCGTTCCGGTCCGCAACGTCTTTCGCAAATTTCTATGGTGGGTATTTCTGCCGATTGCCCTGGGCGTGTTCGTCAGTATCGCAGTGTACGGGCTCGGTTGGCCTGGTCCGGTTTCTGTTCTCGAGCCGGAACCCGGTACCCTGCGAGAAATCGTTCGGTCGCTACCGCACTCGTTCGTCGGTATCGGCATCGGTGCGTATCTGACTCTTGCGGGAGGCTTGGTCCTCGCCGGTGCTTTGCGGGGTGTTCGCCTCAGACGTATGTCGTTGCCGCTTAGACTTCGGGGCACTGCCGATCAATCGCACGACGCGCCCGACAGACGAAGTTTGGTCCGCCGCGTTTTCCAGCTCCTGATTGCTTCCCTCGTCCTCGTGTCCGTCGTTCAGTTTGGCGCGGACTTCGTTCTCGTGGCTCTTAGCGGCCGCGCGCTTCCTAGGATCTTTGTTTGGCCCAGAGGATTCCCTGCATGGGACTGGCTCAGCATGCTTTGCGGTCCTGCAATCGCGGGCTTCTGCGGCGCTCTGATCTTTGGCAATGATCGCGCGGAGTTGTCACTGCACCCGCGCCGTTTCCGTTCGAAAGACTATGCTCTCGCGGTCCTCA
>JARLGK010000044.1 GCA_031296075.1 Candidatus Acidiferrales bacterium
ATGGTTATGTAGCGGCCGCCTTTCAGGCGGGCGCATTTGCCGGCGGCACCTTGCACGGAATCGCGAAATTAAGTGACACATCATGCCAAGTAATTTCAGGCGTAAGTTATTGAAAACAAAGAGTCGGGACCTCAACAAAGTGACACACTTTTCGAGGGTCCGCTGAGCGCTGAAAGGGACGAAAAAACGCAATGAGCTTGCTCGAAATCAAGAACCTGCACGTCCGGGTCGAGGACCGCGAAATCCTCCGCGGCATCAACCTCCAAATGAACGCCGGCGAAGTGCACTCCATCATGGGCCCGAACGGCTCCGGAAAGAGCACTCTCGCGCAGGTGCTGGCCCGCCGCGACACCTACAACGTCACCAGCGGTGAGGTGCTGTTCAACGGCAAGGACCTGCTGGCCATGAAGCCGGAGGAAGCCGCGTGCGAGGGGCTTTTTCTCGCGTTTCAATATCCCGTCGAAATTCCCGGCATCAGCAACGCCTACTTTTTGCGCTCGGCGCTCAACGCCGTGCGCAAATACCGCGGCCTGGAGGAAATGGACGCGATGGATTTTCTCCCGATGTTGCGTGAAAAGCTGAAGCTGCTCGACATGGACGACAAGTTGCTGAACCGCTCCGTGAACGAAGCCTTTTCCGGCGGCGAAAAGAAGCGCAACGAGATCCTGCAAATGGCCGTGCTTGAACCGAAGCTCGCCATTCTGGACGAAACGGATTCCGGTCTCGATATCGACGCGCTGCGCATCGTCGCCGAGGGCGTCAACGCCATGCGTAATCCGGAGCGTGCGATTCTGGTCGTGACGCACTATCAGCGACTGCTCAACTACATCGTGCCGGATCGCGTTCACGTGCTGGTCGAAGGGCGCATCGTTCGCTCCGGCGGGCCGGAGCTCGCGCTGGAGCTCGAAGACAGAGGCTACAACTCGTACGAGGCGGGAGCGGGCGCCTAGTCAGGCCCGAGGGAAATGGGGAGCGGAAGAGTGGCAACGGCAAGCCCAGCAATTCAAAAATACGCGGAAAGCTTCGGCGGATTCGAAAAATCCGCCGCGAGCCACGATCTCGCGTGGCTGCGAAAGCTGCGCCAGGATGGCTTCGCGCGCTTCAGCGAAACCGGCTTCCCAACCACGCGCGACGAGGATTGGCGCTTCACGAATCCGGCGGCGATCGCGCAGACTCCGTTCCGCCTTGTCCGCAACGGCCGTTCCCTGCCCTCGCAGAAGGATCTCAATCAGTTTCAAATCCCCGGCGTCGGCTGCCGGCTCGTATTCGTGGACGGGCGCTTTGCGGAAACGCTTTCCTCGATCGGCAATCTGCCGGCCGGAGTTACGGTGTGCAATCTCGCATCGGAGATCGCGCGCAATCCCGGAGCGATCGAACAGCACCTGGGCCGGTATCTCAACACGCAGCGCGATTCCTTCGGCGCGCTGAATACCGCGTTTCTCGAAGACGGCGCGTACGTGCACATCGCCAAGGGCGTCGTCGCGGAAGGCCCGATTGCCGTGCTGTTTGTTTCGACCGCGCATGAATTTCCTGCGGTCAATCATCCGCGGAATCTGATCGTGGCGGAGGAGAACAGCCAGGCTACCATCGTCGAAGACTACGTGTCGCTCGGCGGCGGCCAATCCCTGTGTAACACGGTCACGGAACTCGTCGCCGGCGACCACAGCGTGGTTTCGCACTACATGATCGAACGCGAGCACGCCGGCGCTTTCAACGTCTCGACGCTGCGCATTCAGCAGGGTCGGACGGCGGATGTTGCCTCGCACTCCGTGCTATTGGGCGGAGCGCTGGTGCGCAACAACATCCACCCGGTTCTGGCCGGCGAGGGTGGCGAGTGCCTGATCAACGGCCTGTTCATCGGCAATGGCCGGCAGCACCTCGACAACTACATGCTCGTCGAGCACGCCAGCCCGCACTGCGGCAGCCGCCAGTTTTACAACGGAATCCTCGATGGCCACGCACACGGCGTGTTTCACGGCCGCATTATCGTGCACAAGGACGCGCAAAAGACCGACGCAAAGCAGACGAATCGCAACCTGCTGCTTTCCGACACGGCGCAGATCGACACCAAGCCTCAGCTCGAAATCTACGCGGACGATGTGAAGTGCACGCACGGCGCGACCATTGGACAGATGGAGGAAAATTCGCTCTTCTATCTGCGCTCCCGCGGAATCGACGAGATGTCCGCCCGAAGGCTGCTGCTTGTGGCGTTCGCGAGCGAATGCATGGACCGCATGAAAGAGGGTCCGGTGCGCACGCACATCGAGAAGCTGATCCACGACCATGCGTTTCGCCTGGCTGAGTCTTCCCTGAGGAAAATCGCATGACCTCCGCCGCGCGAAAACTCGATGGCGAAAAGCGCCCGGTGTCCGCGACCGGCCGGTTTGACGTCGAACGTGTGCGCGCCGATTTTCCGATCCTTCACCAGAAAGTTCACGGCCATCCGCTCGTGTATCTCGACAACGCCGCCACGTCCCAGAAACCGCGCGCGGTGATTGATGCGATCACGCGCTACTACGAGGGCAGCAACGCCAACGTCCATCGCGGCGTCCACTTTCTTTCCGAGAACGCGACCGAAGAGTATGAGGCCGCGCGGTTGACCGTCCAGGAATTCCTCAACGCCGCCCACTCGCGCGAAATCGTCTTCGTGCGCGGCACGACGGAAGGCATCAACCTCGTGGCGCAGACTTTCGGGCGCGCGCAGGTGCAGGCCGGCGATGAAGTGCTTATCACCGCCATGGAGCACCATTCCAACATCGTGCCGTGGCAGATCCTCTGCGACGAAAAGCGAGCGAGGCTGCGCGTCGCCTCGATCAACGACCAGGGCGAATTGCTACTCGACGAGTTTGCGAACCTGCTCGGGCCGCGAACGAAGTTGGCCGCGGTCACGCACGTGTCCAACGCCCTTGGCACGATCAATCCGCTGAAGCGCATGATCGAGATGGCGCACAGCCGTAACGTGCCCGTGCTCGTTGACGGCGCGCAGGCCGTGCCGCACATGAAAGTGGACGTCCAGGATCTCGACTGCGACTTCTACACATTTTCCGGACACAAGGTTTACGGGCCGACCGGCATCGGCGTGCTATACGGGAAGGCGACGCTGCTCCATGCCATGCCTCCCTATCAGAGCGGCGGCGACATGATCAGCTCGGTCACATTCGAGAAAACGACCTACAATCAGCTGCCATACAAGTTCGAAGCCGGCACGCCGCACATCGCGCGCGTGATCGGCCTCGGAGCGGCTCTGCAATACGTGGATGGTCTCGGGATGGAGAATATCGGCGCCCACGAGCACGACTTGCTCGCCTATGCCACCGAGGCAGTCTCCGCGATTCCGGGCGTCCGGCTGATCGGCACGGCGAAGGAAAAGGCCAGTGTCCTGTCGTTTGTGATCGAGGATATCCATCCGCACGACATTGGAACGATTCTCGACCAGCAAGGAATCGCCATCCGCACGGGGCACCACTGTTCTCAGCCCGTCATGGAGCGTTTCGGCGTTCCGGCCACGGCACGGGCGTCGTTCGCGGTTTACAACACACGGAAGGAAGTGGACGCGCTCGTTCGCGGGATCGAAAAAGTGCGACAGGTGTTTGCCTGATGTCCGATCTCCGCGATCTCTATCAGGACGTGATCCTGGAGCATAGCAAGGCGCCGCGAAATTATCGCGAGCTGCCTGCCGCGAACCACAAGGCCGAGGGCTTCAACCCGCTCTGCGGCGACCGTTTTACTGTGTACGTCGCGCTCGAAGGCGATGCGATCCGCGACATCAGCTTTCAAGGCTCGGGCTGCGCGATTTCGAAGGCATCGGCGTCCATGATGACGCAGATCGTCAAGGGAAAGACGATGGCGGAGGCGGAGAAAATATTCGGGCGCTTCCACGAAATGGTCACGGGGCACGCGCCTGCAGGCGGAAGTGAGTCCGAGCTGGGCAAGCTGACCGTGTTTTCCGGCGTCTCCGAGTTCCCTGTTCGCGTCAAGTGCGCGACGCTTGCATGGCACACGTTGCACGCCGCGCTCGAAGGCAAGCAGGATCCCGTCTCAACGGAGTAATTTGGAGTGGCCGAATGAATGGATTCATTGTATTGAAGCGCGAATGCGCCGCGATCGCGATTCCGAGCGGCACTCCCTCAATCCTGGCCGCAGGCAGCGGCGTGAGGGTCATGCAATTTCTCGGCAACAGCTGGACCATCACAGGCGCTCGCGGAATGTTTCGGGTTGATGTGAAGGACGCGGACGCGCTCGGCCTAACGCCTCCGGCGCCAATCGAAGCGCCCGCTGGCGAGCCGGCTGGATTAAGCGAAAAGATGGTCTGGGACCAATTGAAAACCGTGTTCGATCCGGAAATCCCCATTAATATCGCTGATCTTGGCTTGATCTACTCCTGCGTCACAAAGCCGCTGGAGCAGGGCGGCAATCGCATTGAGATCAAAATGTCCATGACCGCTCCCGGCTGCGGCATGGGCGACGTTCTGAAAGCCGACGTCGAGGGAAAACTCTCGCTGCTGCCTGACGTTAAGGAAGTGAACGTCGAGTTGGTGTTCGAGCCGCCGTGGGACCCCAAACGCATGTCCGAAGCAGCCAAACTACAACTTGGATTTGATATCTAGCTTGATGGCGGCGAACTGAGGCGGGCTTTTTCGTACGTCGCGCTCGCATTTTTCGTGGCGTGCCGCGCCATCAGCGTGCGCGCTCCGGTCCAGACTAGCTGCAGTCCAGCGAAGATCGCGATCAGCGCAATCACCACTTTCAGTTTTCGTGCCGGCACGCGCTTGGCAAGCAAACATCCGATCACCACTCCCGGAATTCCACCTTCGAGCAATTGCGCCAGCACCGGGCCGCTGATCGAGCCGAACTTCCAGTGAAACGCGCTGCCCAGAACGGCGAGCACCAGTCCAAACAGGATGTCGGTCCCCACGACTTCCGGCGGCGTCATCTCGGAATAGTTGAGCAGCAGAACGGTCCCCAGCGCGCCGGCGCCCGCGGACGAAAAGCCGGCTTCGACTCCGATGGGAAGCGCGAGCCACGGAAGCCAGTGGGAATTCTTGTGGGCGAAGGCTTGATACTGCACGCGAGGAATGAAGGTGACGCTCGAGGAAGCGGTCAGCAGAAGTCCGAGCAGGATAACCACGGTCGGGCTGCCTGCGTCGCCGCTGAGCAGCCGAAGAACGTACGTGCCGATCGCGAGACCCGGAACCGCGCCCAGCACCAGGAGCCACAGATAGCGCCAGTGGATATGCCGGCCGGCGAGATAAAACGGACCGGCGATGAGCCTCAGAACCCCGGCGAACACGAACGCGGTTCCCACGGCCGTGCCGGGCACCAATCCAACGATCAGCACCAGTGCAGGAACCGTGAAACTGCCGCCACCGATCCCGGTCAAACCCACCGCGAGCGCGATGAAAAAGCCGATCAAATAATGCATTAATCGGACCGTTTCGATTCAGTGTGAATCCCGCACTCGAGCTTTGCTCCGCCCCATCTTCCGGAACGGGGGTCGGCGCCCGCGGCGGGGATCGCGGTGCACGGCTCGCAGCCGATGCTGCGGTAACCGGCGTCGTAGAGCGGCAAATAATCGATCTTCTCGCGGGAGGTGCGCTCCCAGACCTGGCCCCAGGACCACGCGGCCAGTGGGCTCACCTTGAGCAGCACTTTGCCGCTCGGGAGTTCGTGGTGCTCGACGATCTGGAGATTCTTGCGCGTGGGCGATTGCTCGCGGCGCAGGCCGGTGAACCAGACGTCGAATTTTTCAAGCGCTGCGAAGAGCGGCTCGACCTTGCGCAGATGGCAGCAGCGGCCGGGATCGGTGCGGTTGAGAATTCCGAACGCGGCTTCCTGTTCTGGGACCGACTGCCCGGCCGCGAGATTCTGCACGTTCAAATTCCATTCGCGCGCCATGCGGTCGCGATAGGCATACGTTTCCGCGAAGTGATAGCCGGTGTCGAGGAACAGCACGGGAATTTTCGGAAGCCGTTTGCGCAGCAGATCCAGCACGATCATGTCCTCGGCCTGAAAACTGCAGGAGATGCAAACCGAGCCTTTTTTCACGGCTTCCGCGTTTTCGGCGAGCAGGCGGTCAATCGCGGCTTCGGCGGAAAGCGCTTCGAATTCCTCGGCGAGCGCGGGGGCGGTCACGATTTCCCCTTCTCCGGCTCGAGAGAATAATTATCGCGCCATTTGCGCAGGACGGTCATGACGCGGTCGACCGCTTCTTCGTCGGTGTCGTCGGTGATGCGCACGGCGAAGAAAGAATCGGGACCGAAAATCGCGCGGACCACCTGCTTCTGGTCCGTGCCGTCGTCGAGCGGGCAGAAAACGGTGATGTATCCCGACAGGCGAAACGCCTTCGCCACGGTGACAAGTTCGTGCGAAAGAAAATCATTCGGACCCGCCAACTGCACTTGCCAGCCCTCATCGAACAGCCTGCGCTCCACGAGCTCGGCCACGTGCGGGCGCCCCTTCAACCAGACAGCCGCCGCGGGATGGCCGAAACGGAGGATGCGCTCCTCTCTTGTGCTATGCTTGCGATGGGCGGCTGCGGCGCGCGAACCATGTTTCGGATCGATGGCGCGGTCGATGATTCCCGCGGCGACAGTGGCGTTCGTCAGCGGGTCAATGACGATGAAGCTTCCGGTGATGCGATTCAGATGATACGGGTCAAAAAATAGCGGCAGGGTTGTCTTCACGTCCACCGCGGCAATTTCGTTCAGATCGAGCTTCGTGGCGGGCACATGCTCCAACGTGTTGATGTCCACGCGGTAGCGAATCTGATTGATGCGGGCGCGGACTGTGCGCGTGGTGTGCTTGAGAACGTAAATCTTATGCGGGTCGAGCGGCTCGGAATGCATCCAGACGAGCGCCGCCTGAAACTCCGTGCCGGACGAGGGAGGATTCGCTTCGCCGACAAGCATGTCGCCGCGGCTGAGGTCAATCTCGTCCTCGAGCGTGATGGTGATCGAATCGCCCGGAACGGCGGATTCGGGTTCGTCTTCGAAGGCGACGATGGACTGGACTTTGGTCTTGACGCCGGAAGGCAGGGCCATGACGCTCGCGCCGGGCCGGAGTTCCCCGGAGACGAGCTGCCCGGCGAATCCGCGAAAGCTGGCATCCGGCCGGATCACGTACTGCACGGGAAAGCGCAACGGCCCGGAAGCCGAGCCCACGGCCGCGGGGATCGCTTCCAGATACTCGAGCAGCGGAGGACCTTCAAACCACGGCATGCGCTTGCTGGGCCGCACCACGTTGTCGCCTTCCAGAGCGCTGACCGGAACCGCGTAGACATTGCGAATCCCGAGATGATCGGCAAACTCGCGAAACTCGGCCGAGATGCGATCGAAAACTTCCTGGGAAAATCCGACGAGGTCCATTTTATTGACGGCGGCGACGATATGCTGCACGCCGAGCAGATGCGCGATATAGGCGTGGCGTCGCGATTGACGCAGAACGCCCTTGGTGGCATCCATCAGGACCACGGCAGCTTCGGCGGTGGAAGCGCCGGTGGCCATGTTACGCGTGTACTGCTCGTGGCCCGGCGTGTCGGCAATGATGAACTTGCGGCGCGGAGTCGAAAAATAGCGGTAGGCGACGTCGATGGTGATGCCCTGCTCGCGCTCGGCGCGCAGGCCGTCGGTGAGCAGCGAAAAATCGATGGGGCCGCCGGAACGATTGATCTTGCTCTTCTGCACAGACGCGAGCTGGTCCTCGAAGACGGACTTGCTGTCGTAGAGCAGGCGCCCGATCAGTGTGGATTTTCCGTCGTCCACGCTGCCCGCGGTGGAAAACCGCAGCAATCCCAGAACATGCGTCAACGATCCGGCGGCGCCCACGGTGCTGACGGGCGATGGGGAGGCCGACGGCGCGTCGGTGGGCTCTGGCGTAGCTGTGGACATCAGAAATAGCCCTCGCGCTTCTTGATTTCCATCGAGCCTTCCTCGTCATGGTCAATGACGCGGTTTTCGCGCTCGGAACGACGGAACGAAATCATCTCATCGATAATCTTCGGCACGGTATCGGCTTCAGAGCGGATCCCGCCGGTGCAGGGCGCGCAACCGAGCGAGCGCATGCGGCACTTCACCATCTCCGTCTTTTCGCCGGGAAGCGCGCGCACGCCAGCCTGAAGAAGCAGAATCTGCTCGCCGCGCACGATGGCTTCGCGCTCCTTGGCGAAATAGAGCGGAACAATCGGAATCTTTTCCGCGTGGATATAGAGCCAGACGTCGAGCTCCGTCCAATTCGAGAGCGGAAACACGCGGATGCTTTCGCCTTTGTGATGGCGGCTATTGTAGAGGCTCCACAGCTCGGGTCGCTGGTTATTGGGATCCCACTGGCCGAGCGAATCGCGGAAGGAATAGACGCGTTCCTTGGCGCGCGACTTCTCTTCGTCGCGGCGCGCCCCGCCGAATGCTGCGTCGAATCCGCCTTCGGCGAGACCATCGAGCAGCGAGCGAGTCTTGAGGAAGCCGCAGCACTTCTGCGTGCCGAGCGAGTAGGGGTTCGCGCCATCGTCGAGGGCTTTCTGGTTCTTGTGCACGATCAGCTCGACTCCGACATGCTTGGCGTACCAGTCTCGAAATTCGATCATCTCGGGGAATTTGAAGCTGGTATCAATGTGCAATAGCGGAAACGGAATCTTTCCCGGATAGAACGCCTTTTGTGCCAGGCGCAGCATCACGGAGGAATCCTTGCCGATCGAATACAGCATCACCGGATGCGCGAATTCGGCAGCGGCCTCGCGGAGGATGAACATGCTCTCCGCTTCGAGCGCCTTCAGATGATCGAGTTGAGTTAACGCGGCCACGGTTTCGTCCTTGCCGTACAAATCCAGCCTGAATTCGCGCAGTGCCATAAAAAATCCCGCCTCCCGGTTTTGCTCCGAGGGCGGGTTGAATTCAAGCCCGGTTTGATTTCGAACCTAGCTCATGAATCCCGGCGCCTCGAAGACGCACACATCTGGGCCGTGCTACAACACGCACAACACGGAGTCGGAAGGGCTAGGTTCATAGCGTACCAAATTAGTCTAGTCTCGCGGGCTGCGGCTGTCAACCAAAGCGCCGACAATCCTTTCACGGCAGCTACAGGTTAGATGCACCTTAACCATAAGTTGACGTAGCGGCGCGGAATGCGCTAGAAACGTTGCCTAATGGCCAACGCGACACGAACTTCCAGACTCCTCAGCCCTCGCGACGCCGCGAAGATTCTGGGCATCAGCTATCCGACGCTGAAGCAATGGATTTACAAGAAAAAGCTGCGAACCGTGAAGACCGCCGGCGGCCACCACCGGATTCCCGAGCCGGAACTGGACAAATTCCTGCATCTTCACTCGGAGCGAATGCCGGTCGAGACGCGGCGGCCGAATTTCCGGCAAATCAGCGGCCGGAATCAACTGGCCGGGCGGGTTACCGAGATCAAGGTGGACGGCCTGATCGCCCAGGTGGCGCTTTCCATCGGCGGCCAGAAAATCACGTCCATCATCACCGCGGACGCGGTCCGCGAAATGCGCCTGAAGGTGGGAGACAAGGCGGCCGCCCTGATCAAGTCCACCGAAGTGATGATCGTTCGCCTCTGAATCTGCTGCCTGTTCGCGGTTCAAGCACTGCAAGATTCTTCGTTCTACTCACACGCTCTTGATACGAACAATACAAATTTGACTTGACGTCTTGAATCGTGTTAATTCGTAAGCCTCTCGACTTTTCACGTGGGCGTGAAGTGCGCTGCAGATGCCCGGAGGTCTCCCATGTTCCGCCGAATATCTCCATCGCTGATCGCAATCCTGCTCGGGCTGGTTTTCGTCACAGGAACCGGCCTGGCCGGCGGACCGCCGCCCCAAGCCGCCAAGGCCGATCTCACGGTTTCGGCCGCGATCAGCCTGAAGGACGCGCTGGATGAAGCCAAGCAGATTTACACGGCGGAGAGCCCGAACGTGACGATCGCCGCGAACTACGGCGCATCGGGAACGCTCCAGCTTCAGATCGAGCAAGGAGCGCCCGTGGACGTTTTTCTTTCCGCCGGGCCGAAACAGATGGATGCGCTCGACGCGAAGGGTCTTCTGCTCGAAGGAACGCGAAAGAATCTTCTGCGAAATGAAGTGGTTCTGATCGTACCGAAAGACTCCTCCGCGGGGATTTCCTCTTTTCAGGATCTCACGCGCGCGGATGTGAAGCAGATTGCGCTCGGCGAACCGGTGACCGTGCCCGCCGGACAATACGCGAAGGAAGTCCTCACCTCGCTCGGAATCTACGACGCGGTGAATTCCAAGGCGATTCTCGCCAAGGATGTGCGCCAGGTGCTGACGTACGTGGAGACGGGAAACGTGGACGCGGGCATCGTCTATGCAACTGACGCGATGTCATCCGCGAAGGTGAAGGTCGTAGCCACCGCTCCGGCAAAATCGCATTCGCCGGTGATTTATCCGGCGGCGGTGATCAAGGCGTCCAAGAATCCCGCTGCCGCGCGGGCGTTTCTTGATTTTCTCGCGGGCCCACGCGGGCGCGCCGTGTTTCAGAAGTATGGATTCACGCTTGCGGGTATGTGACGCAATCGAGCCGATCGTGCCGCGCGAAGATCACGCGACACGCCGCTCGACCGCCAGGGCAATCGCGCGAATCTCCTTCATTAGTTGCGTGAACTGATCCGGATAGAGCGATTGCACGCCGTCGGAGAGCGCACGCTCGGGATCGGGATGCACTTCGATGATCAGGCCATCCGCACCGGCGGCGACCGCTGCGCGCGCCATCGCCGTTACCTTATCGCGTTTGCCGGTGCCATGCGACGGGTCCGCGACCACTGGCAAGTGCGAGAGGCTCTTGAGTACCGGAATTGCGGCGATATCCATCGTGTTGCGCAGAGCCGTTTCGAATGTGCGGATTCCCCGCTCGCACAGAATCACTTTGTAATTCCCGCCTGCCATGATGTATTCCGCGCTGAGCAGCAGCTCTTCGATCGTGCCGGACATTCCGCGCTTCAGCAGCACGGGCCTGTCGACATCGCCGAGCCCGCGCAGCAGGTGATAGTTCTGCATGTTGCGCGCGCCGACCTGCAGCTCGTCCACGTAGGGCAGCATCAATTCGATCTGCGACGGATCCATCACCTCGCTGACGACCAGCAAGCCGTTCTTGTCGGCCGCGTCGCGCATCATCTTTAAACCCTCTTCGCCCAGCCCCTGGAAGCTGTACGGCGACGAGCGCGGCTTGAACGCACCGCCGCGCAGCAGCTTCGCGCCGGCCTTCGCCACGCTGGCCGCGATGCTCGCGATCTGCTCCGCGCTTTCGACCGCGCACGGCCCGGCCGCCACGACGATTTCCGTTCCGCCAATCGTCACGCCCTTACCTAGATCGAGGACCGTGCCCTCGGGCCGGACGCTCCGCGCGGCAAGCTTGTAGGGATGGGAAATCCGCACGATCTCCTCGACTCCCGGCGCCGAACTTAGCGCGAGAAGTTCCTCGCGCCGGCGGTCGCTGTTTCCGACGACTCCGATCACGGTCCGCTCCTTGCCTCGAATCAAGTGCGCCTCGTAGCCGCACTCCTTAATGCGTTCGACGATATGGTTGATGTCCTTATCGCTTGCCCCGCCCAGCATGTTGAAAATCATTTTCGAGTCCTCGCAGATTGTTAAGTTTTTGTGCCGTCCGATCGCGATGCGGAAACGTACGAACCGAGAATCCGCAGATCCACGACCAGACTTTCCAATTCGGCGAGCGCCGCGGCGACTTCCGGATCGCGCCTCGACGCCTGCAGGTCCAGATAAAATCGGTATTGCCATGGGCTTCCGTGCACGGGGCGGCTCTCGATCTTCATCAGATTGAGATTCCGCCGCGCAAACGGCTCGAGCGCGTGATAGAGCGCTCCAGGCCGGTGATCGAGCTGAAACACCAGCGAAAGCTTGTCCGCATTTTCGGCCGCATCGGGCGAGGCCGAAAGAAGCAAGAATCGCGTGTAATTCTCGCTGTTGTCCTCGAGATGCTTGCGCAAGATTACGCCGCCGTAAATTTCCGCGGCGCGCCGGCCTGCAATCGCCGCGCGGGTGCGATCGCCCGCGCGAACCACGGCGCGCACGCTGCCCGCGGTATCCTCCGCGACCACTCTCTTCAATCCCGGATTCGCGATGAAAAACTGCTCGCACTGCGCGAGCGCGACCGGATGAGACTCAACCACCGCCAACTCCTCAAACTTTGCGCCCGGCGCCGCGATCAAAGTGTGCGCGATCGGTATGACCACTTCCGCCAGAATATTCAACCGGCTGTCCACAAGCAGATCGAAAGACCTGTGGACCGAGCCCGCCAGACTATTTTCAATCGGCGCGAGAATGTAATCCGCAAGACCGTCGTCGATCGCGCTGAACGCCGCTTCGAACGTGGGGCGCGGCACGAGCGCAATCTCTTTGCCGAGGAGTTTTACGGCGGCCTCCTCACTGAAGGCGCCACGCTCCCCTTGAAATGCCACGCGCGCGTTTTTCCCCACTTTCATTTTCGGGCCGGCCTCTTCGGCGGGCGCCGCTCGGAGCCGCCAAAACCGTGCTGCTGCTGCGTGCGAATCGATTCGTCGAGTATCACCTGGTAGATTTTCGCGATGGAGTCAATCGCCAGCGGGCCGGGATTCAAACTTTTCATGCGCGAAAGAATTTCCTGCTCGCGCGCCGGCACGCGAAGCGCGACGCCTTCGTCGTCCTTCAGCCTTCCAACCTCCAGGGCCAACTCGGTGCGGAGATTCAGAAGGTGCAGCAGGGCCGTGTCAATCGCGTCGATTTTGCCTCGCCAGTCGATAATTTTCATGAGACTCGCGTCGCCTCCCCGGCATCGAGCCGAAACAACAAAAAAGCCGCGCCCTCATTCCGAGGTTCGCGGCCGGTTCTACGAAACTTTGTGCGGCTTTTAGTTGCTGGTGTTGTCCGCGCGCGTTTCGCCGGCCCGCTCCCCCCCGAAGGGGAAGCGGTAAGTAAAGGCGAAATAGCTAGAGTACAGTTGCATCACGCGCTCTCGGCTATCCTTAGTGAATCCGTCGTACCGCACGATCGAATCGTCACTATACAAAACGGTCCCGGAAGCGTCAAGAGCTTCCTTCCCGTGCGGCGGCATAAGCCCAAGTTATGCCGGAGGCAACAATTACAAATTTGACTTATCGCGCTGCTTCGGGCTTACTGGCTGTTCGGAGCAGGCGCAGCTCGCACGCGGGCGAAAACCGGCGGCGATGGAAGCAGCGGAAACCGTTTGTTGATTCCGAAACGAGACGTTACTCTATGACGCGGCCAACTAGCATTCCTGTATATGTAGCGATTCAGTGGGGGCCACCCGTCTGAGCCACGCTCAGCCGAATGCGCCCCGCACCTGAAGACAGGTCGCGGGGCTTTTTCTTTTAGGGGACGGTCGAAAGGCCAATTGGAAATGCAAAGCGACGCAATCAAGAAAGGGATCGCACGGGCGCCGGCGCGCGCCATGTTGAAAGCAACCGGGCTGACCGACGCCGACCTGGCGCGGCCGCTCGTGGCAGTGGCCAATACGTGGAGCGAGGTGACGCCCTGCAACTTTCACCTGCGCACACTGGCGGAGAAGGTGAAAGAAGGAATCCGCGCGGCCGGCGGGACGCCGATCGAATGCAACACCATCGTCGTATCCGACGGAATCTCCATGGGCACGGAAGGGATGAAATGCTCGCTGGTCTCGCGCGAAGTGATCGCTGATTCCATCGAGCTTTTCGTCCGCGCGCACGCGTTCGATGCGGTCGTGGCGATCTGCGGCTGCGACAAAACGATTCCCGCCACGGTGATGGCTCTCGCACGGCTCAATCTTCCGGGGCTTGTGCTCTACGGCGGCTCGATCATGGCCGGGCGATTCCAGGGACACGATGTGACGATTCAAGACGTGTTCGAGGCCCCCGGGGCATTCGCAGCGGGCAAGATGACCGCGCAGCAGGTAACGGAGCTCGAGAACGGTGCGTGCCCGGGGGCAGGCGCATGCGGCGGGCAGTTCACGGCCAACACCATGGCTACGGCGATTTCGTTTCTCGGAATTTCTCCCATGGGAGCAAACGAAGTTCCTGCGGTCGATCCGCGGAAGCTGCAAGTCGCGGTGGATTGCGGCAAAGCGGTGATGAATCTTCTCAAGAACGATATTTGTCCCAGCCAGATCATCACGCACGCGTCGCTTGAAAACGCGATTGCGTCGGTGGCCGCTTCGGGAGGCTCGACAAACGCCGTGCTGCACCTGCTCGGAATCGCGCGCGACGCGGGCGTGCCGTTAAAGCTCGACGAGTTCGACACAATTTCCGCGAAGACTCCCCTGCTCGCCGACTTAAAACCCGGTGGCCGATTCACCGCGCCGGATATGTTCCGCGCGGGCGGCATGCGCCTGCTGGGAAAGCGCCTGCAGGAAGCAGGGCTTCTTCAGGATGGGCCCACAGTTTCCGGTCGAAATCTATTCGCCGAGATTGGCGAAGCGAAAGAAACGCCCGGACAGGAAGTGATCCGCCCGCTGGCGAATCCCATCAAAAAGGACGGCGGAATTGCGATTTTGCGCGGATCGCTCGCTCCCGAGGGTTGCGTGGTGAAGCTCGCCGGTCACGAGAGAATTTTCCACGCCGGCCCGGCGCGAGTGTTCGATTCGGAAGAGGCTGCATTCGAGGCAGTGCAGCAGCAGAAAATCAAGGCAGGCGACGTCGTCGTCATCCGGTACGAAGGACCGAAAGGCGGTCCGGGGATGCGCGAAATGCTGGCGGTGACGGGCGCGCTTGTCGGGCAAGGTTTGGGCGAATCCATTGCGCTGCTTACCGACGGGCGGTTCAGCGGCGCGACGCACGGGCTGATGGTGGGACACGTGGCGCCGGAAGCGGCGCAGGGCGGCCCGATAGCGTTCGTGCGCGATGGCGACAAAATCACGCTCGATGTGAAAGAGAGGCGCCTCGACGTCGAAGCCAATCTCGACGAGCGCCGCGGGCAGTGGAAACCGCCGGCGCCGCGCTACAAATCCGGCGTGATGGCCAAATACGCGAAACTGGTTTCGTCGGCGTCCGAAGGCGCAATCACGAACGCCTGATAGATAGAAATTTTGCAATTCCAAGGAGAAGACTGATGGCAAAGATGTTCTGGGAAAAGGATGCAAACCCGAGGGCGCTCGAGGGCAAGCGCATCGCGGTGATCGGCTATGGCAGCCAGGGGCGCGCCCACGCGCTCAACCTGCGGGATAGCAAGCTCGACGTCGTCGTCGGCCTGCGCCGCGGCGGCGCTTCGTGGACGCAGGCGGAGCAGGATGGCTGGAAGCTTTCGGCTCCGGTCGAAGCATCCAAAGGCGCGGACCTGGTGATGATGCTCGCGCCCGATACGTCGCAGCCACCGATCTACGCGAACGAAATCGCGCCGAACCTCAAGCCGGGGGTCATGCTCCTGTTCTCGCACGGCTTCAACATTCATTATGGGCAGATCAAGCCGCCAAAGGACGTGGATGTCACCATGGTCGCACCGAAGGGACCTGGAAATCTTGTCCGGCGGCAGTATGAAGCGGGACGCGGCGTTCCCTGCCTGCTGGCGGTTCATCAGGACGCCTCGGGACACGCATTCGACCGTACGCTGGCCTACGCGCACGCAATCGGCGGGACGCGGCCCGGCGTGATCCAGACCACGTTTGCCGAGGAGACCGAAACCGACCTCTTCGGCGAGCAGGCGGTTCTATGCGGAGGCGCGCGCGCGCTGATTCAGGCCGGCTGGGAAACGCTGGTCGAAGCGGGATATCAGCCCGAATCGGCCTACTTTGAATGCCTGCACGAACTCAAGCTGATCGTGGACCTGATTTACGAGGGCGGAATCGCGGAAATGCACAAGTTCGTCAGCGAGACCGCGAAGTACGGCGACCTCACTCGCGGCAATCGCGTCATCGACGATCACGTCCGCCAGAATATGAAGAAGATTCTGGAAGAAATCCAGTCCGGCAAGTTTGCGACAGAATGGGTGCTCGAAAATCAGGCCGGGCGACCCACCTACTCGAAGCTGCTCGAGCGCGACAAGAACCATCCAATCGAGGCGGTGGGCCGGGAGCTTCGCGCGCAAATGTCGTGGATCAAGCCGGAATCGGCAGCAGCGGGCAAGGGCAAGAAGTGAATAGTTCGTCGCTCGCCCTGGCCCGTCCGGACTCGGATGCAGCCCGCGTGACGGGCGCCGGCTGAACCATGGCGAGCACAGTTCCCTTCCGTCGCGTGGCGATTGTCGGCACGGGCCTGATCGGCGGCTCGTTTGCGCTGGCGCTGCGTGAGCTATTTGCCAGCATTTCCCTGGTCGGTTATAGCCGCTCGGGCTCGTGCGAACGCGCCCGCGCCGCCGGCCTGGTTGACGAGGCCACCCCGGATCTCGCATCCGCCGTGCGCGGCGCTGACCTCGTTTACATCGCCCTGCCCATCGGCGCCTCCATCGAATCGCTCGACGCGGTTGCAAAATCGGCCGCGCCTCACGCGCTCGTCACCGACGCATGCAGCACGAAAACCGTGATTTGCCGCACCGCGAAGGATCATTTTCGCAGCGGTGCGCGGTTTTTCGGCGGGCATCCCATGGCGGGCAAGGAACAATCGGGCGTCGAGCACGCGGACGCGAAGCTTTTCCGCGGCGCGCCCTATGCTCTCATGGGAACCGAGCAAGAGGCCGACCCGCGCGTGCGGGCATTTGTCGAAATCGTTCGAGGCATCGGCGCGCGCCCCATCTGGTCCGACCCGGAAACGCACGATTGGGCAGTCGGAATCGTCTCGCATCTGCCGCAGCTTGTTTCCGTCGCGCTGGCTCGCGTAGTACAGGATGAAACGGACGAGACCGGCCTGCCGCTCACCCTATCGGGGCCGGGCCTGCAAGATATGCTGCGGCTCGCGGGAAGCCCGTACGACATCTGGCGCGACATTCTGCTGACGAATACCGATAATGTCTCGCGGGCGCTCGACCGCCTGGCGCAAGCCGTCGATCATCTGCGCACCCACCTGGCGAGCCGCGACCTCCAGCAGGAATTCCAGGCCGCGAACGACCTCTATCGGCAGCTCCGCAAGCCCTCCTGATTGACATTCACGCTCGCTCGGCCTACAAGAGAGTTGGATCCCGAGCCAAATTTTCCTGAGGAGAATTACACGATGAAACTTCGGATAGCTGCGGTTCTACCGGTCCTCGTGTTGGGTCTTGCGCTGTCTGCGCTGGCGGCGGACATCAGCGGGCAATGGACTGCGACGTTCAACACGCAAGTTGGCGAGCAGCACTACACATACACATTCAAAGTGGATGGCGAAAAGCTGACGGGCACGGCAAAGTCCGACAATGGAACGTCCGACATACAAAATGGAACGGTGAAAGGCGATGACGTTTCGTTCGTCGAGAATCTGGACTACCAGGGCCAGAAACTCGTCATCACGTACACGGGAAAGATTTCCGGGGACGAGATCAAGTTCACTCGCGATGTAGGTGGATTCGGCAAAGAAGAGCTGGTCGCAAAACGCGTAAAATAATTGAGGAACCGCGCGCTCGCGTTTCCGGCTGTCTCTACGAGCGCTTGTGCGCGGCTTTTGCTTCGGTTTCGCCCGTGACCGCGCCGACGCCGTGACGCGCCAGCGTGACAAATGCGGATGCAGAACGCGGCAGCGTGCGATCGCGACGGTACACCAAACCCAGTTCGCGCCATACTTCCATATCGGATACGGGGATCAGCTTCACCTGTCCCGCGCGCACCTCGTCCTGCGCGAACCCCTCGCTGATCAATGAAACGCCGAGTCCGGCGGCCACAAAGCGCTTGATCATCCCGACGCTTGCCAGTTCCATGGTAATACGCAGCCGCGAACGGAACGGCCGAAACTGTTTGTCGAGAACCTGGCGCGTGAAACCCGTCTTGGGGAAGATCAGCGGCTGCCCGGCAATATCGGCGGTCCGGACGGTTTTGTAGGACGCCAGTGGGTTCGCCGGGCTGACCATCAGCATCAGCCGGTCGCGATAAATCGAGTGAACTTTCAAGCTCGGCGACTTTACCGGCATCGTGACGATGCCCACGTCCACCGTGCCATCCTCAACCTTTTCCAGCACCTTGTGGCTGAAGTTGCGATAAATGCTGATCTGCACGCCGGGAAAACGGCGGTGGTATTCGGCAAAGATGTCCGGCAGTACGTAGAGACACGTCGCCTCGTTCGCTCCGATGGCGAGCGTGCCGTGCGGCGTGCTCGACTGGTCCGCCACGGCGCGCAGCGATTCGTTGCGCAGTGTCAGGAGCTTTCCAGCGTATTCGAGCAGCGCCTCGCCTGCGACGGTCAACCGTACCGACTTCCCCACGCGATCGAACAGCTTTTGCCCGTATTCCTGCTCGAGCTGACGGATCTGGGCACTCACCGCCGGTTGCGAGCGGTACAACTTTTGCCCCGCGCGGGAAAAGCTGCCCTGCTTGGCGATCTCAAGAAAGGTGATGAGGTGGTCGAAGTCCATAGTTCAATGGGGCGAATTATAGCAAAAAGCAGACCTGCGCCAGGATTAAAGCGGAAAAGTCGTCCTCATTTGTTGTCTGACGCAGGCGAGGCGTCGTAATGAGTGGCGTTGTCGATCGTGGGGTCCCGCCACTCGCGCCCATCTCGACGGAGGAGCTCGTTGGCTCCCTCCGGCCCCCATGAGCCAGCCCCGTAATTGGGAAAATCGCCGGCGGGAGTGGCCCTCCAGGCGTCGAGAATCGGCTGGACGACGGTCCAAGACGCTTCGACCATGTCGGCGCGCTGAAACAGGGTCGGATCGCCCATCATGCAGTCGTAAATCAGCGTCTCGTACCCCGTCTGCGGCGTCGAACCAAAATAGTCGGAATATTCGAACTTCATATTGACCGCTCCCAGGCGCACGACCGGCCCCGGAACCTTAGCCTCGAAATTCAGCGAAATTCCCTCATCCGGTTGGATATTGATCACGATTTCGTTGGGAGCAAGTTTTTCGACGTGCGTCTTGCGAAACAAAACAAACGGCGGACGCCGGAAACGTATCACCACCTGCGTGGCGCGCCGGGCCATGCGCTTGCCCGTGCGCAGATAAAATGGCACTCCGGCCCATCGCCAGTTGTCGATGTGCAGCGCCAGCGCCACGTACGTCGGCGTCTGGGAATTGGGCGCCACGCGAGGCTCGCTGCGATATCCGGCCACCTGCATTCCGTCAATCGTTCCTTCGCCGTACTGGCCGCGCACCGCCTGCGAGAAAGCCGTTTCCGGGCTGAACGGCTGAATGGCCCGGAGGATTTTCGATTGCTCGTCGTGGACCGCATCGGCCTCGAAGGAAATCGGCGGTTCCATCGCGCACAGCGTGATCAGTTGAAAAATGTGGTTCGGAACCATGTCGCGCAGAGCGCCGGCGGTTTCATAATACCCACCGCGCTGTTCGACGCCGAGCTGTTCCGCCACGGTGACCTGCACGTGATCCACGTAACGCCGGTTCCATACCGGCTCGAAAATGCCGTTCGCGAAGCGGAACGCGAGAATATTCTGAACGGTTTCTTTTCCGAGGTAATGGTCGATCCGGTAGACCTGTTTTTCCTCGAGCGCCGCTCTGACAGTTTTATTCAAGGCGATTGCGGAAGGAAGGTCGTGGCCAAATGGTTTTTCGATCACCACGCGCTTCCATTTTTCGTCTTCCTGTTCCGTCAGACCGGCCGCACCGAGCTGCTGAACGACTACCGGAAAGAATTCCGGGCTCGTCGCGAGATAGAAAAGGCAATTGCCCTGGGTCCCCTGCTCCTTTTCGGTCTGGCCAAGCGTATCCTTCAGCTTCACGTAAAGATTGGCGTCATGGAAATCGCCACAGGCGTAATAGATCCGTTTGACAAACCAGTTCCACGACTCGTCCTGCACGGCGCAGGTGGCGAACTGATGAATGTCCTTGGTCGCCTGCTCGCGAAATTGCTCGGTCGTGAATGGCTCGATCGAAACGCCCACGATGGCGAAATGCTCCGGCAACAATCTTCCCGCCGCGAGGTTGTAAATCGCCGGAATTAGCAGCCGCTTGGTGAGATCGCCGCCCGCCCCGAAAATGACCATCGTGCAGGGACCGGCCGGCCCGCCCAGGGCCTCCTGCGTAACATTTGCGGAATCACTTCCTGCCACGAATGATGCCTCCGAAAAAAGTGGAAACGATTGGACCGGTGAAATTCGGTATTACGACAACGCCTGCTGGATAGCTTGCTGCAACTTCGCGAGGCCGGCCGCCACGTCGGCGCCAAGATGAACCCGCAGCGCGCGGCGGCGGCGTTCCGCCAGCACCTGAAAATCGCCGCGGGCCTGCGCCGCTTTCACCGTGCCGAAGGTATATTTCTGGCCTGGCACGGCAAGATCAGCGGCATCGTCACAAGTGATCTGCAGGAAGACGCCGGAATTCGGCCCGCCCTTATACGCCTGGCCGGTGGAATGCAGGAAGCGGGGACCGAAGCCGAGGCAGGTTGCAACCCGCCGCTTGTCGCGGACGGCATGACGAATCGTCTGGAGCTGGGATTCGTGCGCGTCGTTCATCTGAATGTATCCGAGCACCGCGAAATAGTCGCCCGCACGCAGGCGATTCAGATGCGCGCGCAGGTAACCGGCGAGCGTGGCGTCGCTCGCCGCGGCCTGTTTCAGGGCTGCGGCATTCTTTTCGTCGGTAAAAAGTTTGATGCCGCCATCCACCAGCACGGGAGATTCCGCCGGAAGCGATCCGGATTTTTCGTACGCCTCGGTAAGCTTGCGCGTTTCGATCTTGCTCGCTTCGACGTCGGGCTGGTTGAACGTGTTGATGCCGATCACCGAGCCGGCAACGGCCGTGGCGATCTCCCAGCGGAAAAATTCCTGGCCCAGGTCGTAGCTTTCCGGCACGACGATGCGCACGACGGGCTGGCCGGCCTTTTCGAGCGCCGCCACGGCAGCAGCCTGTGTCGCGTCGGGCTCGCTTTCCAGCCGCAGGTAGGCGAAGACGCGGTCGTTCCCGTAAACTTCCGGCGAGCCAATCCGCTCGCGATCGACGGGAATTATCCCGTGGCCCTCTTTGCCGGTCGATTCGGCGATCAACTGCTCGAGCCACGCGCCCAGGTCCGAAATCCCAGGCGAAGTAAAGATCGTAATCTTGTCGCGGCCGCTCCTCGCGAGAGTTCCCAGTGTCGCGCCAAGAATTACGCCGGGATTCTGATCGGCGGGCACGGAAGCGCTGCAGGCGCGAACCATTTTTTCCGTGTGGTCGAAAAACTTCCCGATGTCGATTCCCTGAATCGCGCCCGGAATCGCCCCGAAATCCGAAAGCGCCGAATAGCGTCCCCCAATGGACGCAAGACCGAAGAAGACATGCCGGAAGCCGCTGGCCTCGGCCACTTTCTGCATGTTGGAGCCGGGATCCGTGACGGCGATGAAGTGTTTTCCCGCCTCTGCCGCACTCACAACCTGCCTCACGCGCTCGAAGAAATATTGCTTGAAGATGTTTGGCTCAAGCGTGCTGCCGGATTTGCTCGACACGATAAAGATTGTTTTCGCGAGATCGAGTTTCGACTCAAGCGCCTTGATCTGCGCCGGGTCGGTCGAGTCGAGCACGAGAACTTCCGGATAGCCCGCAATTCTGCCGAACGTGAGTTTCAGGACTTCGACGCAGAGGCTCGATCCGCCCATGCCGAGCAGCACGGCTTGCTTGAATCCCGCCGCGCGAATCTCCTCGGCGATTACCTGAAAGCTCTGGCGTTTCGCGAGCTGCTCTTCGACGATCCCGAGCCAGCCGAGCCACTTACTTTCGTCGGTGTTGGTCCACAGGGAGGCATCGCGTGCCCAGAGACGCTGGACTTTGTTGTTGGCTTTCCAGTCCTCGAGCGTGGCCTTCACGGCCTTCGCCAGCGGCTCCGGCAATTTGTCGATCATCGGCTTGGGGAGGAGCCCGTGGCGATCTTCGCTTGTGTCTCGACCGCGGCGAGCAGCTTGTCGAAGGCGTCGGCAAACGATTTTACGCCATCGTCGGTAAGCTGGTCCGTGACCGCCTTCATCGAAATTCCCGCGCGCCCAAGATCGACCATGGTCTTGTGCGCCGCCTCGAGATCCTGTTCCAGGCTCGCGCGCGGCTTGCCATGATCGCGAAATGCGTCGAATGTGGCGGGAGGAACCGTATTCACCGTATCGGGGCCGATAAGCTCCTCGATGTAGAGCACGTCGCTATAGGCGGGGTTCTTCGTGCCGGTGCTGGCCCATAGGACACGCTGAGTCTCCGCGCCGCGTCCCGCGAGCGCCTGCCAGCGCGGGCCGCTGAAAATCTTCTTGTAGAGCTGATACGTGAGCTTGGCGTTCGCTATCGCAACTTTTCCTTGTAGGCTGCGAAGCAGCGCTTGATCGGAGCCGGTAGGCGGATTCTTCAGCGTCGCGTCGATCTTGCCGTCAATCAGCGCGTCAATACGGCTGACGAAAAAGCTCGCCACGCTGCCGATGCGGCTCAAGTCGCCTCCGCGTCCCGCGAGATCCTCCAAACCGGCGATATAGGCTTCGGCGACTTTCTCGTACACGTCCTGCGCGAACAGCAGCGTCACGTTGATGTTGATGCCGCTGCCGATCAGCTCGCGAATGGCGGGAATTCCCTCGGGCGTGCCCGGAACCTTGATCATGACGTTGTCGCGCCCGACGGTTTTCCAAAGGCGGCGCGCCTCGTCAATCGTCTCCTGCGTTTTGTGTGCCAGGTAAGGCGAAACTTCCAGGCTGACGTAACCGTCGCGGCGCTTCGTCTGGTCGTACACGCCGCGCAGCGCGTCGGCTGCGTCCTGAATGTCGCGGATGGCGAGATGCTCGTAGATTCCCTTCGCATCGAGGCCGCCGCGCTTGGCGAGCTCCGCGAGGGGCTTGGTGTAATCGGGGCTTGTCGAAAAAGCTTTCTCGAAAATCGTCGGATTGGACGTCATGCCGCGCAGCCCATCGTCTTCAATCAGGCGCGCGAGCTGGCCGGTGGTGATCAGGTCGCGGCGGATATAGTCGAACCAAACGGACTGGCCAAAGCGGATCAGTGCCTTCAGTGGATTCTCGGGGCTCTTCGATTCCTGCGGAACGGCGGTCGGTTTCGCGGTCAGGCTCATCGTATCCTCCTGCGGACCATCGATCGTTGATTTTACCGTACACCGGGCTGGGAGGGCGAAATTTCCTGTGCCGTCGATACTTGTGTCGTTTTGTGGGCTCGCTTCATGCATGCACCATATCGGGGCATCTCTTAGTGCTCAGCGCTTCTCTGCGTTCTCTGCGTCTCTGCGGTAAAGGCTTTCGCCTTTGCCTTGTGTTCCTCCGTGCTCTCTGTACCTACTCCGTGTCCTCTGTGTCAAATCTTTTCGCCTTTTTCGTCTAGGTAATGGTTCGCGCGCGGGCCATCTCCTAGTTTCCAAATACAAGGTTACAGGCTGGCTACAGAACCGCCATCAACACGATATGAGTCCAGGTTCCATTTGGCAGCTCCTCTCCGGTTTGGTTGTCCCATCCGCACGTTAGTACAGTTCAATTGCGCTTCTATTTCGCTACTGGGGTCGCCTGCCGGGGGAACCATACTTGCGCAAAAGACGCAGCGGGCGCAGGACGCCGTAGAGCGGCGCAAGCATGGGGGGCAGGCGCATCATCGCGCCATCCTCTTCGGCAGGAAGTGTGGCCAGACGCAGGGAGTAGCGCCATCCGGCAAAAATTCCCGCCACCATGCGCCGGCGAAAATGGAAACGAGCGGCCGCGTCGCGCTCGCTCCATTCGCGTCGGAGATGGCTCTGCGCCACCTCCGACGCCACGGATGTTGCCACACGATCGTTTCGCACTCGCGCCATTATCTCTTCGGGCAAAGGCGCGTCCAAAAGACCGGCGGTAAGCGCCAGACCGACGCGCAGCATGCGCCCCGCGCGCCAGGCTTCCGCTCGCCGAAACACTTGATCCCAGTCGAGCTGCGGATGCGACCGGATGAATTCCGAAATATCCGCGATCCAGGAAATTCTCTCCCAGAAATCTTTCGATCCGTGAATGCAGAGGATGGGAAGCAGGTCCTCGTGGCCAAACGTGGCGAGCTCGTGCCCGCTGAGCGCGACGGGAACCAGCCGCCGTGCCAGATCGTCGAGGTTCGGCCTGACCGGAAAATGGCGCAGCGTCCACTCCGTGTGAAGCTCCACCATCATGCGGCGCGCTTCGTCGCGGTAATTGTATTCGCCGGGGACGACCGCAGCCGCCGCTCCGGAATCGAGAGTCCATGGAAATTTCGGATGGTAGCCGAGGCTGAGAACGATCTCGTTCGCCTTTGCCATGTCTCGCTGGCGCAAAACGATATCTATATCCTCGAACTCCCGCAGCGTCACGTCTCCGTAGGCCTGCACCGCGAGAATGGGGCCCTTGTACGGAATCGCTTCAATCCCCTGGGACTGGAAGAGATCCATGATCTTGATCAATTCCGCCGTCAGGACGAGGCAGCGTAACGCATTCGCGCGCGAGGCGTTCTTCAAGCGCTCGAGTTCGTTGGGGGCGGCAACATCCGGCGCCACAGCGGAAAGTTGCCGTGCGAGCAGCGGCAAGATTGAATTCTCGGCGGCCGCGGAGAGCAGGAAATCCCAATCCAGCGCCCCGGCAGCTAGATCCCTAATCTCTTTCGCAATGTGCGGCTCAATCCGCGTGCGCGCGCAGCAGACCAGAAGGCGCTTTTCAGGACAAACGAGATCGCTGGACGAGAGGGTCATCAAGGCTGCGCAGCGCGGCCTGCGAGGAGATTCTACGACATCCCGAGCCGGAGTACCGGAGGTTTCCTTGTGCAACGGATAGCTCGAACGCGACCGAGGGCGAAAGTTACCGGAGGGCTTCGGCCGTGAGTATCTCGCGCAACTTCGTGGTGAGCGTGGCCAACGTGAAGGGCTTTTGAAGCAGAGGAGTGTCGGTCCCAAGAATCCCCAGATGGACGATGGCTTGATCCGTATAGCCGGACATATAAAGAATTTTGATATCGGGGCGGACAGAAAGCACGCGTTCCGCCAACTCGCGCCCGCCGATTCCAGGCATCACCATATCGGTCATCAGCAAGTGGATCGGCCCCGCATGCATGGCGGCCAATTCGAGAGCGGTGTTGCCGTCCGGCGCCACGATGACGGTATAGC
>JARLGK010000045.1 GCA_031296075.1 Candidatus Acidiferrales bacterium
AAAGTCCTCGGGGCTTTGGACGATCGGGACTTTGCCGCCGGGCTTGAGCGCGTCCCTGAAAATCTGGGCGCGATCGGGACGGATGCGGCCGTCGTCGATCTCGGCCTGGATCAAGTCGGAGGCCTTGTCGTGACCGAATGCGACCGTGGTCGCCGCAACCTTTTCGTACGGCTGTTTCGTGTGTTCGTAGAGATATTCCTGCAGGCTCTTGCGCGTGTAGCCCAATTTGCCGAGTTCGTAGGCGCAATCCGGATGCAGGACTATGGTGTACTGCTGCGAGTGAACCCAGAAGCTCGAATTCGGAGCCCGCGCGACCACGAGGTCGATGATTCCCTGAGCGGTCCAAGGAGCCACGGCGCCGCCGCCGAGCACGAGCGGAGTGCCGGACGATGCGACCGTGACGGTACTCTCGCCGGGCTTGAAACCGCGGCTTACGCTGTAGGGTTCCCACGGGCTCTTGGCTTCGTCTTCGGCGAACGTGAAGAACGTGTACGCCTCCAAGCGGCCGGTGAGAGCCATGTCGTTGACGGCGGGCCAGGTTTGGCCCAGGTTGAGCAGCGCAAGCCGGAGCGAGCGGCCGACAGTACTGTTGGCGCGCCAGCCGTGGCCGAGCATGCCGATGCCGGAGTTGAAGTCGAGTTCTGTCGCGAGCGGGCCATTCACGATCACGATGGGAGTGAATGAGCCGGTCGATGCCTGCACGTGCGTGAGGTCGTAGTGCGGGTCGAGGAAACCGTCCATGGCCGCGAGGATCACCGGGAAGTATTCCGGTTTGGCGCCGGCCATCACGGCGTTGACGGCGATTTTTTCGACTGTGGCCGTCCCGTTTTTCGGAGCGACCTGGCCGAGCACTTCGCCGGGCGAACGCGTGGTGGCGGCGAGCATCGCTTTCACCAGCTTGGGCGTCGGAGGGACGATCGGCAGGCCGTCGGCCCAGTGGCTATCGAGGAACAGATCGTTCACCTTCTGATAGGCGTCCTGGAAGTCCGAGCCCTTGACGGTGATGTTGGAGTTTTCCATCTGCTTCTGAACTTGCGAA
The DNA here is from genome assembly GCA_031296075.1 of Candidatus Acidiferrales bacterium. Taxonomy (GTDB): domain Bacteria; phylum Acidobacteriota; class Terriglobia; order Acidiferrales; family UBA7541; genus Palsa-295. Next base: position 1,040 of record JARLGK010000045.1, read on the forward strand.
GGCTTGGTTTCTTCGGCGGTGAGAGGGCGGACGAGATCATCGACCATCTGATCGATGACGGCGCTCGCGATCGGCTGGAGCTCTTCGTTGGTCGCGCGAGCTCGGTAATACTTATCGGCAGGCAGCGCGATCGTGCGGATACCCGGCATTCCATCATCGCGGGCGGCGGATTTCGCGTCGTCGAGAAATTCGGTTGTGGTGAAATAAACGCCGGGCATTCCTGTCTTTTCGATTTCAATCGTGTCGTGGGAACCCCACCACGTGCAGCTCCCTCAATCGCCGACACCGAAAACGAAAAGATCGCCCTGCTGCTTCACCGTGGGATACCACTTGGGAAGAGCGGTGATGGTCTGCGCGGAAGGCTTCGGGTACATCACGACCGTGGTGCCGGGATATTTCTGTTTGATGAGCTGCGCGACGACGTTGAGGAAGTTGTCGGCGCCGAATTTGCCGTTGTCGATGAGCACGATTTTCTTGCCGTCGAGTTTCCCGCCGCGCGGGCTGATGCCCAGAGTCTTCGGCGGAGGAATTTCGCCCCGCGGATTCATCACCTCGAGAGTTACCTGGGCGGCGGCGCTTCCGGCGAGAAACAAGCTCGCGCAAGCCAGCGCGGCGCCCAACAGCCAATTCGATTGCCTTTTCATTTGTGTGCCTCCACCGAAACCAGCCTCACGATAGACACCGCGTCAGGGAATGTCAATTCGATTGCACGCGCACGCGCGCCGGATTCTTGCGACGGAGGTGAATGAACGCGCTACTGGGTCCAGTCGGATGTCGCGCCGTACGGCAGCGTGACCATCACGGCCACGACGTCGTGAATCTTGCCGTCCTTGATTTTGAACAGCTCAGCGACTTCTTCGCTGAACGGCCGCGTCGCCGCAGCCGATTCATCGACTTTGCCGACGCCCGGCACGTCCACCGACTTGATCGTCCCCGGCGTGTTGAACATGAACACGCCCAGCACCAATCCTTTTTGCTCGTCCACGGTGATGTATCGCCGGGGACGGATCGGCGTGATGTACTCGAACAGATGCGTATTGAGCTGCTTCTCGCAGTCGAGCATTCCAAGCTTCGATCCCGCGAAATTCGACGGGCAGGTCTGCGTGCCGTTTTCGATGCGCGTCACATCCTTGTCGAAACGCGCGAGACTGCCATCGCTCTTCTCGATAGCTTCAAAATAGAGGTCCGCCGCGGCCGCCAGTTGCTGGCGCGACGGGCGATCAGACGGATCGAGGTCCTTGAGAAGCGCAGGCTTTGGCTCCGTTAGATTTTCGGGGCGCGTAAATCCGCCGCGGGTTTCCTGCCGCGTGAGGATCACTTCCATCTCGCTGATTTTGCGGTCAACCACTTTTACGCGCGCCACCACAATTCCACCCATGCCGCCTTCATCCGTCGTGCCGAAGTAGCTCACTTCTCCGGCGATGGGATCGTCGAGCATGAGCTGGTAACTCCCGAAGCCGTCGAGCGTGCCCCACAGCCCATCGCCGATTTTGAGGTCCTGGCCGTTTTCCGTGTAGCGGGCGTTCGGCGCCAATGGCAATCGCGATGGATCGTGCTCCAGCAACGCGGCGCGGAATTTGTTCATGAAACCGTTCAGGCATTTGCGGTCGCAATCGCCTTTGCCCGAGGCCGACGGCGGTTGCGGCGGCTCGACGGCCCACGAAGCGCGTTTCGTCGCGCTTCCGGGGCCCCATCCGGACTTCAATCCATACTGCGCCTGCGTCGGCACGCCCTGAATAAACCGGATCTTGCCCTTCTCGATCTTGAATACGACGCCGATTTCCCATGTGAACGGATGGCGCAGCGATTCCGGGAACACGCTGCCATCGTTCAGCGTGAGAGTCTTCACCGTGCCGTTGTGGTCGAAGAACACGAACGCGAAAACTAGCCCGCGCTCGCGGTCCACCACCATGAATCGCCGGTCGCGAATCCGCGTGACAAACTTGAAGAAACCCGTCTTGAATTGCGCCTCGCAGCCCATGCTGAAAATCGGGTAGCTGTAGGGCCGGGGCGCGTCGAGCGCGGGGTTGTTGGTGGTCTGCGTGCCGCCCTCGATCCGGTTGCAATCGGGCGTGAAGGGATAGACGCCTTTGCCGTCACCGCGTTCGAGACCCGAGAAGTACATGTTCGCAATCCTGGTCAAATCCTCGCGCGAGGCGCGTTCCGCTAAAGGCACCGTTGCCGTCAGCACCGGATCGGGCGTGGCGATTTTGTCGAGCGCCGTCGCGCCCGGGATGTCGCGATTCACGATCGTTTCGATTTCCGTGATCTTGCGGTTCTCCACCTTGAGCCGCAGCACCAGAATCGCGGGCCGGTCCCATTCCTTTACGACGCCGATAAACCCCACTTCGCCCGCCGCCGGATCGTCCGTGTAGAGTCGGAACTTGCCGAGTCCGTTCGCCGTTCCCCACAACCCCTCGTTGAGATTGAGCATCGTGCCGTTCTCAGTGAACCGCACGTTGTTCGCCACCGGCAACTTCGAGGAATCGCGCGCGGCCAGAGCCGTCAGGTACTGATCGACGAATCCATCGAGGCACGCACGGTCGCACGGGTTCGCGGCGGCTTGTGACGCAGCCCGGCTTGGCGTGCCGGCCAGAACGCCCGCCGCCAGGACCGCTATCGCTCCGCTGCACAGAAATCGCAGAAGTCCACGTAGCATTGCTTTGCCTCCTCGCATGTTCTCGTTATGTGCGGTGCAAAAAAGGTCGCCTGAAGTTCTTCAGACGCGGACGGCCCTCGGTTGGGTACCTTCCGCCGGTAAACGCCCAGCCTACGGCAGGCCGAAAACGAAATAGGTCGTACCGGCCGTCACGAACACGTACTGCTTCCCATCCACCGAAAAGGTGACGGGATTCGAGCGGATGGACGATCCGAGGTAAACGTCCCAAAGTGGCTTGCCCGTCACGGCGTCGAGCGCGAAGAAATTGCCCTCATCCGATCCTGAAAACACCAGGCCGCCGGCTGTGGCCAGCGTGCCCACCCAGGACGGCGAGTGCAAACGAAACTCCCATTTCATTTTTCCGCTCGTGGCCTCGAGCGCGCGGATCGCGCCGTAGGCATCGTCGCCGCTGAGCGCGCGTTCGCCGCCCGCGCCTATGGGAAATTTTCCCATTTCCCAATGGGTGTTGGTGCCTTTCACGAAGTAGGAGCCCATTTCACGCGCGTCCACATAGAAAAGCTTCGTCAGCGGGCTGTAAGAATTGCTGGTCCAGTTGATCGCGCCCGTGATGCTGGGGAACACCAGATTCCCTTCAGGACTCGGGCCCGTATCGGGCAGGACGATGGGCTGGCCTTTCTCATCGAGCCCCTTCGCCCAGGTCTGCTTCGCGTAGGGCATGCCGGCAACGAATGCGCCCGTCTCGCGATCGAGCACATAGTAGAAAGCGTTGCGGTTGGCGAAGCCCAAAAGCTTGCGCGGCTGGCCCTTCACTACGCCGTCGAAAAGAATCGGCGGCTCCGAGGCGTCCCAATCATGCGTCTCGTGCGGCGAGAATTGGAAATACCATTTAACTTTGCCCGCATCCGGGTCGATCGCCAGAAGTGCGCAGGTATAGAGGTTGGAACCCTGACGCTCGTCGCCGTTCCAGTCCGGCGCAGGATTGCCCGTGCCCCAATAAACCAGGTTGAGCTTCGGATCGTAGGCCGCCGCGTTCCATGTAGTGCCGCCGGCCGGCGTCGAACCGCCCCATGTGGCGGCTTCAGGCTCGCCGGGCGCGGGGACGGTCCATATCCGCCAAAGGCGTTTCCCGGTCTTGGCATCGAAACAATCAAGCAGGCCGCGAACGGCCGCTTCGCTTCCGCCCGTTCCGATCATCACCTTCCCGTCGATCGCGAGCGGCGGCCCCGTGATCGCGTATCCCATCTTGTTGTCGGCGACGACCGTGTTCCAGATCACCGCGCCGGTCTTCGCATCGAGCGCAACCAGGTGCGCGTCGATCGTCGCGACGTACACGCGGTTGTCGAGGACCGCGACGCCACGATTGGTCTGAAAAAGACCGATGGCAACCACATTCTTCAAAATGGGCGACCACGTCCAGAGCTTCGCGCCCGTGTGCGCGTCAAGAGCCGTCACCGTGCTGGGAGGTTCGGTGACGTACATGATCCCGTCGACCACCACCGGAGACGTTTCCACATTTCCGGCGGGACGGACCGGCTGATACGCCCAGGCCATTTTCAGCCCGGAAACGTTCTGCGGAGTGAGTTGCTTGAGGCCCGAGAAGCGCTGGCCATAGTAATTGCCGCCGTAGCTAAGCCAGTTGGCGGGTTCGCTGTCGGAGTTCACCACGCGCTGATACGGCACCTGTGCGAGCGCGGGCAGCGCGGCCGCGAAAACGAAAAGAACGAGCGCGTACTTGGTGGCTCTCATTGTGCGCCTTTCAAGCTGGACAGGTACGCCACCAGATCGTCGAGCTGCGTGGCGGAAAGCGTGTCCTTGAAGCTCGGCATCACGCTCTTTCCCGGAAGTTTTTCGAGCTTCTGCAGCTCGAGTTTCTTGAACGAATGGAATCGGCCCGCGGCGTCCTTCAGTTCGATCGTAAACGAGTCCTCGTAAACGCGCGTGCCGTTGACGGAGCGGCCGTCCTTAGTGACGACGTGCACGAAAAGAAATTGCGTGAATCGTCCGCGCTCCATCGCGCCGCCTTCCTTCGGCAGGATCGCGCCGGGAGTCAGCAGAGTGGTGCGCAGGTAGCTGGGTCCGCGCATCGCGCCGACTCGCGTCAGCTCCGGACCCGCGCCGCCGCCTTCTCCGCTGATGATATGACAGCCGGCGCAACCGCTCGATTCGTATGCGGTTTTGCCCTTGGCCGGATCGCCCTTCGCGATTTCGGCGTCTGCCGTGTGGCCGAGAGTCCGCAGATAACCGATCACTTGTCCGGTCTCGTCGGCACTGAGCGAGCCGAAGCCGTTCATCCCCGTGCCCGGAATTCCGCCGCGGATGATCCCGCCCATCGCCTCATCGCCCAGCCTTTCCGGAGCGCCCTGCAGGCTCGGACCGTCGCTGCCGCCGGCATCCAGACCATGGCATCGCGAGCATGTCGCCTCGTAGAGTATTTTTCCATTGGCGATGTCCGCCGGGGACGTCTTCGAAACGACGGGCGTCGGGTCGCGCGGAATTTGCGACAGCGCAGCCGGAACACACGCGAAGAATCCCAGAGCAGCCACACACAACGGGCGGATTGCTTTCATACGGAGTCCCCCACAATTGCGTTCGATTCGATGCGGATTATCACACTGAAATTTCGGCTGTCAAGCATTCTGCGGTTGGCCGGGATGAACTCATGGCAGGCCGAGGCTGCCATAAGCGCGCGGATAGGTGACGATGCCCCAGGGCAGATGAAATCCGTCGAGAACGCGAATCGTCTGATACGTTTTTGCGTCGATCGCGTAGATGTTGTTCGAGCGTCCGCAGGCCAGCAGGATTTTCGAATCGTCGGGCGTAAACGTGAAATGCCAGCACCGCTGGCCGACCGCAGTTTCGCCCAGCAGTTGCAGCGAGTCCGCCGCATACACCTGAAATTTGCGAGCCGCGGCGGCGGCCACGAAGATGCGGCTTCCTTGCCGGTCGAAAGCGACCCCGTACGGCTTGGCCGCCGTGGCCACCGAGCGAATCACGTTCAGATCGCGGTCTAGCGAAAGCAGCGTGCCCGAGCCCTCCATCGTGACCGCGTACGAATTCCCTTGAGGCGATACCTTCACTCCGCGAGGCCGCTTGCCGTACGAACCGAGGTTGATTTCGCGGATCAGCTTTCCCGTCGCGACGTCGTACACGCCGAGCGAGTCCTGCGCTTCGTTGGCGACGATCAGAAGCTTCCCATCGGGCGAAAATTCGAGGCCTTCGGTCTCTTTCCCCGCGACGAAGCTCTGCACGCGCGACCAATCCTGCACATGAAACTCCATGATTTGCGCGGGCGGCTCGTTTGTGTCGTTGTCCTCTTCACCTACCGCAGACTCCACGGGCGGTCCGGCCGTCGAACCCGGCTCGTACGAGGTAAAAAGCGACGTGCCGCTCGGATTCAACTTGATGAACTCGGGATTGTCTCCGATCGCGATTCGCCGGACGAGCCTCAGGCCGCGCGTATCAAACACGCTCGCGTCGGCCGTGTTCTTGTTGGCGGTCACAAGAAATTTTCCGTCGAAGGTGATGCCGATTCCCCGCGGCGCGGTGTCCTTGGGATGAACTCGCTTGATCAGTTGCAGCGTGTTCACGTCGATGACCGCGATTCCGCCGTCCTCTTCGCTGACGTACGCGACGTTATTCGGGATCCTGATGAACCGCGCGTAGACCACCACACAAGCGACCGCGACCACGAACAGCGCAAACGCCCACAGAAACTTTCCGCGCAAGCTCATCCCCATTCCCCCGGTCCCATTTCCCCTTGTTGTGCCAATCATGTCGTGCGATTAAAGGCGTAGGGATTACATCATCGCGCTAAGTTTTACGGCCACCCAACCAGTTGGCTTCTTTACCTCGAGCTTGTCCACCAGGATTGAGCCGTTCCTCAGTTTTCCGGTGACGCGAATCGGCTGCCCTACATATTCCGCGATGTCGGGCGAGGGAGCCACCAGCACGAAGAACTTCTTGTCTGGCGTCACGATTCCAGCCGGGCGGCCCATCTTCAGGCAAGCCTTGCCGCATTCCTTCATTCCCATGTGCTCGTTGCCCGATTGCGAGTCGTCGGTCAAATAGCAGGAAGCATCCACGAGCGACCCCGTCCAGACTTGGTTCTGTTCCGCGCGCACTGCTACCAGGCTCGCAGCTAGCGCCCCCGCCAGCAATGCCAGTGCCGCCAGAATCCGAGTGATCTTCATTCGTCCGCTCCTCGATCGCGTGCCCCGTACGCGACTCACGCGATTCTACACTGCCGTCCCCAAAGCCCATGGACGGAATCCAAGGGCGTCCGGGTGCATGGACTAACCCCCTCATAATTTGAATACGTGCCCGGATCCCCAACCGTTCACGGTTCTTCATTATTGGATGTCCCTACGCTAGCGGAGTGGAGACGGTTTCCGTCGCTTCCATGACGAGCAGCTCAAGCGCGCCGCCCGTTGAGATGGGCTGGGAGTTCGGCAAGATTGTCGAGCATCAGGTCCGGCGGATGCACGCGCAGCCCCTCGAGGCCGAGGCCGTAGCTGAGGCCGCAAATCCACGTACCGGCATTCCGCGCGGTTCGCACATCCACGTCGGAATCGCCGACGATCATGGCTTCGCGCGGCACGATCGCCAGGTCGCGCAGTATCATGTTTATGCCCTCCGGGTCGGGCTTCTTCGTTTCGAAACTGTTGCCGCCATACACGTACCGGAAATAGCGCGACAGGCCCAGGCCCTCCAGTATCCGTTCGCTGAACCGCACCGGTTTGTTCGTCAGCACAGCCATCGGATGCCGGCTCAACAGCTCGAGCGCCTCGCGCACCCCGGGATACGTGACCGTGTTATCGAGCATGTGTTCACGGTAGTAAGCGAGAAAGTAGCGGTGCCCTTCCTCAGCCTCGGCGTCCGTCACGGCGTCGCCGAGCGCGCGACGCACCAGCACTGCCGCTCCGTTGCCTACGTAACCGTAGATCTTCTCGTGCGGCAGCGACGCGCGGCCCATATGCTTGAGCGTCGCGTCAATCGAAAGCGCCAGGTCGAGCTTCGAATCGATGAGCGTTCCATCCAGATCGAATACCAGCGCCCGCACTTCCGAAAATCTGCCGCCCTGATTGTCTGTGGTGTCCGCCATTTGTTTCGTAAACTGTTTCGTGAACTGATTCGTGATCTGTCCCGTCACTCGCGCGCGATTTCTCAATTGTAAGCGGCGCCCCGGCCGATGTCACGGCGCGCCTCGATTCTTTCCAGCGCCTCCCCCGTAACCGAAAGGAAACTTCGCGAGAGGCTGTTTCACGCGCACCGCGTCCGCGACGCTATTGTTGGCGCACGGGTGAAAACCCGATAGGCGGGCGGGAGAATTCATTGAGCCGCATCTGGGAAGCATTGAGGCAGGCCGAGCGACAGCGGTCCCGCGGGGAAGATCCCGCGCCTTCGGCCGATCGCGCCAGCGACAAGGCGCATGAGGGCGCCGACCGCCGCGAGGGATTGCGCCATTCCCACAGCGTGTCCCTGCTCATCTATGGTTCGGACGCGGACAAGCAGCCGTTCCACGAAGAGGCCGAAACCATCGACGCGCATGAGAACGGTTGTTCGCTCTCGCTTGAGACCGTCGTCGCGCACGGCCAGCGGCTGTTTCTAACCAACATGCGCAATCAGGCGGAGCAGGAATGCCGCGTCATCCACGTCGGCAAGCGCGTCTGCGGCAAAGCCCGCGTCGGCATCGAATTCGTCGCGCCGACTCCGCAATTCTGGCGTCCCGCGTAAATTTCTAGTCGCGCTCCCGCACGTAAGTGGCCCCTCGTTTCAAGTGCATTCGACCGCCTTTTGGCGTGGACGCGCGCCGCTGATACAATATCCTGTTCCGCACGGTGCACAATTTCATCCCGAGGCCCTCATGGCTGAAATTCAACCCTTTCGCGCATACCGCTACGATACGAACCGCATCGCGCTGAAGGACGTGCTCACGCAGCCGTACGACAAAATCACTCCCGCGATGCAGGACGCCTACTACGCCGCGAGCCCCTACAACCTGATCGCCGTCGAAAAAGGCCGCGCCCTGCCGGACGATTCGCCCCAGAACAACGTCTATACGCGCGCCGCGAGGACGATCGACGAATGGATCGCCGCGAAAATTCTGGCGCAGGATGCCACGCCGGCCATCTACGTCTATTCTCAGGATTTCGAAGTCCCCGGAGCGCACACGCGAAAGGTCAGGATCGGCTTCATCGCACTCACGCGCGTGGAGGACTACGACGCGCAGGTCGTCTTTCGCCACGAACACACCTTATCGGGCCCCAAAGCCGACCGCATCGAGCTGCTGCGGCGCACACGCGCGCAGACCGGCCAGCTTTTTCTCCTCTACGACGACCGCGCGCGCCAAATTGACACCTGGCTCGAGCAGATTGCCCGGACGAGCGCTCCGAACGAACTCAGTGACGAATTCGGCGTGACGCATCGCCTGTGGCCGGTGTCCGATCCCGCTTTCGCGAAGCGCATTCAGATCGCGATGCTGGAGAAGAAACTGGTGATCGCCGACGGCCATCATCGCTACGAGACGGCGCTGAACTATCGCAACGAATGCCGCGCGCGCCCCGGCAAGAGCGATCCCATGGCCGCGTCCGAATTCGCCATGGCGACCTTCATTAACACGTATTCGAGGGGACTCACGATTCTGCCCACGCACCGGCTGGTCTCGCGGCTCGCGAATCTCGATTTCGAGCGATTCCGCAAGAACCTCGCGCCGCACTTCGACTGGTACTCCTATCCGTTCGCTGATGCGGAAGAGCGCGCCTCGGCCTACACCGAGTTCCGCAAGGATCTCGAGCGGCCCAATCACGGCCGCCGGGCGATCGGCGTGTACCCCGGCGCGATTCATTCCGGCAGCGGCGCGTTCTACTTGTTCGCGCTGCGCCGTGAAGCGGATCTGGAGACTCTGCTCCCGGAAATTTCCGAAGCGCAGCGGGGGCTGGACGTCGTGCTGCTGCATCGCTTGATTCTGGAGAAAGGGCTGGGAATCACGGTCGAAGCCGTCGCCGCCGAAAAAAATCTCAGCTACGAGCGGGAGATGGATGCGGCGCTTGCGGCCGTGGACCGCGGCGAAGCGCAACTGGCGTTTCTGCTGAATCCGGTTCGCGTCGAGCAGGTAACCAAGATCGCGCTCGGCGGCGACGTGATGCCGCAAAAATCCACGGACTTCTATCCGAAGCTTCTCAGCGGAGTCGCGATCTTTCGAGTGGAAGGGCGGATCGAAGGATAACAAGGAAGAGAAGGGACCGGGCAGCCGCCAAGAACGGCTACGCGCGGTCCCGGGACATGCCCGAGCCGCGCGTTGAAAAATTCCCGCGAACCGTCCCGCCACGAACGGGCCAGGTTTACGAGCTAACGCCTACTTCGCGAAGCTCGCGATTGCCGCAGCCTCTGTATCGTATGTGTCGAAGACGGTCATCAGCTTCGTCACTTGCAGCACTTCTTTGAATTTCGAGCCGAGGTTCACAAGCTTCAGCGTGGCGCCCTGCGAGCGCGCGCTGTGGAATGTGGCCACGAGGGTGCCCAGACCGGCGCTATCGATGTAGCCGACCTGCGCGAGGTTCAATATGATCTTCTTCTTGCCCGCCGCCAGCAGGCCCTTCACCTTCTCGCGGAACGCGTTGCTCTCCTCGCCCAGCACGATGCGCCCCTCGATATCGAGCACACTCACTCCACTCACTTCCCGATCCGTCATTCGCAGTGCCACGTTCGCGCCTCCTGAAAATCTTCAAATTTGCTGTGGTATGTGTGCCTTGAAAAAATCGCTGCCCGCATTCGGCAGGACGCGCTCTCTTCTCAATACTCTCTTCTCAGTAAAAATCCGAGCAGGACATATAGTAGCCGCAACCCGGGCAAATCAGCTTGCAACTCCGCGCCGCAAGACGCGCCGAGCAGCGCGGGCAGTAGCTCATCGCCAGTTCCGGCTCCCCGCGCGACACGAGCGCCGCTTCATTCGACTTCGCTGGCAAACTGGCCGCTCTATCCGACGTTCCGTTCGCCAATTCTGGCTGTTCCATCTCGGCTTCTCGGCCCGATGTTTATAGCACATCCAGCCCACTGGACAAAGCAAAGGCCCTGCTCCGGCCGAGCAGCCGGCGCAACAGCCGCAGATCATCGTCGTGCAGGCAACTCCGCCTTCGCAGGAAAGCAGCCAGCAAGCTGCCGCGCAGCCCGCTCCGGAGGAACAAGCGCCGCTGCCGGACGTGGGCCAGTTCACGCTCGTGCTTCGGAATGGCACGCGGGTCGAAGCCGTGGCCTTCACGCGCATGAAGGACCGCATCGTGTATATCACCGCCGACGGCAGCCACCGCACGCTGGCAGTCGCCGATCTCGATTCCGCCGCGACGGTGCGAGTGAATGAAGAGCGCGGCACGCCGCTGCAACTTCCTCTATAGAAGACGTCAGCTGCCGCTCCCGCGAGACGAATAGATCAGGATTGCCCCCAGCGATGCAAATATTCCTGCGTACAAGAATCCCGCTGCGGGACTCACCAGCGACCATAGCGACCCGACCGCAACGCTGGACACAAAATCCCCGATGCCGTTCGCCGTGGCCAGAACTCCGAAGCCCGTTCCCCGAACTCCGCGTGGCAGCAGCTCCGCAGCCAGCGACTTCTCGAGCGACTGCTGAAAGGCGTCGTGGATGCCCGCAAGCCCGAAAAGTACCACCAAAATCGGAATTGTGGGCGGTTCGAAAATGAAGCCTGCGTAGGTGATCACGCCGACGATGTATCCGAGTGCGAGCAGCCCGCGCTTCCCGATTCGATCGCCGAGCGCGCCGGCGGGATACGATGCCGCAGCGTCAATAAGATTGTGAAACGTGTAAAGCCCGACCGATATGGCCGCAGCCCGGCCGGCGCCCACGCGCGGCGTTAGAATCTGGCTGGCGCGCAGAATCAACAGCGTCGGCGCAAAGTCTCCTATGCCGTGAGCAAACACTCCCGCAAGGTAGCGCCAATAAATCTTCGGGAGTTGCGCGAATCGGGCCGTAATCGTTGCTGGAACTCCCGATTCGTGACGGCCCTCAACTTTTTTCGCGCTCGGCGCGAGCAATGCGAAGGCCAGCGCGGCCGTCAGACCGGGCAGGAGTGTCCAGCGCATGACGCCGCGAGCGCCCAAAGTTCCCAGCAGCAGCGTGGCGCACAGCGGTCCCAGCACGGCGCCGAGCGTGTCCATCGCGCGCTCGAAACCGAAAGCGCGGCCGGTCTGCTCCGGCGCGACGCAATCCGCCAGCAGCGTATCGCGCGACGGCCCGCGGCTGCCGCGCCCCATCCATCCGAATCCGCGAAGTATCAGAATGGCCGGCCAGCTATGCGCGAACGCGTAACCGAACGTAGTGATTGCCGTCGCGAAGTAGCCGACGATGCCGGTCGGTCTTCGCCATCTTGGGTGGTCTGCGATGAAGCCGCCCGCGAGCTTTGCAAAGCTCGACAGCCCGTCGGAAACGCCTTCGATCACGCCCAGCGCGGCCGCCGGTGCGCCCAGGCTCGCAAGAAACGCGGGGAGAATCGAGGTCGCGGCCTCGTGCCCCCAATCCGAGAAAAGGCTGGCCAGACCTATGCCGAGAACTCCGCGCGTCAGCCAGCGCTTCGACGGGGAAGATGGGACAATCGGTTCGCTCATGGTCACGAACCTGAAGTCTGATCGCATGTCCCCACTTCGGTCAACACGCCGGCGCGCTGCCTCGCGCTTTGTCTTTATCTTCGTGGGGGCACGGCACGCCGTGCCCGGCACAAATTCTTGGCGCCCCGTCGCCCATTCACCGCAATCGACGGCGCGCAATGCATTTGTAGGGGCGTAGCACCGCTACGCCCGGTGTCAATGCTTGGCAACGCGCCGCCCATTCATCTCACAGTCACGTCTGACTCGCACTCAATGTAGAATCATCCCGATGCGAGCGGTCATTCAACGCGTGACGCACGCGCGAGTCGTGGTCGACAGCCGCGTGACGGGCGAAATCGAGGCAGGTCTTGTCGTGTTGATCGCCGTCGGGCGCGAGGACTCCCCCGAGACGCCGGCCGCGATGGCGCGAAGAATTACGCAGCTGCGAATCTTCGACGACGAGCAGGGAAAGATGAACCGCTCACTCTTCGATACCGGCGGCGCCGTTCTGGCTGTATCGCAATTCACGCTCTATGGTGATGCGCGCGGCCAGCGGCGCCCCAGTTTTCTCGGGGCCGCTCCTCCCGAACAGGGGCAGGCGGGCTACGAGGAATTTGTGCGCGCGCTGCAGGCGCTGCATGTCCGCGTCGAAACCGGTGTATTTCAAGCGTACATGTCCGTCGAGCTCGTGAACGACGGTCCGGACACCATCCTGCTCGATTCCGACAAGCTCTTTTGACCCGTCAACCCCTTGCCATGTCCTGGCAGTTGACCTAGGCTTTTCTTCGGAGCGCACCGATGAGCGAAATTCACAGGATTCTCGATCAAATGGACCGCGCATTCTCGGGCGACGCATGGCACGGCCCCAGCCTCATGAGCGTGCTCGACGGCATTTCCGCGGAAGACGCGTCGAAGCACCCGATCCGCGGCGCGCATTCGATCTGGGAGCTGGTGCATCACATCGGCGCATGGAACACTATCTCGCAGCACCGGTTGGCCGGCGAAGTTGTGGAAATTACAGCGGAGCGCGATTGGCCGCCCGTGTGGGAAGTCAGCGATACCGCATGGAAACGCGCGCTCGAGAATCTCGTCGAAAGCCGCCGTCGCTTGCGCGCCTCCGTAAAGGGATTGAGCGACGAGGAACTGGAACGGAAGGCTGCCGGCCCGGACTACTCGTGCTACCAGGTTCTGCACGGCGTGTTGCAGCACGATCTGTACCACGCAGGCCAAATCGTCATGCTGAAAAAAGCCCTCGCGTGAAAGCGCTCGCGCCATGCCATTGACCTTGCGGGCCGGCCAGCCCACCGAAATCGCTGCGTTCGTTATGGCCGCCGGATGGATCGGATTCGGTGTGATCCTAATCGTCGGCAAGCGTGGCGCGGCCAAGGGCGACGCCCGGCGCGACCCAAGATCAACGCTCGGGTTTCTACTGCAGCTCGCCGCCTACGCGGTCTGCTTCGCATTTTATCGCCCGTACTTCTCTCCGCTCGCCCCTATCTCGGTGTCCACGGAGGATATTGTTGCAGCGCTCGCGATCGCGCTCACCATTGCCTCGACCTGGTTTTGTTGGGCGGCGGCGCGCGCCCTCGGCAGGCACTGGGCGCTCATGGCGCGCGTAATCGAAGGCCACGAATTGGTTAGCCAGGGCCCTTATGCCGTCGTTCGTAACCCGATTTATCTCGCCATGCTCGGCATGTTGATAGCGATCGGCCTTTGCGTCAGCCGGTGGCAGGCTCTCGTCGGCGCGGTTATGGTGTTCGCGGTTGGCACCGCGATTCGCATCCGCGCGGAGGAAAATCTGCTGCGCACGACCTTCGGCGCGAAATTTGAAGATTACGCGCGGCGCGTGCCTGCCTTCCTGCCCCGCCTATGGCCATAGGTCCACGTAACCCACACAAGAATTCGCGCGTCCCATAGTAATTACTGATAATATTCACCGCGACTTGCAAGGGGGGATTCGATTGATGCGCTCCAATTGTGTTTTGAGGATGGCTCGAATTGGATGTCTCGCCGCGCTTTTTGCCGCGGCGTTCGGTGCGGCAGCCCAGGCGCAAAAAGGCGCCGGCGACTGGCCGATGTACCGCCACGATCCCGCGAGCACGGGCTATTCCGCGCTCAACCAGATCGATACGAAAAACGTCACCAAGCTGACCCAGGTCTGGACCATGAAACTCGTCGAACGCGGCGGCCTCGAAGTCACGCCCATCGCGGTCAACGGAGTCATGTATCTTTCCGCCGGCAACAAAGTTCTCGCCGTTGATCCCCAAACCGGCGAGGAAATCTGGCACTACGAATTGGCCGCCAGCCAGGCATCTTCGCGAGGCGTTGCGTACTGGCCGGGAGATGGCACAAACGCGCCGCGAATCATCTTCACCACTCTCGACCGCAAATTGATTGCGCTCGACGCCGCCACCGGAAAACTCGTGCCCACCTTTGCCACCGGCGGAATTGCTGAGCTGACTGTCGGATACAACGGCGTTCCCACGATCTTCAAGAACATCGCCCTGCTCGGCGCCAGCGTCGGCGAATTGCCGAGGGGGCCTTCGGGCGACACGCGCGCTTACGACGCGATCACCGGCCAACTCCTTTGGACTTTTCACACCGTCGCGCGTCCGGGTGAAATCGGTCACGAAACCTGGCTCGACAATGGTTGGGACGGCCGCTCCGGCACAAACGTCTGGGGCTGGTACATGACCGCGGACGAAAAGACCAACACGGTTTACATGCCCATCGGCGGACCTTCTCCGAACTATTACGGCGGAGACCGGCCGGGCGCGAACCTTTTCGCAAATTCCGTCGTCGCCGTGGACGCAACCACGGGCAAGCTCAAATGGTATTTCCAGACCATCCATCACGACCTGTGGGATTCCGATCTGCCGCCGGGACCAAGCCTGCTCGACCTCAAGGTCAACGGTAAGAAGGTTCCCGCGCTCGAGATCATCGGCAAGGCTGGATGGATGTTCATCCTCAACCGCGACACCGGCAAGCCCGTGTTCGGCGTCGAGGAACGTCCCGTTCCCCAGGGCAGCGTGCCCGGCGAGTGGTATTCGCCCACGCAGCCCTTTCCCGTGAAGCCGCCTGCTCTCGCGCGAACCACATACAAAGCCGACGACATCGTCACCGCGGACGACACCAACGCCGATCACGCGAAAGCCTGCCACGATCTCTCCGAGAAGAGCGGCGGCTTCGACAACCATGGACCGTTCACGCCCTGGATGTTTCACGAAGATGGCACGCCTCCAAAGAGCACCATTCAATTCCCGGGCGGAACCGGCGGCTCCAACTGGGGCGGCACGTCCATCGATCCGAAGGACGGATACATTTTTGTGCAGACTCACGACATGTCTCTAATGGGCTGGATCGAAAAGAAAAAAGCCGGTCAGGTTTACGGCCGCGGCACGGAGGGCTCGACGCAGGAATATGACCGCGCCAGCATCGTCGGCCCCGGCCCCTACGCCGGCTTCAGCGCTCCCGGCAAGGACGCGACAGGCAAAGTGCTCGGCAACTGGCCCTGCCAGAAACCGCCGTGGGGACGCCTGACCGCCGTCAACGGCAACACCGGCGAAATCGCTTGGCAAACCACGCTGGGGATCACCGAAGGTCTGCCGGAAGGCAAGCAGAACACCGGTAACGGCGGCAGTGCCGGCCCGATCACCAGCGCCGGCGGCCTTGTTTTCATCGGCGCCACTTCGGACCATCGCTTCCGCGCCTTCGATTCGAAGACGGGCAAGGAGCTGTGGGTCACCAAGCTCGAAAAGGACGCCAACGCAAATCCCATGACCTTCGCGGACAAGAACGGCAAGCAGTATGTGGCCATCGTCGCCTCGGACACCGTGTACGTGTTCTCCCTGCCGTAAATCTCGCGGTGCTGCGGCCGGCATTCGCTCCGGCCGCAGCGCCTTTCTCTGCTGTGTCGCCGCAAAATGAGAATGTCCGGTTTGTGCAAAGTAGAAATGTCCGGTTTCATCCTGGGTGGGAGGCGGGATGGAAACGGAGCGGATCGAGTTGAGCGCGAGAGAACGGGAGCGGTTGAAGGTGCTGCACCAAGTGG
>JARLGK010000046.1 GCA_031296075.1 Candidatus Acidiferrales bacterium
CTAGTAGGGGCTGAACAATTTTCGGGGCATGGGCTTCCGATCTGTCCCATCTCGCCACCGAAGCCGCCCTGGACGTTGACGCGATTCGTGCGCGGCTCCGCAAACTCTTAGACCCCGAACTAATCGAATACGGCCAGAGTTGCGCCTTCCTGTGCTCTCGAAAACAGAACTTCGGGAAACCGCCGCTGGAAGTTTGGACCGTGCAACTCCGTGAAGCGCGTGCGGAGTGGCGACGGCGACACCCGCTGAACTCGGCTAGGGCATGAAACGTTATCCAAGAGAAACGAGGCGGCAAAAGAAGCGTCGCGAAAATGCCGCACGATTAACGGAATCCCAAAAGCCCAATCAAATATGGGTTTGGTTAAAGAAGGTTCGCAAAGTCGGCTGGGCCGTGATCGCATGCATAGCGACACTCTTGTCCTACATTACCTTAAAGCCAAGTCTTGCCATCGAACCGTATGCATCTCAGGACCCGCATAACCCGTTTACCGAGCAATTCTCTGTTCAAAACACCAGCGCGTATGCCATTCGTCAGGTAGAGCCCCATTGTGGTATCGAAAACGTCATAGTGGGAAACGGCGGTTTCAGGCGAGGCTTCTCGGTCGTGGCTCCAACGGACTTCGTAGACAGTCTCGATCCTGGAGCCAAAACGACAGCCACTTGCATCTTGAATCAAATCGTCCACGACAACCCTTCTCAGTACAGGACGCTAGACATCAGTATTTGGGTTACGTTCAAAATCCCTCTTGGAATTTCAAAGTGCAAAGAATCTTACTTCCGAGGCATTCCGGCCGTAGATCAGACGTTTATCTGGACCCATAAGGGTGATGCGGCTTGCCATTCCAAACCGAAATAGCCGCCCCGCCTGATTTGTTTTTCGCAGACTTCGCAAACTTTCCCCCCTGCCCTGCCAAACGTATACCAACAATCCTCTTGGTATAGGCTCCGTTCGGAGCGACTTTCAGAAACATGCGTTTTCATTGGGGAAATGGTGCGCCCGCGGTGATTCGAACACCGGACCTTCTGGTTCGTAGCCAGACGCTCTATCCAGCTGAGCTACGGGCGCACTCGCAAGCAGTAACGAGGTGCAACGCAAAAATTGTATCACAGCTGAGAAATCGCCGAAGCCGCTACGATGAACCACGCGCATTGACGCGGAGAATCCGCCGCAACTCCTCGCGTCCCTTTCCACTTTTCAAGAAGCGTTCTCGCCGCATTGCTTCCGGACGAGTCGCGAACTCCTCCGAATACAGGAGCCCCCACCGGCCCCGATTCTTTGTGGACCTGGTGACACCAGAATTGTGCTGGCCTAGACGTTGCACCAGGTCAGTGGTGAATCCCGTGTAATGCTTTTGGGTCGCCGTGTTACCGAGAACGTAGACGAAATACATAGAACAATGGCGCGCCTGGCGAGTTCAAACATCAGACCTTCTGGTTTCCGCCGCAGGCGGACTCTATCCAGCTGAGCTACGGGCGCACTCCTGAGGGGCAAACGACAACGACGTGCAACCTAAAAATTGCATCACAGCTGCGAAATCACCGAGGCCGCTCGATGGACCATACCCACGTGAAAGCGCGCAGCGATCTTCACTTGGGCTGCAGACAGGCGGCTCGTCCTTTGCGAATGCAAGAGGCGGGGAGTCTCAGGAGGAATGATCGCCCGCGATGCATTCGCCACAGCACCGGAAGAAATGTCGAAGCGCTCGAAGATTTTGCTCGATGATCGAAAATGAGGACTCGATCCACGGCACCAAAATAGCAAGGATCACCTGAAGAGGAAATCTGGAGAATCATGTACGACGGCAGGCCGAATCTCACCTGCGACGCAGCCGCGTTATCCGAGTGTGGAATCGGGCAAAGAGGACGGCCGAAGATCCGGACGAACATGGTCGGTTGGCGCCGAAGCCGGCTTCTCTTTCCGGCGCGCCAGTCGAAGACGCAGCCGATCCATATACAGATAGACGACCGGAGTGGTGAATAGTGTCAGCATTTGGCTCACGATCAGGCCGCCGACGATACTGATGCCCAGCGGACGGCGCAATTCCGAGCCGGTTCCGGTGCCAAGCGCGAGAGGCAGGCCTCCCAGCAACGCCGCCATCGTGGTCATCATAATCGGGCGAAAACGCAGCAAGCACGCCTTGTAAATCGCTTCCACGGGCGGCTTCCCTTCCCTGCGTTCCGTTTCCAACGCAAAATCAATCATCATGATCGCGTTCTTCACCACGAGGCCGATCAACAAAATGATGCCGATCATGGCGATCACGCTCAGATCCATGCGGCAGATCATGAGCGCGAGGATGGCGCCCGCGCCCGCAGACGGGAGCGTGGAAAGAATCGTGATCGGGTGAATGTAACTTTCGTAAAGAATACCGAGAACGATGTAGACGGTGATCAGCGCCGCGAGAATCAGCAGCGGTTCGTTCGCAAGCGAAGCCTGAAACGCCTGAGCCGTGCCTTGAAAGGTCGCTCGGATCGAACCGGGAAGTCCGATTTCGCGGGCCGCCGCTTCGACTTCCTTCACTGCGTTTCCCAGCGAAATGCCCGGCGCCAGATTGAACGAAAGCGTCACCGCGGGATACTGGCCCTGATGGTTCACGGCCAGCACGGACGTGCGCGGCAGAAATTGAGCAAACGTGCCGAGCGGCACCTGCGTCCCATTCGATGACTTGACGTAGATGCCCTTGAGCGCATCCGGATTCTGTTGGAAGGCCGAATCCACTTCCATCACCAGGTGATATTCGTTCAGCTGCGTGAATACCGTCGAGACTTGCCGCTGCCCAAATGCGTCGTAGAGCGTGTTGTCGATCGTCTGCGCGTCGATCCCGAGCCGGGAGGCCGTGTCACGATCGATCACGAGCTGCGCCTGAAGGCCCTTGTCCTGCTCGTCGGTCGAAACATCCTTCAAATCAGGCAAGGTCTTCAACTTATCCATCATCCGTGGCGCCCACGTTTCCAGGTCCGCCAAATTCTCCGTCTCCAGCGTGAATTGATACTGCGAATTGCTCGATCGCCCACCGACGCGAATGTCCTGCTGCGCCTGAAGAAAAAGCGTCGCACCGGGCACGACAGAAAGTTTCTTGCGCAGCCGCCCGATTACCTCGTCCGCGCTGATCTTCCGCTCAGAGAGGGGTTTCAGCGAGATGAAGCCACGTCCCGTATTGATCGCACCGCCGCCGACGAATGAAACCAGGCTGCTGACGGCAGGGTCGGCCATCACGATATCGCTGAATTGCCGCTGCTTCACGCGCATGGCATCGAAGGAAATGTCCTGCGACGCCTGAATCGAGCCGCCGAGCGCGCCCGTATCCTGCTGCGGGAAGAATCCTTTGGGAATCACAATGAAAAGGATCACATTCACGCAGATGGTTGCGATGGTCACGCCGAGCGTCAGGGGCTGGTGATTGAGTACCCGCCGGAGCCCGCGTTCATACGCCGCGGCGAGGCGATCGAATCCCCGCTCGCTCAGCCGGTAAATCCAGTTGTGCCCTTCCTTGCTGATCGGCCGCAGAAATTTCGCGCACATCATGGGCGTCGCCGTCAACGAAACGGCCAGCGAGAGCAAGATCGTCACGCACAACGTGAGGGCAAATTCGCGGAACAAGCGCCCGACGATGCCGCCCATCAGCAAGATGGGAATAAAAACAGCGATCAGCGACAGGCTCATGGAAAGCACCGTCGAGCCAATCTCCTTCGAGCCGCGCAGCGCAGCTTGGAGCGGCGAAAGGCCGGTCTCGTGATACCGCGTGATGTTCTCAATAACGACGATAGCGTCGTCCACCACGAAGCCGGTCGAGATCGTCAGCGCCATCAGCGACAGGTTGTCGATCGAGTAGCCGAGCAAATACATCGCCCCGCACGTCCCCACGAGCGAGACGGGCACGGCGATCGCCGGAATCAACGTTGACCACACATTTCGCAGGAAAATGAAAATGACCAAAATTACCAGCACCACGGTGATCAGCAGCGTGATTTGGATGTCCGTCACGGATGCGCGAATGGTGGTAGTGCGGTCGGACGCGACCACAACCTCGATCGAAGCCGGAATGGATGCTTGCAGCAGCGGCAGAGCGTCGCGAATCCGCTGCACCGTTCCGACAATATTGGCGCCCGGCTGACGATAAACCTGGAGCACGATGCACTGCTTGCCGTTTTCGAGCCCCGCGGTGCGAATGTCCTCGACCGAGTCTTGCACCGTCGCGATGTCTCCAAGCCGCACCGGCGCTCCGTTGCGATACGCGACTACCAGCGGACGGTAATGATTGGCGTCGAATAACTGGTCGTTGTCGGTCAGCGTCCAGCGCACCAGCCCGTTCGACACATCTCCCTTCGGCTCGTTCGAATTCACCAGGCCGAGGGCGGTTCGCAGATCTTCCAGGCCGATGCCATAGTTGGCCAGGATGGCCGGGTTCAATTCGATGCGCACGGCCGGACGGGCGCTTCCGCCGACGGTCACCTGGCCGACGCCCTTTATCTGCGACAGCTTCTGCCCGATAATCGAATCCGCGACGTCGTACAGCCGGCTCAACGGCAGCACATCCGATCGCACGGCCGCAATAATGATGGGCGAATCGGCGGGGTTAATTTTTCTGTAGGTCGGCAGGCTGGGAAGATTTGCCGGCAATTGCCCGGAGGCTGCATTGATGGCCGCCTGAACGTCGCGCGCGGCGGCGTTGATATCTCGGTTGAGGTCGAATTGCAGCGTGACCGACGTCGACCCAGCCAAGCTGCTTGAGGTCATTTCAGTGATTCCCGCAATCTTTCCGAATTGGCGCTCGAGCGGCGTCGCCACCGACGACGCCATGATTTCCGGGCTCGCTCCCGGCAGACCCGCGCCCACCGAAATCGTGGGGAACTCCACCTGCGGTAACGGCGCAACGGGAAGCAAGCGGTAGGAAACGGCGCCCGCCATCACGATCCCGACAGTCAGCAACGACGTGGCGATCGGCCTGCGAATAAATGGAGCGGAGAAATTCATCTAGGTTGCGGTCCGTCTCCCTTAATCCGCCGTGGCTTCCGATGCGGCTCGATTGCCCACGCGATAGCGTTCCAGCCGTTTTGCAAGGCGGTCGAACGCCAGATAAACGACCGGGGTTGTGTAAAGCGTCAGAACCTGGCTGATCAACAAGCCACCAACGATGCTGATGCCGAGTGGGCGGCGCAGTTCCGATCCGGTGCCCGTCCCCAGCGCGAGCGGCACTCCGCCGAGCAGCGCCGCCATCGTGGTCATGATAATCGGTCGAAAACGCAGCAGGCACGCCTGGTGAATCGCCTCCTCCGGCGACTTCCCTTCCTTGCGCTCGGCGTCTAGCGCGAAATCAATCATCATGATGGCGTTCTTCTGCACGATGCCAATCAGCAGAATGATACCGATCAACGCTATTACGCTGAAGTCCGTTCGGCAGACCAGCAGCGCCAGAATCGCTCCCACGCCCGCGGAAGGAAGCGTCGAAAGAATCGTCACGGGGTGAATGTAACTTTCGTACAGAACTCCCAGGACGATATACACGGTGATCAGCGCCGCGAGAATCAGCAGCGGCTCGTTCGCAAGCGAAGCCTGAAACGCCTCCGCCATTCCTTGAAAGCTCGGATGCACCGAGACCGGCAAATTGATCTGCTGCTCCGCCTTTTTGATCGCGTCCACCGCGTCGCCCAGAGATCCACCGGGCGCGAGGTTGAAAGAGAGCGTCACCACCGGAAACTGACCCTGATGGTTGACCGCGAGCGCCGAAGTCTTCATCTCCATGCGAGTAAACGTACCGAGCGGAACTTGAGTCCCGTTCGACGATTTCACGTAGATGTCTTTCAGCGCGTCGGGATTCTGCTGAAAGCGCGGGTCCACCTCCAGGATCACGTGATACTGATTCAACTGCGTAAACATAGTGGACACTTGCCGCTGGCCGAATGCGTCGTAGAGCGTATTGTCGATCGCCGCAGGCAAGATGCCCAGTCGCGCGGCGGTATCGCGGTCAATTACGAGATTTGCCTCCAACCCCTGATCTTGCTGGTCGGTGGCGATGTCGCGCAACTGGGGCAGGGATTTGAGCTTGTCGGCAAGTTTGGGAGCCCAATCGGAAAGTTCCTTGGCGTCAGCGTCCTCGATCGAATACTGATATTGCGTCCGGCTCACACGGTCTTCGATGCTCAGGTCCTGCACCGGCTGCATGAAGAGCGTGATTCCCTCGACCTGCGCCAATTGCGGCTGCAGCCGGCGGATGATGTCGGAAGCGCTCGATTTTCGATCATCGCGGGGCTTCAGGTTAATCTGAATGCGGCCGCTATTCGGCGTCATGTTCGTGCCGTCCACTCCGATGAACGACGACAAGCTCACCACGTCCGGATCTTTCAGAATCACCGCGGCCAGCGCCTGCTGGCGCGCCGACATCGCCGAAAACGAAACGGCCTGCTCGGCGTCCGACACGCCGAGGATCACGCCGGTGTCCTGCACAGGGAAAAACCCCTTCGGAACGTAGTAGTAGAGAAGGATGGTCAGAGCCAGCGTGGAAACCGTGACGACCAGCGTCGCTGTCTGGTGCCGCAGCACCACTTGCAGCGTCTCGTCGTACCAGTGGATGAGCCGGTTGACGAAATTTTCCGACACCCGGTAAAAGCGGCTCTGCTGCGAGCTTTCTCTCCGGTGCAACAGCTTCGCGCACATCATCGGCGTGAGTGTCAGCGAGACGCAGGCGGAAACCAGGATCGTCACGCCGAGCGTGACCGCAAACTCGCGGAACAGGCGCCCCACGATGTCGCCCATGAACAGAAGTGGAATCAACACGGCAATCAGCGAAACGGTCAGTGAGAGAATCGTGAACCCGATCTGCTCGGAACCCTTCAAGGCCGCTTCCAGCGGCGGATGGCCTTCCTCGATGTACCGGGTGATGTTTTCGATCATTACAATCGCGTCGTCCACCACAAACCCGGTTGAAATCGTGAGCGCCATGAGCGACAGGTTATCCAGGCTGTAGCCCGCCAGGTACATCACCCCGAAAGTGCCCACAATCGAAAGTGGCACGGCGACGCTCGGAATAATCGTGGCCGCGATGCTTCGCAGGAAGAGGAACATCACCATCACCACCAGCCCAATGGTCAGCATCAACTCGAATTGGACGTCCTTCACCGAGGCACGGATCGTCGTGGTGCGATCCGTCAAGATGGTCACCTGAATCGACGAGGGCAGCGAACCCTGCAGGCGTGGAAGAAGTTTCTTGATGCTGTCCGCGACGCCGATAATGTTCGTTCCCGGCTGGCGCTGGATATTGAGGATGACCGCCGGCTTCGCATTCATCCACGCGGCCTGCGTGTTCGTTTCGGCCCCGTCAACGACGTTGGCCACATCCGAAAGGCGTATCGGCCCGCCGTTCTTGTAGGCGACGATCAACGGACGGTAGGTATCGCTTGAAAGAAGCTGGTCGTTATCCTGAATCGTGAATTGCTGGCGCGGGCCGTTCAGATTTCCCTTAGCCTGGTCAACATTCGCGTTCCCGAGGGCTGTGCGGAGGTCCTCGAGGCTCAATCCGTAGGAGGCCAGGGCGGTGGGATTGACCTGGACCCGCACGGCGGGCTTCTGGCCGCCGCTGATCGTCACCAATCCCACGCCGGACAATTGCGAAATCTTCTGCGCGAGATTCGTATCGGCGAAGTCCTCGACCTTGGAGAGCGGCAGCGTGTCCGACGTGAGCGCGAGCGTCAGGACCGGCGTGTCCGCCGGATTCACCTTGCTGTAAACGGGAGGATTCGGCAGGTCGCGCGGTAGATAGGTCGTGGCGGCATTGATAGCGGCCTGCACTTCCTGCTCGGCTACATCAATGTCTTCCTTCAGATCGAATTGCAGCGTGATCAGCGAGCCGCCAAACGAGCTCGTCGAGGTCATCTGCGTCAGGCCGGGCACTTCTCCGAACTGCCGCTCCAGCGGAGTGGTCACCGATGAAGCCATCACATCCGGGCTGGCTCCGGGATAAAACGTCAGGACCTGAATCGTCGGATAGTCAACCTGCGGAAGCGCGGAGACGGGAAGCTGTAAATATCCCACCGCTCCCACCAGCAGGACGCCCACCATGAGCAGCGCCGTCGCGACCGGACGAACGATGAACGGGCTGGAAATACTCACGGAGTGGATCCCGGAGATGAATTCCCGGTGAGAGCGCGACTCGAAGCCGCCTGATGAGAAGTAACCGCCGCTCCGGGCTGGAGCTTGTCCGCCCCGTCCACGACGACTTGTTCCCCTTCCTTCAGGCCCTGCGCGATCACGGACACATTGCCTTCGGTGAAATCCACCTGCACGGGGCGGACCTCGGCGGCGTTGTTCGCGCCGATCACATAGACGAAGGAATCCTGAACGCCCTTTTGAATCGCGGCGGATGAAACGACGATGGCGTCCTTCTTGACGCTCAGATACAGGCGGACGTTTACGAACTGATTCGGCCAGAGCGACATATCCTGATTATCGAACTTCGACTTGAATTTGAGCGTTCCGGTAGTTTGATCGATCTGGTTGTCGAGCGTGATGAGTTTGCCGGTGGCGAGCATCGCCTTGTTGTCGCGCGCGTAGGCCTCGACCGAGAGCTGCCGTTTCTTCATTTCCGAAACGACTTGCGGAACGTTGTCCTCCGGTAGAGTGAATAATACCGCCACCGGCTGCACCTGCGTGATCACCAGCATTCCGTTGGCATCCGCGGCGTGAACGATGTTGCCCGCGTCAACGAGCCGCAGCCCCACGCGCCCGGCAATCGGCGAAGTGATCCGGCAATACGTCAGTTGCAGTTTCTGGTTGTCGATCTGCGCCTTGTCCGATTGGATCGCGCCGTCGAACTGGCCCACCGTCGCTTGCTGGGAGTCGAGCTGCTGCCGGGGAATCACTCCCTCTTGCCAGAGCTGCTGGTAGCGGTTGAGATCCACCTTCGCATCGTTCTGCGAGGCGATATCTTTCGCCAGCTGCCCCTGCGCCTGATCCAGCGCCACCTGAAACGGACGCGGGTCAATCTCCGCGAGCACATCGCCCGCGTGGACGAATTGCCCCTCCGTGAAGTTCACCTTCATGAGCTCCCCGTCCACACGCGAGTGCACGGTGACCGTGTTGAAAGCCGTCACGGACCCCAGGCCGGTGAGGTAATAGGGCATGTCCCGCTTCTGGACCGTGGTGACTCCCACGGAAACCGGCTGCGTCGCCGAGGAGTCCTTGGACGCGGCCTGTGAGCGCGAGTGCATCTGGTATGCGATTACTGCGCCAATGATGACTATCAGCAGCAGTACCCATCGCCCAACGTGACTCTTATTCCCGCTGTTCGCACGCGGCGGAGCAGCCGGCTCACGGCCTTCCAAGTTCGAAATGTTCGATCCCGACATAGTTCCCTCGCGCCCTATTTTTCCACAATTCTTAGACGTTGAGGAGCCTTCCGGGGATACACGGAAGTCGCCTCGAGCGCCGCGATGGCTACCTTGACCGAGCCTTGAGCGTCCAGTAGAATCGCTGGGATGGATCGCTGCACAAACGCGGCGGTTTGTTCGGCGCCTTGTTGTGCCGGCTCAATCGCCGCCGGTGCTCGATCCGAATAGTTTAGCGACCATCGGATGTGAAGAGCCCGCTGACCGGCGCCAAGTCTGGTAAGCGGGTTTTTTGTTTTCGCAGGGAAGGAACGGACGTCGATCCGATAATGACAGAGATGGCCAAAGGCAAAGTTTATCTGGTAGGCGCCGGCCCCGGCGACCCGGAGTTGCTGACCGTCAAGGCCCAGCGGCTCATCGCTCGCGCCGCCGTGATTCTGCATGACGATCTCGTGCCACCAGCGATCCTCGCGCTCGCCGCGCCGCAAGCCGAAGTCGCAAGCGTCGGCAAGCGCTACGGAGCCAAAGGAGCGAGCCAGCCCGAAATCAACGCTCGGATGATCGAATCCGCGCGCCGCGGCTTGGAGGTCGTTCGGCTGAAGGGCGGAGACCCTGGAATCTTCGGACGTCTTGCTGAGGAAATTGACGCGTTGGAAACCGCTGGCGTGCCGTTCGAAGTCGTCCCCGGAATCACCGCAGGCATCGCCGCTGCCGCGTCTCTCGGCGTCTCGCTCACCGATCGGCGGAAAGCGGCGCGAGTCGTGGTCGTCACCAATCATCAGGCGCCCAGCGAGCAGGGCTCCCAGTCAACCGACTGGCATGGCCTCATTCGCGACGATTCGACGCTGGTGATCTACATGCCGGGGCACGACTTTGCCAACCTGCGCGACGAACTTCTCGCGGCCGGCTGCGCTCCGGACATGCCCGCTGCGATCGTGTCGCGCGCCAGCGCTCCGGATCAGCGCTACTGCTTCACGATCGTAGGTGAACTCGCGAAACTGCCGCGCATGGATTCGCCGGCCGTCCTCCTGATTGGGCGTTCGCTCGACCGCGCGCATCGGCGCTCCAGCGCGGAAGCTGCGCTCGCGCTCGACGAGGCGGATTTGATTCTCTCCTCCCCGTAACATTCGATCCGCGGGCCGAGCCTCCCTGCTTGTATCTCTGCCAAACGAATTCCGCGCGCTTCGTGCTAGATTCGACATGAATTGGCCGGGGATTCCCGCGCTCCGGGGAGCCGCCTCTCGAGATGCTCGACCGCAAACGATCGGCCGTGGACTGGATTGACGCCGTATGGCTGCTCTTCATCATCGGTTTGGCCTTTCTGCCCCCCATCAACGAAGTCCACAAGCAGCTGATCTTGATTGCGTTCGTGCTGCTCCAGTTTTTCGAAGGCAAGCTGATCGCCCGTTTGCCGCGCGAGGGTGCCACGATCAGCATCGGCGTCAAAATTGTTCTCGCCACTTTGCTGCTCGATCACACCGGCGAAATGGGGATCAATAGCCCCTACTATCCCATTTACTATTTGCCCGTGATCACGGCCGCGATCTATTTCGGCCCCATCGGCACGCTGCTGTGGACTTCTCTTGCTTCCCTCGCCTACTGCTCGTTTCTGATTTCCGCGCTCGAGGAATATGAATTGACGCCGGAAGCTCAAGGCCTGCTGGCCCTCCGCATTCTTTTCTTTTTCCTCGTCGCGATTCTGGTGAATCGCTTCGTCGTTGAAAATCGCCGGCAAGTCGCGCGCTATCAGGTGCTCTCGCAGACGCTCGAGGAAACCAATCGCCAATTGCGGCGCGCCGAAGACGACGCGCGACGGTCCGAGCGTCTCGCCGCTCTCGGTCAGATGTCCGCGGGCCTGGCGCACGAAATCCGCAACCCCCTGGGAGTGATCAAGGGGTCGGCGGAAATGCTCGTGCAAAAGCTAAAGGACGCCCAGCCGCTCGCCAGCGAACTCGCCGGCTATATTTCTTCCGAGGTGAACCGGATCAACGCGCTGGTGGCGCGGTTTCTGGATTTCGCCCGGCCGTCGAACCTCGACCTGCGGCCCGTGCAGATCGCCGGTATTCTCGATCGCGCGTTGGAGTCCGTTCAAACTCAGTTGCCCGATGTAAAGGTCCGCGTCGAGCGCCACTACGCCGCGGGTGTGCCGGATATACTGCTGGACGAACAACTGTGCGAGAGCGTCTTCGCAAATCTGATTCAAAACGCGTATCAGGCCATGAGCGCGCCAAGTGATGGCGATGGCGACGGCGGCGAGCGCGTCCTCCGCCTCTCCGTCGCGCGGGAAACCTCCAACGGCAGATCAGGCGCCCGCGTCACGGTGGAAGACACCGGCCCGGGCGTGCCGACCGAAATGCGCGAGCAGATTTTCAACCCGTTCTACACGTCGAAAAAGGACGGCGTGGGACTTGGCCTGGCAATTGTCGCCAAGATTGTGGACGGCCATCGCGGCTGGATCAAACTCGACGACACTTTTTCGCCCGGCGCGCGATTTCATGTATTCCTCCCGAGCTCGCCCGCATGAAGCGCGCGAACGCAAGACGCGTAACGGCGAGGGTTCGCCCGGCATCGAATGGACTGCGCCTATGAAACCGGAAAAGCCGTCAATCTTGATCGTCGAAGACGAGCCGAAAATGCGGCGCCTGCTCGAACTTCAGCTCGCCGAAGAGGGATTTCACGCCCGCACATCCCCCGACGCGGAAACGGGCCTGCAACTCCTCGGCAAGGAACCGTTCGACGTAATTGTCACGGACTTTAAGCTGCCCGGCATGAGCGGCCTGGAATTTCTTCACGCCGTTAAGCGCGTCAACGCGGAATTGCCCGTGGTGATCATGACCGCCTACGGCACCGTCGAGTCGGCCGTGGATGCCATGAAGGCGGGCGCGAGTGATTACGTATTGAAACCGTTCTCGCTTGCCGAGCTGGTTCTGATAATCCGCAAGGAGCTTGCGACGCATCACCTGCGCCAGGAAAACCGCGACCTGCGCGAAGCCCTCGGCCACCGCTACGAATATAAGAATATCGTCGCGCGCAGCGACAAAATGCAGGCTGTGCTCGCGCTCGTCGAACGCGTCGCGCCCACGAACGCAACCGTTCTCATCGGCGGCGAAAGCGGCGTCGGCAAAGATCTGATCGCCCGCGCGATTCACGAACATTCCCAGCGCGCCTCCGGCCCATTCGTCAAGATCAACAGCACCGCGATCCCCGAAACACTTCTCGAAAGCGAGCTTTTTGGCTATGAGAAAGGCGCGTTTACCGGCGCCACTTCAAACAAGCCCGGAAAATTCGAGCTCGCGGACAGAGGCACGCTGTTCCTCGACGAAATTGGCGACGTGCCGGCGGCGATTCAAGTGAAGCTGCTGCGCGTCCTCCAGGATCGCGAATTCGAGCGCCTCGGCAGCACCAGAACGCACAAAGTGGACGTCCGTCTGGTCGCGGCCACAAACCGCGATCTCCGCGCTGCGCTGGAAGAGGGCACGTTCCGCGAGGACCTCTACTACCGCCTCAATGTGGTCGCCATTGATATCCCGCCCCTGCGCGATCACAAGGAAGATATTCCGGCGCTGGCGGAACTTTTTCTGGAGAAAAGCGCGCGCGAATCCGGCAAGGCAGTTCGGGGAATCACGCCGCAAGCGATGAAGATGCTCATGGATTTTCATTGGCCTGGGAACGTTCGCGAGCTTCAGAATGTTTTGGAGCGCGCCGTCACTCTTTCTTCGGGCGCGATCCTCGACGTCGGGGATATTCATATCGACGGCCCACCCCGTCGCGTTTCCACCGATTCCGCGCCGGTCCTTCCCGACGGAATGACGCTCGAGCAATGGGAAGAGGAACTCCTGCGCGAGGCGCTTCGACGCGCCGACGGCAACAAGAGCCAAGCCGCGCGCGCCCTCGGCCTTTCGCGTAACGCGCTGCGCTACCGCCTCTCGAAAATGGGCGTCTCCGATCCTCCAGAGAAGGAATGAACGCCGATTTTTCGGTGGCTGAAAACCACCACGCCCGCTTCAAATCCACCAACGTAGAACGACGCCTTCGCATCAGTGTCCCGCGCACCATCCACTGCAAGCCTCTGTTTCTAATGGTGTTACGCCAACATCCCAAGAATTCGTGACTTTGGCACCGGCCCTGCAATACACGGGTTGGATTCGTAGATTTTTGGGCCATGATCCCGGGAGGTGCAGAATGAAAAAGTATCTGGCAAGTTTGGCGGCGCTGAGTCTTCTGACCCTGGGGCTGATGCCCGCGAGCGCGCTGGCCCAGGCACCTCCACCGCCTTCCGGCTCCTCGAACCAGCAAGATGATTCCTATGCGGGCGCTGGCGGCGGGACGAACGCGCTGCCGCAGGAAGAGGCTGGACCGGGTGTCGCCCGCCTGAGCTACATCCACGGAGACGTCTCCTCCCAGCGCGGCGACAACGGCGACTGGGTCGCGGTCACGCAAAATTCTCCCATCTCTCAAGGTGATCGCGTGGCGACTGGACCGAATTCCCGTGCGGAACTCCAACTCGACTACGCCGATATTCTGCGCATGTCAGCCAGCGCAACCGCAAATATTACAAATCTTTCGCGCACCGGCATTCAGGTCCAGATCGGTCAGGGTCTCGTCACCTATTCCGTACGGAATGGCAGCGAAGCGAATTCCGAGATCGATACGCCGAACGCATCGATCCACCCGTCGGGCCCGGGTCAGTATCGAATTCTGGTGAATTCCGACGCCGAGACCCAGGTGATCGTTCGCCAGGGTTCCGCCGACATCTCAACCTCCGAGGGCAGCACTCACGTGGATCAGGGGCAGATGATTACCGTGGCGGGAACAGACAGCCCGCAATACAAGACCGAGTCCGCATTGGGCAGGGATGATTGGGACACATGGAACAACGATCGCGATCACAGAATCAACAACGCCTCGAGTTGGGGCAAGACCGACCGGTATTACACGGGTTCGGAAGATCTCGACACCTACGGCACTTGGAGCGAAGTTCCCGACTACGGTCCGGTGTGGATGCCCGCGCAGACTGGTCCCGACTGGGCTCCGTATCGGGATGGCCGCTGGGTTTATGAACCGTATTATGGCTGGACGTGGGTTTCCTACGAGCCGTGGGGCTGGGCGCCCTATCACTACGGCCGCTGGTTCGTTTACGGCGATCGCTGGGCATGGTGGCCCGGACCCGTCGTGGGTTACCCCGGCTACTATCCGATCTGGTCGCCGGCGTATGTCTCCTTCTTCGGTTTTGGCGGAGGCGGCTTTGGCGTCGGTTTCGGTTTCGGATTCGGTCGGTTTGGCTGGCTGCCGTGCGGCCCCGGCGACTGGTACCACCCGTGGTTCGGCCGGTATGGCGGCCGCTACAACACGGTCAACATTAGAAACTACAATAATTTCCACGACGGTTTCCGGCCGCTTGGCGGTGGTCGAGGGCGACAGTTCTCAAACATCAGTCTGGCGATGTCGAACTCGCGCGCGCGCGGCGGCGTCTCTTCGATGGCCGGAAATGAATTCGGACGCGGCGCCGTGTCCCGGCATCAGGCGGGCATCAGTGAAGCGTCGTTCCGTCAGGGCAGCGTGATGACCGGCAAGATGCCCGTCACGCCGTCGCGGGAAAGCTTTAGCCCGTCCGGCCGCGCGGCAAATCCGTCGGCGATCCGCGGCGCAAGCCCGAGTTCGCAGCACTTCTTCAACGGCGGTTCCAGAGCGAACATCACAGCCGGTTCACGTTCGTTTGGAAATTCCAACGCGAGCGCGGGTGCGCAATCCGGGTTTGGCGGCAATCGCTCGAACGGCTCGGTGAATTCTCAGTCGCCGCGGTCGTTCGGCAACGCCGGCGGCAGCGGCTCCGCAGCGCAATCCAGCCGGCAGGGATGGCAACATTTCACGCCTCCGCAGTCCGGCACATCGAACCGTTCAGGGCAGGGCTTCGGTGCAAATAATCGCGGGGCGGTGAACAACTCCTCTCGCGGATCATTTTCGTCGCCTTCGCACGAATCAACGCAAGGAAGCCAAGCCGGAAATCGGGGTTCGTGGCAACATTTTACCCCGCCCACGCAGACGTCACGAGGGGGCTCCTCTAATTCATACAATTCATACTCTCGTCCTCCTCTTAATATGAGGCAGCCCATCGTGACGCCCCGTGGCGGATCGCGAGGATATAGTTCGAATCCGAGCGGAAACAGCCCCTATGGATCGAACGCGCCGCGAGGCTCGTATAGTGCGCCGCGTGGCTCGTATAGTGCGCCGCGTGGCGGGTACAGCGCTCCCCGTGGAAGCAACAGCGCTCCGCGCGGCGGCGGCAGTGCTGGCGGAGGCCATTCCGGTGGCGGTGGCGGCCACTCCGGTGGCGGGCATGGCGGAGACCACCACTAAACGAAACCTCTCCCGAGTGATTTGGCAACGCACGGCCCCGAGAAATCGGGGCCGTGGCACATCAGGAACACGCGGGATGCGAGGATTCAGTAGATTCCGTCGTTGGGACGTTGCGAAACAAGTCGGTCGCAGTGTTTTCGAGAGTGAGAGCTAGGAAACGTTATGTCGAACTTACGCGTGGTCGCATGGCTTGCGTGGCTGACGGCATGGGCATGGCTCGCGCGGGACAACATGCCGTCAAGGGAACGGCCACGATAGGAGGCAATCTCATGAGGAAGATTAGCTCGCTCTTCACACTCGCGCTGTTTGTTGCAGGATTTGTTGCAATACTTCCGAAACCCGCCGCGGCGCAGGACGAAGACCCTCCCGGCCGCGTTGCGCGGCTCAACTATATTCAAGGCTCCGTTTCCTATCAGATATCGGGTGACCAGGACTGGGTGCAGGCCGATCCGAATCGCCCGCTCACGACGGGCGACAGCCTTTGGGCGGACAGGAACTCGCGAGGCGAAGTCCACATCGGCAGCACGGCGATTCGCCTGTCGAACGAAACCGGTATTTCATTTCTGACGCTGGACGACCGTACGGTTCAGATCCAGCTCGCGCAAGGAGCCATCGAAGTTCACTTGCGAAATGTCGAATCCGGCGATGCGTTCGAGATTGATACGCCGAACCTCGCCTTCACGATCGACCGCGGAGGCGAATACCGCATCCAGACCGATCCCAACGGAGATTCCACCGTGATCGTGGTCCGCGAAGGCGCGGGCGAAGTGACCGGCGGAGGAGATTCCTGGGATCTGCCCGCCGGACAGATGTACACATTCACCGGCACGGACCAGCTTTCCTACGACGCTTCCGGCGCTCCCGGCTATGACGATTTCGAAGACTGGTGCGAGTCGCGCGATCAACGTGAAAACAGTTCCGTCTCGGCCAGATACGTCTCCCGCGATGTGGATGGATATTACGACCTCGACGAATACGGCGACTGGCACACCGATCCCGACTACGGCGCCGTATGGGTGCCGCGAGGAGTTGATGCCGGATGGGCGCCCTATCAAACGGGCCACTGGATCTTTGTAGCACCGTGGGGCTGGACGTGGGTGGACGCGGAGCCGTGGGGCTTTGCGCCGTTCCACTACGGCCGCTGGGCATTCGTGGGCGGTTACTGGGGATGGGTCCCCGGCCCGATCGTCGTGCGGCCGATGTATGCGCCCGCGCTGGTCGCGTTCGTGGGAGGCGGCGGATTCGGCGTCTCCGTCTCTTTCGGCGGAGGAATGTCAGGCGTAGGTTGGTTCCCGCTCGGCCCGCGTGACGTGTTCATTCCCGGCTATCGCTGCAGCCCGCGCTACGTCCAGAACGTCAACATCACCAACACTCGCGTCATCAGCGTGACGCAGGTTACCAACGTGTACAACAATCACAACGTGACGGTCATCAACAACTATATCTACGCGCGCAACCAGAGAGCCGTCACCGCTGTTTCGCGGGAGACCTTCGTGAATGCGCGGCCCGTTTCCGGCGCTACGGTTCGCGTATCTGCCGATCAGATTCGGGGCGCGCGAATCGTCGAGACTTCGCCGATCGCCCCGACGCGGACAAGCTACATCTCATCCACCGCAAGAGTTTCAACCAACCGGCCCGCGGTTCCATTCACGCAGCGAGCCGTGGTTGCGCGGCTGAATCCGGCGGTCTCGCGCCCGGTCGTCCAGCCATCGGCCAATGGCAATCGCAATGACAACGGCAAGTTCGGCCGGGATCAGGGCAATCCGCAATACAATCCCCGCGGCGCCAACAGCAACCTCAACAACGGTCAACAGCCTGCACGCGGAAACAATCCGCCACCAGCCGCAGTGAACAATAACAGCAACAACGCCCAGCAGTCCTCGCGTGGAAACAATGCCCCGCCAGCCGCCGTGCACAACAACAGTAATCCGCCGCAAAACCAGCCGCAGTCGCGAGATGGCTACCGTCCGTTCCAGCGACCCGCCGGTGACACCAGTTCGCAGCCAGCTGGAGCGAACAACAACCAGAACAACAACGTCAATACGAACGGCACCAACAGCCAGAACAATCGTGGCCCGAATCGCAACGACCAAACGACGCAAGGCGATCAGCGGCCGGCGGTAAAGTTCGCTCCTCCGGCGAAGGCGCGCGACGAGAATTATGACGTGCATCCGCCGCTGAACCAAAAGCAGGCGCAAACGCCGGCAAAACTAGAACAAAAGCAGGAACAGAAGCCAAACAAGGAAAACAACAAAGAAGACGATAAGAAGAAAGATGACAAGCACTAAGCCCAAGCAATTTGGTCAGGTGCGTCGCGGCGGCTCCGAGAAATCGGAGCCGCCTTTTTTTTCGCAACCGTAGTGTCTCGCAGTGGACGCGCTTCAGTTTCGAACTACGGCGACGCAGGGGACGCTGGCGGGGGCGCATTGGGCGCGGCCGGCGGCGCGGCGATGGGATTCGGCGACGTAGGCGCCTGCTCGAGCGCGAGGTAAGCGCGGCCAAAAGCGGATTGCTGCGTGCCAGCGCCGATCGCGACGGCCTGCACGGTATAGCGTCCCGAAGGCAATTTAGCGAGCGGCAGGCTGATGCGGTAGGAAGCCGTGCGCGTCTTCGCGTCAACGGCAGTAGACGCCAGCAGAGGCGTGGCGTTCACCTGCACGCCGCCGCGAAAGAACACCAGCCCGGCGCGGAGCGTGTTGGGATCGAATGCGTCGGCTTTGTCCGTCTTTTCCGGATAATACGCCTGAAAGAAAACGTAGAGTGTCTGCTGCTGGGTGAAAAAGCGCGTGACGCTCGGGACGATCTTCTCGCCTTCCATCTCGAGCGGCGACGCGGCGATTTGCGCGCGCGTTCCCTGCCCCCGCGTCTGAACCTCCGATGATTTCGCGACCGGCACAAGCTGGCTCGATAGCAGCACGGAGCTGAGGCTCATGCGGGCGGCCGAGCGCTGGGGCACGTTGAGCGCCTGCTCGAATGTGCCGATTTTTCCGGATTCATTTTCGCGCGCGAGGAATTTCAGCCGGTACGAGCCGGGCGCGAGCACCACGCCGCCCTGATACACTAGGTTGTTGCGACTCACTTCCTGAAACCGCTGCTCGTCGAGATGAACCGTGATTGTGTCGCGCAACTGAGCGACACTTTGTCCCGAGGGCACGGCGAGAATTTCGGCGGCAAAATCGAAGGCGGCTTCACGGCGGTCGTGCTTCTGCGCCCAGTCGAGCGCACTTGAAGAAAGCTTCGCGGAAATGGGAACGTACACCTGCTGGTCGTTCAGGCGGAACATCGAAGTTTCGACCGCGATCGGCAGATCCACTTCCGGGCTCTCCGAACGCATGGCGTCCGCAAGCTGCTTTTCGCGGTCTTCTTTTTCAAGATGCTGAAAATCGCGCGGCGCGTAGTAGCCGCTGCGATAGCGGACGTGCGTTCCGGGCGCGTTGACCTTCACGCGGATAGCGTGCCAGCTGCCGTCGCGTTTCACTCCGGCAGGGAGATCGTAGCCGACCAGGTAGTATCCGCTGTTGTCCTGCTGGATCTTCGGGAAGGCGTCGCTCAGGTCGCCGAGGTCGAAAAATGCCTTGCCGCCCGTATCGGTCGAGAGCGTGGCAAGAGTGTCGCGCGAATTCTCGCGCTGATCGGTCTGGTGGTAAACGGATGCGCCGCTGAACATCGAAGTTCCGGTCGCGGCGTTGGTCGTGACGTCACCGCCGGGAGGAGTGGCGAACATGCCGCGCGCGTCAATCGAGTAGATGGAGACGTCAGCGCGATTGGCGGCATCGGTGACGGCGCGCAACTCGGCGCGATTTTCCTCGCCCGTCTGCGTGATCCCGCCCGTGAATTCAACCAGCGCCTTTCGTCCGGGAATTCCCGCAAGCACATTCGCGAGGCCTTCGACTGCCGCAAGCTTCTGGTCGGTGTTGAACACGTTGAATTCGGTTTCGTCGGGCGTGTACGCCGCGCCGGTATATTCCTGAACGTCGTACTCGCCGTTTTGGGCGGCGGCGTAGAGCGGGTTCGCGATTTGCGATGCCGCACCGGGAACCAGCTGAGCGATGGCCTTGTCGAGCGTGGCGCGATTGTTTGTGAAATTCGCGAGCACCGCAAGGCGCGTGCTGAACACCACGACGGAGACGAGATCGGCGGGCGTCATCTGCTGCTTTAGAAATTTTTGCGCTGCGGCGTGCGCGCGGAGAATGTCGTCCGTCTCCATCGAGGTCATGTCGAAGAACAGGACGATCATGCGGCGATCGCGGACCGTGTCCGTGACGGTGTCGGCGCCGGGCCCCGCGTTGTCCACGGGCACAACGATCGGCTTGGTGTCGCTCTCGGCGGCGGTCTCGATCTTTTCGATGTCCGAATAGGAGAAGCTGGAAATCTTCTGCTGCTTGCCGTCGTCGGTGACTTCGAACTGATCGGCGCGCAGTCCCTTGATCGGCTTCCCGGAACCGTCGGTGACTTCGACATCGATGCGGACAACATTGGACTGCGCGCGCAGAACGAACGTGGGGTTTGTCGGCGGAGCCTGCCGCTGCGCCGGCGCTGGCGACGATTGCTCCTGCGCGATTGCGGAAAAGGGAGCGAAAAAGAGGCCCAGAGCGACCAAATTAGCCACAAAAGGACGAAATACCCCACCATTGATTTTTTCTCGATTAGAACCGTGTCGAACGCCCTGTTTACAAGGGTTTTCGAGGGATTCTAATAATTGGATTTCTCGATTAGACATCGCAAAATCGGATGCGAATGCGGACACGGTTAGACAGTTTGCGGAAAAAGGCAGTGAAGAGTGTCCCCAGGCGCTAAAGCGCGTTGAACACCAGGTCTTTATGTCGGAGCTAAAGCTCCGCCCCCCTAAAATACGCCTTTTTCCCGCAGGCTGTATAGACAAGAGTCTCCGCATGCTCCGCGGCGATTTCGGCCGCGGCACCTGCGACTGCTCCGAGTCTTGCGGCAACTTATACATCGTATCCATGTTAGCCCTCGCGCTAGCGAGCGCAAGGACCTTGTTGGTGTAAAGAATTCTTCGCGGCTTCAGCTTCAGTCAATCGTCCCTCCGGGACACCCGGGGGTTTTCGCTTTTCGTTCTTCCCGGCACTGTGCTGCGCTTCGTGCCGGGCTAATTACGGTCGCCGCTCCGCGGCTCAAAGGCTCAAAGACGGCGTCGAGTCGAGCAAACGTGTCGCACCTACGGCGCTTGGAACACCGTGCTGACAGGCCGCAAGAAATACTGCCGGCCTCCCTCGGCCGAGCTCTGGACAAGTTCCGGCCGGCGCTATGAAGTCGACGGCGAAAGCAAAAGCAAACACAACGGCGGGCGCAGCTGAGCAGCGCCCCCACGACCCCAACCCCAACCGCAACTGCGACGGCAAATTCTGCCGGCCTGAAGGCCGGCGCTACGAAGGCACCCCATCGTTCCCGATGCCATCGTCAAAAGTTAAAGCGGGCCTGCATGGCCATGGTGCGCATCGAGGCCGCGCTGGTCACGCGGCCAAAGAGCGAAAAGCCGGAGCCTGCTCCGCTGCCGGCGCCGCAAACGATTCCGGCGGCGTTGCCGGTCCCCGCCCCGGTTCCCGTCGTGCCGAAGCAAGGAAGGACGGTGCCGATGCCGTTGAAGTTCGCGGTGTTGGTGAGATTCTGGATCTGCCAACTCAGGTTCAGCGTGTGACGCCGATCCGGGCCAAACCGAAACGTCTTTGCCAACGACATATTCCAATTGAAACTGCACGGCCCCTCCACGGCCCCGCGCGGCTCGTCGCCATAAGCCAGATTTCCGTTTGCGTCCGTAGGCAGGGCGAAGACGCCGGTATTGAAGTAGGCGGCCGGCGAGCCACCACAAATTCCCGTGTTCGGATTGCCGGTGATATTGGGGCGCAGGGAGAAATTGGCGCCGGTACCGTTGTCGGACGCAACGCCGCCCAGCAGGACGGTGAAAGGCGTGCCCGTCTGCCAGGTAAAAATATTCTGCAAACGCCAATCGCCGAACGCGCGCTCTTTCCAACCGCGATTGGCCCAGCGGCTCCTCTGGCCAAAGGGAAGCTCCCACATCGAAACGGCGCGGAATTGGTGGCGCACGTCGAACGTGGAAAGCCCGTATTCGCCGTGCAGATTGCCGTCTTGCTGCTCGACGGTGGCCGATCCGCCGCCGATGGAACTGGCGTCGTCGAGCGATTTCCCGTACGTGTAAATTCCCTGCAACATCACTCCGTGAGTCAAGCGATGGACCACGCGCACCTGCAGCGCGTTGTAGATGGAGTTGGCGCCGGACTGATCGAACGTGAAGCCGGTGGCATTCTTATCGATGCGATGCGCCTGAATCTCGTCCGAAGGCGTTCCGAGCGGCGCGCGATTGGGCGCGCGCAGGATATCGAGATCGGTTCCCTTGGTGCCTGTATACGTGAGATCCAAAATCCAACTGGGCGACAGGGTGGTTTCCGTGCCGAGGTTCCAGATCTGGGCATAGCCGTTCTTATAGAAGGGATCGACCGCCTGGGTATTCGAGATGAAGCCGCTGCCCTGCTCGTTCTGAAATCCGTTCTTGAAAGTTAGAGGCGCGGTCGAAGTGGTGGTCAGGGTTTGAACGGTCGAAACCGGCGATTGATAGCCAAGCTCCCGCGCGAGCGTGTTGTAAATCGCCTCATTGTAGAAGATGGAATAGCCGGCGCGGAGGACGGTTTTGGGCTTGATGAACTTGGGCTGCCAGGCGAGACCGATGCGCGGCTCGAGATTCCCATAATTGCCGTGAACCAGAGCGCGCGGGAGGCCCGGAGCAGAAAGATTGGTCTGGCCGTGCGCAACGCGGATCACATCCGAGAGGTTTGTAATGTCGAGATTCACGAGGTTGTCGTTCAGCTCGATCGGCGGAGTGACCGCCTCATAGCGCAGGCCATATTGAAGCGTGAAGGTTTTGCTGACGCGAAAATCGTCCTGCGCGAAGGCGGCCACGCCCCAACTGCGGAGGTAGAGGTTCGGGTTGCCGAATTGTTCCGTGGTGTTGAACGGAAGTCCGAGAAGGAAATCGGCAAAATCGTTGCCGGTGGCAAGACCCGTGAAAACGAAGCCGCCGCGCGGATTGGGATCGGACTGGGTATTCAATTGAATGCGGCGAAGCTCGCCGCCGAACGTCATGGTGTGCTTGACGTGCGTCCAAGTGAGACTGTCGGAAAAACGCAGGGTCTGATTGCGCACGAGCGACGGAATAGGATCGTTCACGCCCGAGAAATTCGTGAAGCTGATCTGCGGTATGCCGAAGTCAATCGGCGAGACGGACACGCCGGTGATGCCGAGAATTCCCGCGATGTTCGTGCCGAATGAATTGTCGCTGAGCAGCTCGTTGC
Organism: Candidatus Acidiferrales bacterium; assembly: GCA_031296075.1. Taxonomy (GTDB): domain Bacteria; phylum Acidobacteriota; class Terriglobia; order Acidiferrales; family UBA7541; genus Palsa-295. The sequence goes on from JARLGK010000046.1 coordinate 23,007, forward strand.
GGCTGCGGCTCCAATTCAGGTGGAGACTCTCGACCAGGCGCGGCGACCAATTGTGAGACAGCCCGAGGTCCACACTCTGGCTGCGCGTGGACTGGCGGCCGCCGATGTCCGCGAAGTTGCTGAGCGTGCGGGAGCGCTGCGAATTGAAGCTGTAGCCGCCGTTCACGTTGAATTTCGCGTTGATGGTGTGCAGGACGCGCGTACTGAAGATGTCGCTATTGAGCGGCGTGGTGGATTGCAGGAGATAGTTTTGTCCCGTGGCGCTCGGCAAGTTTGGCGGGGGAATGAAGGCGAGCAGCCCCTGCACCGCGGCGTTGTTTGCAAAGTCGCTCGCGGGGATCTGCTGGCATTCGGTACCGGCGGAGGGAAACGGAGTGGTCGTAAACGCCTCGAAAATCGTCGGGCCGCAAAACAGGCCGCCCCGCTCCGCGAGCGTGGGCACCGTAGAAAACGTGTTGACCGGATTCTTGGCGGTATCGTGCTGATAGTTGACGAAGAAATAGGTTTTGTCGCTGCCGTTGTAGATGTGCGGAATATTCAGCGGGCCGCCGACGGTGCCGCCAACGCGTTCGTCGTAGCTGCCGATCTTTGGAGAATTCGCCCCGGTGATCGAAAACGGTTTCGCGTCGAACGCGGAGTTCGTGTAGCGGTCGAATACCGTGAACCGGACGCGATTGACTTGCTGGCGAAGCAATCTGCCTACGGCTGCGCCGTTGGGGGCGCCGCGACCACCACCACCGAATCCACCTCCACCTCCGCCGCCGAATAGCCCTCCCTGCTGGCCGAATCCACCAACACCACCGCCGGGACCTCCTGGACCTCCCGGACCTTGGCCGCCTGGGCCGAATCCGCCCGCAGATTGTGCCAAGCCGGCAAATCCGCCTGGCCCGCCGAAACCACCTGCCGAGAGGCCCTGGCCAACCGTTCCTTGCAGCAAGAACGAATCGGAGGAGCCACCGCCGGATGAAGCTGCAAGATTCGGCTGCGCCCCCGCATTTGGCCCTACCGTGGCTTCCTCGCCTTGTCCGCTCGCTGCCTCGGCAGTCAGATCGGTCTGCTGGAATCCGCCTGTCGCCAGGCCTTCGCGAACTGCGTTCAGAAGGCCGGGAGGAAGCTGCTGACCTCGCCCGCCGTTTCTGCCGCGGCTGCCTGGTGCGCCGCCCGACCCTGGCGCATTCGTGGCGTTGGGCTGGCCACCTCCCGGAGGTGCGCCGGGACCTTGACCGGAACCCTGACCCGAACCAGGACCGGCGCCGGGGCCAAAACGACGGCCCGCTGGTCGGGAAGGCGCGGAAGATTCCGGCGGCGCGGCGAGTTCGGCGAGAGTGGCCACACGGAGCACCAGTTGAAGCGGTGGCGGCGCCGGGCCTCCGCCGAGCTGCAGATCGAGCGACGCGGGCACGAATCCAAGCTGGGATGCTTCGACCCTGTAGTGACCCGCCGGGAGAGCGGGAAATTCGAACTTGCCGGACTCGTCGGTCCAGCTGACGAAAACTTTCCTGGTGTCAGTATTCACGAGGCGCAGCGTGGCTCCCGGAACCGGAGAGCCATCGGCGGTGTGCACGGCCCCGGCTGCTGCGGCGGCGGGCGCGGAAGCCTGAGTGGATGCTTCGGCGGACGCCTGCGGTTGCGCCTGTTGCGCCGGCGCGGAAACAGCCGCGGGAATTGCGACAAAGAGCGCGGAGAGGCACGCGATTGTCAGGCGGATAATTTTCGGGCAGATCAGGTAGCGCAACACCGTTCTCTCAGCTTAGGGAATCCGCGCGCGACTGCAATAATTCTGTTGGACGGTGTCGCGCACGCGCAGGTTACCCGCCCGACGGCGCAGGATCGTATACGAGGCGGAAGGTCACCGGCTTCTTGAGCCGCGGACTCTCCATTTTCGTCGTCACGAAAAGCTGCTTCCCGTCAGGAGACAACTCATACGTGCGCGTGGTGCTGCTGCCTTCGCGCCTGCCCGGCGTAACCGCGACGAGCTGGGTACCTTGCCACCGCGCGGCCGGAGGAGCGCTCGCGCTGTCGCTGTCGGTGTGAGCGCTCGATCCACTCGATCCGCTACCGGCAGGAGCTGTCGATGAGCTGTTCGACGGGCTCGACGACGATCCGGTGGATGGATTTGCGTGGGAGGAATCGGTGGCTGAATAGAGCGCGAGTACGGCGCCGGATTCGCCTGTCACTTTCGCGGACGAAGCGGTCTGCTCGATGGTGATCTGCGAGAGATCGTTCATGGCGTTGCCCGAGCCTTCTTGGCCGCCGCGCCTGCCGCCGCCTGCGCCTTGACCACCGCCTCCCCTGCCACCCCAGCCGCCGCCACCGCCCATGCCTCCGCCACCACCCATGCCGCCACCCATGCCGACGTGGACACGGCTACCTCCGCCACCTTGCCCACCTTGGCCTCTGGAGTTGCCGGACTGCTGCATCATCTCGCGAGGATCGTCGCTTTCGTCCTTGTTCAGCGCCCAGGTGCCGGAAAGGTTGGGCTTGCTGCCGATCTCAGCGGGCGCCGCGGCTCGCGGCGATGGCGGGGGCTGGTCCGAAGGTGCAGCTGCGGGAAGCGGTCCTGCTGACGCGCCCTGAGCGCGGGCGCGGCTTGCCGGAAACAGAAGCGCGGCCGCCGCGAAGATGGCGAGGATGATCCACCACAAGAACAACTCTCTCAGATTTTTCGGCTTCTCGTTATTGAGCGCTGTCGTGGCCATTGAGGACCTCCTGCGAAGTGGCATGTGCAAGGTTCCGATTCGCGCGGCTTAGTTTGGCGCGCCCCCACACGGTGATGATTCCTTTCACGGCACGCGATAGTTCCAAAAGCTGAGGGAATGCTTTCCAGCCCGCCGCGTCCTCTTGTATGATGCCACTCATCATGCTTCCGTTCACACGACGACCGTGCAAGCCGCGTCCGCATCACCCGCGGGGTTAACCCCGGCGCGCCCGCGCGGGCGCGAGCAGCAGGCCGATGGAATGCGGAAATCTTCCCAACGAAGTGACCCGATTCAAAAGCGCGAAAGGGGAACAAATCAAATGGCACACTCGGGAACCCAAATGCGACTGGCCGTGCTGGGCGCGGGGAAAATGGGCGGCATCCTGATTGAGGCGTTCGTGAAGCAGGGGCTCGTCGCGCCCCAAAACATTTTCGCGACCGTGCAGCATGCCGCGGCCGAGCGCAAGAACGCTTCCAAGCTGCCTGTGACCCTGAGCAACAACAATCGCGCGGCGGCGAAAAAAGCGGACGTAATTTTCCTGTGCGTGAAGCCGCAGACCGTGGGCCAGGTGGTGGACGAAATTCGCGGGGAGCTGAACGACAAGAAGCTGGTGATTTCGATTGCGGCGTCGGTGCCCACCGACTACATCGAGCGGCGGCTGCGCGGGAAAGTTCCCGTGATTCGCGCCATGCCCAACACTCCGTCGGTGGTCGGCGCGGGGATCACCGCGATCGCAACCGGGAAATTCGCGGGGCCAAAGGACGTGGAAACGGCGCGAAAACTTTTCGACGCGGTCGGCAGGACCGTGGTCGTGGACGAAAAACACATGGACGCGGTGACGGGATTGTCGGCGAGCGGGCCGGCGTTCATCTACATCATTCTGGAATCGCTGGCGGAGGGCGGCGTGAAAGTGGGGCTTTCGAGGGAACTCGCGACGCTGCTCGCCGCGCAGATGACGCTGGGCGCGGCGAAAATGGTGATCGAGACCGGGCACCATCCGGCGCTGCTGAAAGATACGGTGACGACTCCTGCGGGCTGCACGATTGACGGCATCCTCGAACTCGAGGAGGGCGGATTGCGCGTCACGCTGATCAAGGCGGTGGTCAAGGCGGCACAGCGCGCCAAGGAATTGCTAGTAACGGACGAAAAGGCCTAGCTCTTCATCAAGAGCACGTTCACCGCCTTGACGATCACCTCGACCTTGTCGCCCTTCTTGATTCCGAGTTCCTTCAGTGATTCGAGCGTCATCACCGAGGCCATCGCGGATGATGCGGGAATATTGAGCTTCACCAGGCACATTACGCTGCCCTTCTTGATCTCCGTCACTTTGCCGACGATGCGGTTGCGCGCTCCCACTTTCATGTTTTGCTCCCGTGGACTATAGTCCCGTTTCCGACCCGGCATTCCGAGCCGGTCCAGACAGGTTACTACGAGCCGAGGAGATTACGACATGAAAGCGATTCGAGTCACGCAGAACGGCGACCCAAGCGTTCTGCAGCTTCAGGAAATTCCGCAACCCACGGCTGGACCCGGCGAGGCGCTGGTTTGCGTTCACGCGGCGGGCGTGAATTATGCGGATGTGTACTTTCGAAATGGCTCCGCGCGCATACCGATTCCCTTCCCCTTCACACTGGGCATCGAGGGATCGGGAACCGTCGAGGCGGTGGGTGACGGCGTGAGCGAAGTGAAGGTGGGCGACCGCGTGGCATACGCGACCATGGGCGTGGGATCCTACGCCGAATACCAGGTGGTGAAGGCCGCAGTGCTGGCGCCGCTTCCGAAAGAGGTCAGCTTCGACGACGGCGCGGCCGCGATCCTGCAAGGATTGACCGCTCACTATCTCCTGTTTGAGTTTTATCCCATCAAGCGCGGTTCCACGGTTCTGGTGCACGCCGCCGCGGGAGGCGTGGGACTCTTGCTCGTCCAATGGCTGAAACATTTGGGAGCCGTGGCCATCGGGACGGTCTCGACCGAAGAAAAGGCCAAGGTCGCGCGAGAGGCGGGCGCGGATCACGTGATCGTCTACACGAAGCAGGATTTCGCCGAGGAAGCGAAGAAAATCACCAATGGTAAAGGCGTGGATTACATTATCGACGGCGTGGGCAAGACGACGTTTACGAAGAATCTGGACGCAGTTCGGAACCGTGGCTGGGCGACGGTCTTCGGCATGGCCAGCGGTCCGGCGGATCCTCTGAGCCCGAACGCGCTGATGACCAAGTCCATCACCATTTCCGGTGGCGCGCTGTTCAATTACATCGTGACGCGTGAGGAGCTTCTCGGCCGCGCGAACGATTTGTTCCGGGCGATCCGCGAAGGCTGGCTCAAGCTGCGAATTGACCACGCCTTCCCTCTCGCGCAAGCGGCGGAAGCGCATCGCCTGCTCGAGGGCCGCAAAACGATGGGAAAGTTAATTCTGGCCGTCTAGTTCGCAATCGTCGGCTGACGCGCCGCAACGTTTCCAGGGCTAAAGCCCGTGGCATGTTTGGATGGCTATTCGTGGGCCTGCCCTTCTGCTTCGCTCAGGGTAAAAAAGGCCCACGCTTTCACCTTTCCGTCATCGGAGCGGGATTTCTGGCAAGATTTCGCGCTTATCGGTAGGATAAAGATATGGAGATTGATCGCAAGGCGTTTCTCGACAGCCTGGGAGGCGCAGAGGGCGTGAAGCGCATGGACGCCGAGGCGCGCGCCGACGCGCTCGAGAATCGCATGATGTCTGAATTGAACTCAGCGGTGACTGCGAAAAAATATCCTACGGCGGCGGAAGTCGAGGCGCAGATCGAGACGCGTCCCTATCGCGCAGGGGCGGGCTTTTTGATCGTGCCGCGCGCCGGTGGCAATGTGAAAAAGCTTCCGCCCATGCCGGCCAATCCCACGCTGCAGGATTACTTCAGGCTTCGATTTAACGACACCGCCAATCACGTGTTGCAGAGCGCGAACCTGGCGATGAAGAACGGCATGTCGGAAGAGATCGTCCTCGCGTGCCTGCTTCACGACGTGGTGCAGGAAATCATGCGAACGGATCATGGATGGTGGGGCGCGCAACTATTCGAGCCGTACGTCTCGGAGAAAGTCGCGTTCGCGATTCGCTATCACCAGGCGCTGCGATACTACGCCGATCCCTCGGTGGGATACGAATACCCCGATCTCTACCGGGAATTGTTCGGCGCGGATTACGTCCCGCCGCCGTATATCGAAGCGACTTACCAGATGGTCCGCAAACACAAGTGGTACATGGAGCCGCGCATGGTCGCGGTGAACGACTTGTATGCGTTCGATCCGAATGTGGTGGTCACAATCGAGCCCTTCCTCGACATCATCGGGCGCCATTTCAAGCAGCCGAAAGAGGGATTGGGGAATGACGGCAGCCCGGTCGCTCACATGTGGCGCACGATTTCGCGACCCGATCAGCCTCTGTAGGAAGAATCAGCGAGACATGAACGGCGTGCAGAGCGCGCCTTGCGGCGGCAATGCGAAGAGAGTCCCAGGGCTAAAGCCCGTTTCAGACTGCCGCATTTTTCGCGGGGTTGAAACCCCGCACTTCCACCCAGCGGTGCCGCGCGTGTCCTGCGGGCGATTTCGCCTTGATCCTTACTGCGGAAAAAACGCCAGCAGGATGCTGGTGCTACGAAGAGCCTACTGTGCAGGAGAGATTCGCGCGGAGGCGTGGATCTCGACGTTCACCGTGTCGCTGACGTGAAGGAGAAACGTGCTCGGATTCTTGAGTCCCCATTTCACATAGGGGACGCCGAACTGCGTCGAAGCCTGCAGTGACCCGCCCGCGCCCGGCAGCACCGAAAACGTGAGCGTTACTGGATCGTCCTGGCCGTGGAGGCGGATGACGCCGGACACCTCGACCTGAGAGGATCCTGTTTTTGGAATCGCGCCCTTGATTTGCGCCGGGGTGAAGACAATCTCCGGAAATTTGGCGCTTTCGAGAATTTGCGTGTGCATGTTCTTGTCGCGCGAAGTGTTGTCGGTGTTTCCGCTGGTCGCATCAATCACGATAGCGCCGCTGACATGCCCCGTCGCGGGGTCCCAGTGAATCTCCCCGTTCTTCAATTTAAACGTCCCGTGAACCGTATGCATCGTGGCTGCCAGCGTGAATTCGATTTTCGTGGCGGCCGGATCGAGGGTAATCACCGATTCCTGCGCGTGAAGCGCCGGAGCGAAAATGACGAGGCAAGCAACTACTAGAAGAGAACGGCTCCACCGCAGAGACGCAGGGAACGCAGGGGGGACAAAACCATCGTCGCGCGCGTGCCAAAAATTAGGGTGAGGACTCATCTGTTAGGCCCAGAGCACGCGCCAGCCAAGGTTGAAAATCGCGGAGGCCCCGAGCGCGTCCGACGCGGAGTCGCCGGTGTGAACCGAGGTCAATTTCGCGAAAAGACCGGGATTCGCAGCGAAGAGCCGCAGCACCCTGCGACGCAGCGCCACGCTCGAGTTCATCCAAAGCAGGAGTTGCGTCATGCGCACGGCCGGGCCGGTGATGCGACGGTGAGCGACTTCGTACTCGCGCAGATCGCCCGCGGCGAGCGCCTCGGCAAGTTCAATGGCCTGCTGGAACGCGAGGCTCAGCCCCTGCCCCGAGATGGAATCCACCGTACAGCTCGAATCTCCCACCAGCGCCACCGATCCGCGAACGACGGCGCGCGCCCTGCCAAACGACGCAACCGCTCCGGCCTCGGATGAAAGCGGCTGGGCGCCGCGAAGGCGCCGGGCAATCGCGGGAAATTGATCGAAGGCGCGATCCATTCGCAAGCGCGAATCGTCCACGAAGAGCGAAACACATATCTCACCCGCGCCGGTGGGAGTCACAACCATCTGCGATCTCTTGCCCCAATGCACCTCGACGAAATTGGTCCAGGGCGCGACCGCATAGTGACGGCGAAAACCGAAACGAGACCGATCCGGACGCCGCGAAACCAGTTCCGCGAACTGGCGGACGCTCGAATGTTGGCCATCGGCGCCGATGAGCCATTTGCACGGAAAGAATCGGCCGTTGACGCAAGCACCGTGCGAATCAAAACGCGAAATCCGCGCGCCCCACTCAAGGGAAACTCCCGTTTCGATCGCGCGGTCAATCAAGAGCTGGTGCAACGCGGTGCGACGCAGGCCCAAGGCGTGTCCATTGGGAATCCTTGCGCTGACCGAAGAAGTTTCATCTGTGAAGCGGAAGCCCTCAAAGGGAAAACCGGGGCCGGAATCAAGATCGATTCCGAGCTGGCGCAAAGCCGCCACCGCCTGAGGAAGCAAACCCTCACCACAAGGTTTGTTGATGGGAGGCTTTCTGGAATCAACGACCGTTACCCGGAAGTTCTTCAGGCTGGCCGCAATCGCCGCGGCCAGTCCGGCCGGCCCTCCACCGACGACCAGAACATCAGGCCGCAATGTGGGACCCTCCGATGCTTTCTACCAGCGCAAGAGAAGCATCTCCGAGCAGAATCCGGGGCCCATGGCGGCGAGAATACTCAGCGATCCAGGCTCCGGACGCCGATGCCGGTAAACATCCTCGAGAACGAGAAGGACGGACGTGGATGAAATGTTGCCCACCTTGCGTAAACATTCCCACGACGCCTCCAGATCCTTTTCCGTAAGGTCCAGCGCCGTAGCGGTGGCTTCGAGCACCTTCGGGCCACCGGTGTGCATGATCCAGCTCTGGATATCGCTTCGACGGTAACCTTGCTCCGCGAGAAACTCGTCCACATCCTGGCCCAGATGCTTCACCACCGTATCCGGAACTTCCGGTGACAGTACGATGTGAAAACCCTTCTCGGAGATGTCCCAGCCCATCACGCGCTCGGTATTCGGGTAGAAGACGGACTTGGTGGCCAGGATTTCCGGCCCGTCCGATTCCACTTCATCTCCAACTACGACGGCCGCGGCGGCGCCGTCGCCAAAGAGCATCGCCGAGATCAGGTGCGCCATCGAAATGTCGTCCCGCTGGAGCGTGAGAGAACACAGCTCGACGGACAACAGCGCGGCCGATTGATCCGGATAGGCGCGAACATAGTCGGCGGCCCGGGAAATTCCCGCGGCGCCGGCCACACAGCCAAGCCCGAAGATCGGGATACGCCTGATATTCGGCGACAGGCCCATGCGATTGATGAGCCGCGCGTCCAGCGACGGTGCCGCTATTCCAGTTACCGATGTAACGAAAATCGCGCCCAGGTCCCGCGGCTCGACTCCCGCGCCGACTAGCGCGTGGCACAGTGCTTTCTCGCCCAGCTCCAGCCCCATCTCGATCCAGACGTTGTTGGCCTCGCCCCACGTCTGCATCTGATTGTGGTAAAAATCGAGCGGGCGCACGGTGAACCGCCCATCCACCTTCATGCTCTCATCCAGGCGGTCGAGAATTCCCGGCTGAACCAGACGATCCTTCCAATAGGCCTTGAGTGCGCCGACGAGAACTTCCTGTTTGTGGTAATACTTGGGAAAAGCGCTAGCGACTCCGGCGATTCTCATGAATGCAGCTCCTCGGGCATCCGCCCGTGCGGAGGGCATCAAACTCATAAACGCAGATCGAGTGCATTTTCATCCCGATCGGTTGAATTTGGCCCCTTATTTGAATCTGAAGAACCCTTGCAACGTTCGAGCGCCCTTCTCAAGCGAGTCGGCGACGAGCGCCTCGTTCGACCCCGGCTCAAGCGATTCCTACATTAGCCGATAACATCCGGCGGCCGTCCTGTGGCGTTGACGGGAATGCTCATCTAATACCTACGTCCGACACTGGGTTGTGAGTCCGCCGTTGGCGGGATGCGAGAGAGGCCACGGTAAAGATACGCTGCGCAACCCAAAGAACTGCCGAGAAGCAGAACTCCAAACCGACCCGAAAGCAAGCAAATCTTTCCCACGCCGAACAGTGCGCAATATACCATGGCGCAGCCCACAATCCAGTCCCGAAGATTGCGCCCAAGGTCGTGAACCGGCACCACTTCGGGGGCGAATTGAGCGATGGGTCCCCACCCCAACACGTCCGGGCGGACGCGCCCGTAGAACCGCACGAGCGTGTCGCGAGGTTCAGCGGGCGTCAGCAACGTGACGAGCACCCACGCGTCCGTCGTGACCAACGTGGTGACCAGCATCTGCTTCGCGAAGACGGCGGGTTCGGAGCCGTGAAAAGGAGCCACCCAACGAATCGAAAGGGAAACGATGAGAGCCGTGGTCATCGCAGCGATTTCACTCCAGGCATTCACACGCCACCAATACCAGCGCAGCAGATAGACGCTGCCGGTTCCTGCGCCGACCTCAAGCAGCACTTCCCAGCCAGAACGGATCGTGGCGAGCTCCCAGGAGACGCACGCGGCGAGAACCACGAGCAGGATCGTCACCCAGCGCGAAACCACGACGTAGTGGCGCTCGGGCGCGGCGCGTCGCACGAATCGCCGGTAGAAATCCGAGACCAGATACGAGCTTCCCCAATTGAGGTGCGTGGCGATTGTGGACATGAAAGCCGCGAGAAATCCGGCGACGAGGAGCCCGCGTGTGGCGCGGGGCAAATGGTCCACGGCAAGCAGGATGTAACCCGCTTCAGGGTGCGCGAGCTGCGGATAAAGAACCACGACCGCCATCGCCGCCAGGATCCATGGCCAGGTGCGTAGCGCGTAGTGCGCGAAGTTGAACCAGAGAACGGAAAGCAATCCATCGCGCTCGTTGCGCGCGCTGAGGATTCGCTGCGCGACGTATCCCCCGCCTCCGGGCTCCGATCCCGGATACCAGAACGCCCACCACTGCACGCCGAGATAGACGCAAAACGTGATGACGGGAATGGTCCACAGAGATTCGCTCGCGAACCCGCGCGAGAAATCCGGGAAAAATGAAGTGACGTTGGACGAGCTCGGTCCGGCCGCCGCGTGAAGAGCGTCAAGTTTCGCGAGAAGCGCGTGCATTCCGCCGGCGGCGGACACGCCGTACCACGCCACCGCGATGACGACGCCCATTTTGAGAACAAACTGAAACAGATCGGTCCAGAGAACTCCCCAGAGCCCTCCCAGCGCGACATAAATTCCCGTGAATGGGATCAGGAACAAAACGCACAGGGCCAGCGCCGCGCGGTCGCTGATGCCGAGAACAACGGAGGCGATTGTGGTCATCGCTTTCGTCACCCAGCCGAGGATTACGCAGTTAACCAGGAGGCCAAGGTAGAGCGCCCGAAATCCGCGAAGAAAAGCGCCAGGTTTGCCGGCGTAGCGCATCTCCGCGAATTCGACGTCCGTCAGGAGACCGGCGCGCACCCATAATCGCGCGAACAAGAAGACGGTCATCATGCCCGCGGGCAGCATGCTCCACCAAATCCAGTTCCCGGCGATGCCGTTGCGGTAGACGAGGCCCGTGACGACAAGAGGAGTGTCGGCCGCGAAGGTGGTGGCGACCATAGACGTGCCGATCAGCCACCAGGGGGCGCTCCGCCCGGAAACGAAATAATCCGCGGTGCTGCCGCTCGAGCGGCGCCGAAAATAGAGACCCTGGATGAGCGTGAACAAAAGATAGGACGCGACGACAACCCAATCGGTGAGAGCTAGTTTCATACTCCGCGCAGGGCGCGGCCTAGTGTGTTCGAGGATGCAGCAAGAGTCAAAGAGAATGCTGAACGGAAATTACGGATGTCCAAAAGAAAAACCCCGGATCTGAGGGGAGCAGATCCGGGGGTCGGGGCACTGAGAGAGACAACTGGGCCGACAAACTTTTTGAGGGCTGACTTCCCGCGAATGGCGCTAGTAGTTCAGGTGCCGCAGGAACATCGTCAGCCGGAACACCAACTGCATGCTAAGAACGATGAGCGTGTCGCGAATCGCCGCCACTTTCTCTGCGATCGAGATGTTCTCGAATCCGCCAGTGCTAGCCATCTCGGCGACTGTGTCGCCGCGATCCGCGTTCCAATCGTTGCCGGTGAGTGCGCTCACGACATTCCTCTAGTTGAGAACATAAACGGGGTTGTCGTGCTCGACGCCAACCACCATGGTCTTGAAAATGTCCACATCCCAGCTGTCGGCGATGCGCAATCGGACGACTTCGCTGGTCTCGGACAGCAACCGCCCGCGGAGCGGTACGCGAAGAGTTCCTGCAACCACTCGAAGAATCACCGGCTGCCCCATCCAGACTTCATATCCACCTTGCATCGTCGTGGCCTCCTCAGATTGTGTGCCTCGAACAATTGGATTCTCGAACGGGGGGACAACCTGACCAATGGTACAGGGGGCTAAGAATGGTAGGATCGAAGTACTATAACGAAGCAGGTCGGCCGATACAGAGGCCGATGGCGTTTTTGCTATTGTAAATGCTGGAGTTAGGGGCGGAGAGTCGAACCACTAGGACGAGAATTCAAGCTCATGATCGAAATCCTTCGTCATTTGCTGTCTCAACTATACGACGTCCGCGGGCTCATCGAATGGGGCGGAACGGTCCTGGTATGCGCGATCGTTTTCATCGAAACGGGAATGTTCGTGGGGTTTTTTCTGCCCGGCGATTCCCTGCTGGTGACGGCAGGCGTGTTTGCAGGGGCAGGACACATGAAGCTGGCCCCGCTACTTTCGCTCGTGACCTTATGCTCGATTGCCGGCGACCAGTTGGGCTACCTGATCGGCCGGAAAGCAGGCGCGAACCTTTATCGACGCGAAGACTCGCGGTTCTTCAAGAAGAAGCACCTCGAGCGTGCGCACGAGTTCTACGAAAAGTTCGGCGGGAAGACGATTGTCATTGCGCGGTTCATTCCAATCATCCGAACGTTCTGTCCGCCGGTCGCCGGAGCGGCGAAAATGAGCTACGCGCGCTATCTGGCATACGACGTTGTCGGCGGGTTCCTCTGGGTATGGAGCATGGTGCTGGTGGGATATACGCTTGGGCGAACGGTTCCGAACGTTGACAAGCGAATTCACTACATCATCGGCGTGGTAATCGTAGTCTCGTTGATGCCCGCGGCGTATCACGCCTGGAAGGCGCGCCGCTCCAACGCGACGACCTCTGTGAAGAGCACCCTAGCGGAATAGGGATCCAAGACCGCTGTTAATGCAAGACGGGGAACCTGGCAGCTCCCCGCCTTGTTCACTCGCTAGGCCGCAGCGGAGCTGAAAGCCTCGCCAACGGTTCGCGTCGCAGGAGCGATGTGACCAACGGAGTCGAGGAAAAATGCCCGGCGGAGTCGTGCCTCCCCGTGCATTGGCTCCCACGAAGGCACTCATACGCCCGTCACAGGTCCTGCGCAAGCAGAAAATCTCGCAGCGAAGGTCGACTCAGATGCGTCCCCGAAACCGTCGTCCGCGGTCCAATCTGACGCCAACCTGGCTTGCTTATCAGAACTGCCGCGCGAGGATGCCGGTCGCTATCGGAGTCGCGTCCTGATCGAACAGCAGCGCCGTATTGTCGTCGATCAGATAATAAATTAGCTTGAAGGTCGATGCCGGATTCGACGTGGCCAGGGTCGCGGTGCCTCGGCCATTTGCGGCAGGCGCACCGACCGAACTGCCCGTAGCGGTAATCGGATCCGAAAGCGAGACCGCGCTGAAAATGTTGATGTCGAGATTTCCGCCGGTGATCGCCGTTGTGCTCAGCGTGACTTGTCCGGATGCATCCGGTTGGTACAAAGAGGCGTCATTGTGGAATATGCCTTGGCCGGTTAATCCGATCGCGAAACTTCCGCCCAGCAGCGAGACGGCCGCGGAACACGCTGCCGCTGGCGGCACACACTGCTGGTAGGCCGTGCCTGTGGACAGCGCATTGGAATCGATTTCGAGCATCAAAGCCGTTCCTTGCGATGTCTGGTAGACCGCGAATTCGTTGGTGCTGGAATTCGGCAACGACGGGCAAGCGCCCGTGCCGGTAAACATCTTGAGATCGATTCGGCCGGTGGTCGCGTCCGTGGTGTACGACGAACATGAGTTGATCGTCGGACCACTATTGTACGAGCCGCCGCTATTGCCGTCGAAAATGCCCGCGGAAATGCCGCCATTCCCGCCTGAAGTGAAGACTCCTCCCGCAGCGTAGGCCCCGAGGACCGAAGGCTTCCCGGAGACGGGAACCATGGTGTTCCCGCCGCCGGTGAAAACGTAATTGCCGGCTGTCAGCGCCGCAGGTCCGGCCGGCGCGCTGAACATGTCTCCCGCGACGTACGCTTTCCTATCGATCTCGATCAGATGCAGCCGCGTGACGAAGTCAGGGCCGTTCGGATTGGCGGGAGCATCCACGCCGTAAAACGCGTACAGGCGCGAACCCGTGGTGTTGCTTATGAGCGTAATTGTCCCGCGCCCGGTTCCGCTGAATACCGGATCGAACTGATACGTGCCGTGAAGCGACGTGTCGCTGGTCGTCACCGTGCCGCTGGAGATGCCATTATCGTTGACGTCGAGAATCGTATTCGTCTCCGCGATTCCCCCGGCGCCATCCGCCGCGAATTTTCCCGCCATTCCCAAAGCGTTGAAACCGGCGTCGGCGCCCAACAGGCTGAATACGTAGTGCCCCGTAATCACCGATGCGGAATTCGAGACGGCATCCAGGCTCTGCTGGTCAATCGTTCCGCCGCCAGTGGTATTCGCGTCGAACAGAGTCATCTGACCGTGCTGGCTGGTCGTCAGCGCAAATTGCCATGTATCGGGTCCTTGCCCGGTGCTGATCTTCGCGTTGACGCGCCCATCGGGCCCCACCACGTAAGTGCCACTGAGGGAAACCTGGGTCGCGACTCCCGTCAGAAAGCTGTCCACGTCTTCGACGCCGCTGAGAATCTTGCCATTGCCGTCCGCGACAAAACTTCCCGCCACAGCCAGGAAACCAGACTGGTCATTCCCAGTGTAGGAAAACGCGTAGGGTCCGTTAAGAGAATGATCGGAATAAACAATCGTCACGGTGGACGTCGCCGGAGCGGTGGCGGCAGGGTCCGTGGCCGTGACGGTGATCGTGGCGCCCGGCGGAGGACTCAGCGGCGCCGTGTAGACGCCGCTGGAATCGATCGAGCCATAAATCGCTGTGTCGGTTGACGGCGTAACTGTCCAAGTCGCATTGTTGTCCGTCAAGCCGTTCAGCAACGCGGAAAACTGATGAATGCCACCCGCCGGAACCGTCACGGAGGTCGGAGTCACTGTGAGACCCGAGCCGGCTCCTACGGTGACGATGGCGGTGTTGGACGTAACCGTGGGAGACGTCGTAGTCGTGCTGGTGGTCTGCGTGGCCACGGCGGTGATACTCACTTGACCCACCTGCGTGACTCCAGGAGTGGCGGTGGTCGGCACCGACCCCGGCGCCGTATACACGCCCAGCAACTGATTGTCGGTCGAGGGCACAATCGAACCCACGGTCGCCAGGTTTCCGTTCGCGATACCGTTTACTTCCCACGTGACGGTGGTGGTCGTCGAAGTTGACGTGTCGGACAGATTAACGACAGCGGTGAATTGAGTGGTGGTATTCAGCGGGACCGTGATCGTTGTGGGCGTGATCGCCACCGACGTCACGGTGGTCGTACCGCTGCCACTACCGCCGCAGCCCTGCAGGCTCCAGACGCCAACCAGCATCAGCGCAATCAGGGCGAGAGCACGAGTTCCCGCCGACGGCATATGCCGCCCGTCGCACGGACGGCGAACGCTCCTTGCCGAATTGCTCTTTCCGATCGCGCTCGCCATCTGCATAGCCTTCAGGCTGTTCATCGAGAAGTCGTCTCCCAGGGGGATGAAAGGGTGTAGGATCATTCCGCATCGACGGAAAAAAGTTCCATTTTCTTCAGGAACGGCTGTGGCGGGCAAGCTCCGCACGGATCTGATGACATACAGGCCAGCCCACCCCCGATTGCTGCAAACACCCGGATAGGAAGATGTAAATGCAGGAGATTTGGTTGTCACGCACCCCCCGGCGTTTCTTGGGCCGACCCGGAGGGAAATTCCTACTTGAGGAAGAGGCCTTCGCGAACCTGATCGCGGCCGACGAAGGTCTTCGAGGAACGAAACTCGCCAAATAGGCCCAGGATTTCGCGATTCTGAAATACGTGGGAATGCACGGCCAGGGTGGGCGCAGCAATAAGTTCCAGGGTCTGGCTATCAACCACGCGATAACGATGAAAACGCTCTGTGGGGCGGCTGTGAAACAACGCCAGCATCGCTCCGCCGGGATGTAGCAAAAGCGACAGGCGCTCCATCAAGCGGGGCGCCACCTCCGGGTCGAAGTAATCCAGCAGGTCCCAAGCCAGCACGCCGTGAAAGCTTCGTTCCGGGTATTGGAGCGCAGTCTCGAGAAACTTATCCGCGAGCACAGCCGGCGATACCCTCTGCGTGTCAGCGCCCACGGGAGCCGCTCGAAATCCTTCTTCCTCGTCGGTGAGAAAATCTTTCCACACCCGGAGCAGGTCCTCCGTCGAAACGCGATAGCCCTTCTCCACAAAGAAGCTGACCGTGGATTGCCATACCGGTCCGAGATCGAGGATGCGCCCATGGGGCACGTCGCTAATAAGCCAGAGAAATTCTTTCAGGCCGTTGGAAATACGGAGATTGGCGGACGGACCGATGGAGACAGCGGGGCCTGGCTTTATCGGCGCCGCGCCGGTCGCCGCACCTGCGGCACCCGGACGGTTTTTTGCCATCCAGTTCATGAATTACCTTACTCGACCTTTACGCTGGCCGCCACCGGCTGAAGAACCTCGGAATCCTGCTCATTCGCGGGAGCCGCGGACTCGCGGGCAGGGCTCGTGCGAACGGTTTCCACTTTGCCGCGGAGTCGCGCTCCGTCGTCAATCCCGATGCGCGGCGTGAGAACGCTTCCCGTCACGCGACTGGTAGCGCCGAAATGCGCTCTTTCTCCGGCCTTCAGGTTTCCCTGCACGGTGCCGTCCACAAAGATTTCGCGGGCCTCAATGTCGGCCTGGACCTTACCATTGGGACCTACAGTCACACGCGCATTTCCCAGGCGAATCTTACCCAGCACTTCGCCGTCAATGTATAGATCGGAATTCCCCGAGAATTCTCCATTAATTTTCAAGCCCGAGCTGATTTTGGACGTAGCCCCACCCGCCGGCGTGGCTGCGGATTCCCTGGCAGGCGCGGACGGAGATACGAGCGGCGCTGACGCAGGCTGGTTATAGGACTGTGAAGACGGCTTGACCTCTGGCGTTTTACTCCACATGAAAACCTCCCCGGTATTTTTAGGGATGCTGCGCCGGGTGGCAGCCATCCTCGACGATGGGAAAACTATAGTACAGCCGCAACTACCTGTAAACAAGCACTGTACCGGAAACGTCCAAACCGGCAACCATCGGCTGATGGTGCTCCAGAGCGGCGGAACTCGACGTCTGCACATCACTGTGACGCATTTGCCACATTGCCACTAACATCCCCACCAATTCGTGCGCGAAGATTTTGACTCCCAATCTGGAACGCCACCAATTGCCGGGATCGAAGTCGGAGTCGCGTGCGGCCACCACGCGAAGGACGGTCCCGGGCGGGAACGTTCTCTCGCAGATGTATCGCGACCGGCGCGTGTGAAAGTTCGATGTGACCAGAATAATTCGCTTCCAGCCACGGGAGGATATGAGCTGGCTGATTGCGACGGCCTCTTCGCGCGTGTCTTCCGCGCGATGGTCGAGCCGGACGATTGCGGTTGCGGGAACGCCATGGTCGGTGAGATCGCGCGCCTCAAGTTCGGCAATGCTCGCGTATGGGCGCAGGTACCGACCGCTCGCCACAACTCGTGGCGCCCACCCGGCCTTGAGGAGATCGGCGGCGCGCGCAGCGCGGTCGCCGCCGTAGTTGTCGTCGCCCAGTATCACGATGGCGTCGGAGGCCATCGGGCCTTCGTCCACGGTCCAGAAACTCCCAGCCATCCGCATCAGCGGATGGCGCGCGAGATAGACAAGAAAAATCAGGAATAGAAAGCCCAGCAAGAACAAAAGACGAAAGAAAATTCCGCCGCGCTGCGATGCCCGAGGACGGTAGGTGCGTGGAAGGGCCGGCATTACTTCCCAGGGTCAAGCTGACGCAGGCGTTCGGCGGCCTGCTCCGGCAGCGTGCCATTGAAATAGACTTCCTTGATGCTGTAGGACTTGCTGCGAGTCTCGACGATTGGCAGGATTTCGATGTGCCAATGATAGTCGCCCGCAATGGTCGCCCAGTAGTCGCTCAGCTCGCCCTTGGTCTGCAGGGTATTCGGCGCGGTGTGCAGGACCATATGGTAGCTGCCGCTGATCTGCAACAGGCGGCGCAGAGTGCGGCCGAGCAGGGTCGCCAGGTCCCGGCGCTTTTCACCGGGCGAAGCAACCTCGAACTGGTGGGAATGAGTCCGCGGGATCAGCCAGGTCTCGTAGGGAACGCGGGAAGCGTAGGGACAAACCGCGTAGTAATCGCCCACGCTATCCACAATGCGCTTCTTCTGGCGAATTTCCTGCCTGAGGATGTCGCAGAAAACACAACGGTCGCGGTCGCGGTACCATTCGCGCGCGGAACGAAGCTCGTAAAGAATGCGGCGCGGCACGAATGTAGTAGCGGAAAGCTGCGAGTGCGAATGCGGCCACTCCTCCCCGGCCGCCGGCCCTTGATTCTTGAAGACGGCCACGTACTTGAAGCGGGCGTCGCGCTTCAAGTCCTCGATCCGCAACGCATAGGCCTCCAGCACGCGTTCGATCTCTTCGTCCGTTAGCTGTGTCAAGGTGCGCGAGTGGACCGGCGTCTCGACGATGATTTCATGCGCCCCGATCGCGGCCATGCGATCGAAGATTCCGTCGGCGTTGCGCGCGGGGTCGCCCTCGATGCGGTACAGCGGACGAAAATGCGGATACGCGCGAACCTGCCAATTTCCACGAGCCGGCAATTCCAGCAGCACGCGCGCATTGAGGCGGTTTTCGGGACACAAGGGGCAGGGCTCGGCCCGCTCCTTTTCCCGCTCCGGATGTCCGACCACAACCCAGCTGCGCGTGATGGGGTCTTTGCGAAGTTCCATTGGTCCCTATGCGGACAACGTGGAAGTCATCTTATAACGAAGCCTCGCCGGACGACAAAGACAACCGCGCGGCCGCAGTGGGCCGGATTGAAAAACCCAGCCGTAATCAGCGAGCGCTGGTCCGGTTCGCGCGTCTATCAGGCATGCGGATTGAAGCGTCCGAAAGTACGGTCTGATCGCGTCGAGTTCCGAACTACTCGTTCAGGATTACGCTGCGGAGGCCACTGTGGACTGTCATTTCTCTGCTGTTGTAATCGATAAAGCCAAGCTTCCTGAACTTATTCATGAAGAGATTAATCCGCGACCGGGTTGTGCCGACCATTTGTGCCAAGTTTTCATGATTGATCCCGGGAACTACAGTTTCGGTCTTGCTCTCCTTGTTAAAATGGGACAGCAACAGGAGAATCCGAGCCAGGCGCTTCTCGGTAGAGTTGAAAAGCTGGTCGACGAGATCCGCTTCGTATCGGATGTTGCGGGAAAGCAGATGAGTGACAAATAATTCCGCGAGCCCCTGCTCTTCGTGGAGCATTCGTGCCATGATGGGCTTCTCAACCCTGATAAGAGTGCAATCTCCCACTGAAATAGCCGTTGCCATGCGCAACGGCTGACCTGCCAGGCATCCTTCACCGAAAAATTCACCGGAGCCCAGAGTGCCGACAATCGCTTCCTTGCCTTCGAAGGATGTAACCGCGAGCTTCACCTTGCCCCGTAGGAGAAAGAGCACGGAATCCGCAGGCGCTCCTTGCACGAAGATGCTGTCCTCCGCACCGTATTCTAAAACGGTTTTCCCCTTGGAGATTCCTGTCAGGAGGGTTTCCCAATCGGCAGTCGGGCGTTTCTTGTCCGCTGCAACGGGCGCGTTCTTCTTATCCACGGGCAAGCTCTTCCTCCGAGCCATAACGACCGTATTTCCCATCACTCCCGTATTTTCAGGTCCAGTCCGAAGAGCACTTTGTTTTGGTCCGACAGGTCCCCAATGAGCCTTCGCAGCGGGCGCGGGAGCCGTTTAATGAGCGTGGGCACCGCCACAATCTGCTCGTCTCTGGCCAGATTCGCCTGCAGACAAATGTCGATGATTTCCAGGTCATACCGACCATTCAAGTGCTGCTCACAAACCTGCTTGATATTCTCTACAGCCAGCGTTGATTTCAACGTGGATCCGTTTATGTACAAACGCAAGACGTACTTTACCTCGAGAGAATGGGAGCCAGGCCGCTCCATTTCTCCGGGTGATATGGGTTTTCGCTTTCCCGCCGAGCGGGTCTTTTTCGTGGACTTTTTCACGTGGACCTTTCTGAGCTTGGTCAGACTACCGGTTGCAGCGCCAAGCCAATCAACGTCCGCTCGGTATTGGACAGGTCTCCAATGATCTTTCGGACAGGCCCCGGAAGATCTCTTACCAGGGTCGGAACTGCTACGATCTGGTCGCCGCGCGCCATATCGGGATTCTCCAAAATATCTATCACTTCGATCCGGTAGCAGCCCTTCAAGTGTTTTTCACACAGCACCTTGAGGTTGGCAAAGGCGCGAATCGATTTGGGAGTCTGGCCCGCGACGTAGAGCCGCAGCTTCCAAAATTCCGGTTTCGGGGGCGTCGATTTGCGAGGCCGCGCCGGAGTTTTTGTCTTGGTTTTCGACATTTAGCGTTTCCGCGCGGCTGGCGTGCCCCCCACCTTCTTGTAGGCGGAGGTGTCCGCTTCCCGGCTCCGCACCATCTGCCCGCGGTCCTGCAACACTTCCTCGGCGAGCAATTTCGATTCGGAGATGCTCTGTTGAATTGTTTCTTCCTCCACTTCAAACTCTGCCCTGAGCATGGTCATGCGGGCCTCAAAAATCTGGCGCTTGCGCTCGAGTTCGCGTCGGCGGGTCTCCTGTTCTTGCTGGCGGAACGTGACCACTGCTTTCTCGCGCATTTCCTGCGACACCCGGGCGGAACCGGTCAGCACGCCCTCCGGTCCGAGGTATACATCCAGCATTCGGAGGCCGTCGTTGGTGAGCACGAATTCGCGAATCTGGTTGGAATGCTCCATGCCTCGCGATTTCAGCACGTAGAGTGCGCGGTTCCGCTCTCCTCCGACCTCGATGGCTTTCAGCAGGAGCCAGGTGTCCATCAGGGAGGAGACGTCCGCCTCGCTGGCTTCCAGGGAGCCGCCTGCCGCGGTCAAACTGGTGAAAATCGCGGTGATCTCCTTGGTCTTCAGAAAATCGACCAGCCGCGTGAGCATGGACCGCACTTCGTTCAGCGTGCTGACCATGAGCAGATTGGTAATCGGGTCCACCACCACGATGCTGGGCTGGAAGCTGGAGATGTGTTTGTGGGTCACGAGCAGGACTTCTTCGATCCCCCCGTAGGTGGGACGCGCCGCATGAAATTGCAGGAGCCCTTTGCGGACCCATGGCTCGAGATCGATGCCGATCGAACGCATATTGCGGACGACCTGCCGGGGTGATTCCTCGAACGCGAAATACAAACAGCGCTCGCCGCGGCGGCAGGCCGCATCCACGAAATGTGCCGCCACGCTGGTTTTACCGGTTCCGGAGGTGCCAGAGAGCAGAATGCTGCTGCCCTGATAAAAGCCCTTGCCGCCCATCATGCCATCCAACCGGTCAATGCCAGTCGAGACTCGTATGGCGGACGCCGCATGGTCCAGGCCCAGCGAGGAGATCGGCAGGACTGAAATGCCGTGTTCGTCGATGAGGAACGGATACTCGTTCGTACCGTGGGTCGATCCCCGATACTTAACGACGCGCAGGCGACGGGTCGAGATCTCCTCCCGGATACGATGGTCCAGGACGATCACGCAGTCTGAGACGAACTCCTCGATGCCGTGCCGGGTCAGCTTGTCCGGCCGGTCCCGCTCGGCGGTAATGACCGTGGTCAATTTTTTTTGCTTCAGCCAGTCGAACAGGCGGCGGATTTCGGCGCGCAGGATACCTGGGTTTGGCATCTCGCCGAAGAGCGCTTCAATGGTGTCCAGGACGATTCGCCGCGCCCCGACTCTCTGGACAGCGTCGGCAATTCGAATGAAGAGGCCATCGAGGTCATACTCCCCGGTTTCCGCAATCTCACTTCGCGAGATGTGCACGTGGTCCAGGAAGAGCTTCTTCTCTGCCACCAGGCGGTCCAGGTCGAAACCCAGTGAAGCGGCGTTTTGGGTCAGGTCCGGGATCGTTTCCTCGAACGACATGAACACGCCGGGTTCGTTGTATTGCGTGGCACCGCGAACCAGGAATTCCAGTCCGAACAGTGTCTTTCCGGAACCGGCACCTCCACTGACAAGAGTGGGACGCCCGTTTGGCAACCCTCCCCCCGTGATTTCGTCCAACCCCTGGATTCCGGTAGACGCTTTCGGCAGCGTTTTGGAAGATGGTTGCCTTGCTTTCTGCTTTTGTGTCATTTGTTTTGTCCTGGCCCGGGCGATCTACGGCGGGTTGGCAATGGCGTCATGGCCCCTCCTCGCGGGTCGCCCTTATCGAAGGCGGTCCAAAGGGGCCACTCGGTCCCTTCATAGACTGCTTTTCTAGAAAAGCAGTCGTAGATTATGCAAGACTTTACCAGGATACGCTAGCGCCTTACCATGCACGCCGCTGAAGAGGAAGCGGACGCAACAGCAGTTTGGCGGTTCTTCGCTTAACCGGTACCAATCGCCCAACGGCTAGATTTATTTCTTCTTCGCGTGCGGACATTGCTATGCGCGGCTTCGCCATTTCCTTCTTGACGCTGGCAAGTGTCGCGTTGCCGGGTTCTTTCTTCACTTTATTATGTAACATTGGGCCATCGTGACATCGAGATGCAATCAATGCAGTCCCATTTCGCACAGTTCCGAAACATACGGGCTGCTGCAATGACGTACTAACTCCTGGTAAGTCGGATTATCAGAGAAATAAAATCCAGTCGCGGTCCTACGTCCATGTGCCCGCCGATAGCTCACCGATTCTGCATCCGAGGCCCTTTCAGGATTACTTGGGGGGATCTAGCTTGAGCGCAATTTCCAAGTTGGCGCTGGAAGAAAGTTCGCCCATTTGATATTTCACGTCCTGCCAAATCATGGTGGATCGACCGATGACTCGAACCTTGGCTGTAGCTTCTGAGGAGGTTTGCAGCCACATGGGGCCGACATAGCCATACAGCAGGACGATGCGCGCGTCCGTTACCCACCAGGAGGGGTTCTGTGTAGGCTCACCCTCGATGCGCAGTGGTAGGTAACTGTGGGCATCCACCCAAATGGACCCGCGGAGTAGGTTCCTGGATTTTCGCTTGGGTACCAGGTCGAGCATATAGCAGCGTTGGCCGTTAATCTCATCTTCGCGCACGAACCGGAAATCATAGTTTTCGCGAGTAATGTCGCTCGGGCGGGAGTCTTTTGCAAACGCCACCTCAGCGTCCAGTATTTTGCGGACGATTTTCTCTTCCAAGAGAGCTCTGTTAGGATTTTCAATCGTGTATTTCTTAGAGTCCGGAGTCGCGACGGACATCTCGGCGATCAAGCGGGACCTTACCTGATCTTGATTATTGCCCCTAAAGAGCTTGTAGTCGCGCGTCACTCTATACGGGCGAAAGTGAGTGCGATTTTCACCCTCGGCCTGCGTCATTTGAGCAATGATTTCTGCGTTTGTCGGAATCTGCCTCTGCGTCTGAGCCGAGACGCATGTCACAGCCATGCAATAGACGAAAATCGAGCACGCTAATTGCGCCCTGGAAGTCACTTTGAAACTCCGCTTAGCACTCACGAAAGGTCGATCTTACTCGGACTAGTTGGGTCCGTCTGTTCTGTTTGATGCACCCAGGCATTCGACGCAGGCTAACTCCTGATAAGCCCTGCGAGCTCAATGGGGCAATGCAACACCATCCAACCAGTTGATCCGACAAGACTTCCCTTAGAGAACCGATCTGTCCGGCTGTACTCAATCAGAACTAAACAGGGTCGTGTTCCGTTTGAATCAACGCTCGCGAACAACTTTAGACTTTGAGAGTCCTGCAAGTAGACTTCGAGCTAGTGTTGCGTCGACCCATTGAGACCGCCGCTTTAATCGGAGATTGAGGCGCAATTCTGCGGCAAAACAACAATCATACGAGAGCTCATCTCATTTCTTTTGGGCGGGGGGAATTGTCACATTCACTTTTCGAGATATAAGAAGCCGTGACCGAGGTTTTGGCGCCTCGGTTCGGCCGATCCTCCGGCGTCGCGGGTCGAGACAAACCCGCACCTGCCCAGCGCCGCCCACGCTTTCTCTGTTCGTCGCAACGCCAGGAATATCTAAGACGTCACGCGGCCGAGATTCCCCGGACGGAGCGAACCCAAGTGTGAAACGGTTTGCTACTTTGCCTGCAACGACTCCAAATACTTATTCATGTTCGAGATCCGCAAAGTAACGATGTCTTCATGTCCTCCGCTCATGGCGTGGAACACGGGGCCCCAGACAGGCATTTCCTGATCGCCATGTGCCGCGAGTGTCTCCTGACCTCGTAGGATACTTGCCACCCTCGGGCCAGGATATTTCCCATTGTTCCGCTTGGCGAGAGTCGTCAGGTCGGATGGAGCTGACTTCAACGCGGTGGCAGCTGGGCCGTCACCTTTGCCGTCCTTACCGTGGCACGCAGCGCAGTAGCTCTTGTACATTTCGCTGCCCGAAGCCGCCGATGTTGCCGGAGCCGCTTCGTGCTTGATTTCTGTGCTCGATTGTTGCGCGATGGAACAGAGCGCGACTGCTGCAAGGAGCCCAGGTACGCAAAGTTTGTGAAACGTGTTCATGATTTTCTCCTTTCATTGCAACCATTCTCCGGGGTCAAATCATGTCAATCGCCCTGCGATAATGGTCTTCGCCAACGAGTAACGCAGTAAATAAGTATCACATTTCTGCAAACAACCGCAGAACAATGCTGCGACAGGTCATGCTCGGCTCCTTCCTCCCGAGCCTTTGGTCGTCAAGCAACCACAGTCTATTCGGGCCGAGGGAGCCGACATTGTTATGAAATCAAGTGCTCCATCAACGTCCAGACAAAGAAACAGGGCCTGACAAGCGGCGCTTCCTCTGCGCGCCTCGCAAATTTACCCACTGGCCCGCGCAGGCGCCGGGCGGCAACATGAAAAAAACTTGCGTTCGCTAGCGAAACGGATAAGTTTCTAGCTTACACTGCGCACGAACCGCCGTCGGGCGGTGTGCCACGGGGGCATCGAAACTGGGTGGCGACATCGATCGGGAGAGTTTTTGAGCACGCTTTCTGCCCGCGCTTCCACAACTGCGACTGACGGCATAGGAATTCCCCGCGTACGGAAGATGACCGTCGTGCCGATGATCGCGGCCACCTATTTCATGGTGGCGGGCGGCCCGTACGGCCTGGAAGACATCGTTCAGAAAACAGGCTATCAGGCCACGCTGCTGATCCTGCTGATTACCCCCCTACTATGGAGCATCCCCACGGCGATGATGGTCAGCGAGCTCGCGACCTCCATTCCCGAAGAAGGGGGCTTTTATATCTGGGTGCGGCGCGGCATGGGGCGCTTCATGGGCTATCAGGAGACGTGGCTCACGATGGCCGGCAGCGTCTTCGAGATGGCGCTGTACCCGAATTTGTTCGTGGCGTACATCGCGCGGTTCGCGCCAGAAATGGTGGCCGGCTACCGCGGGCTGGCGATCGGCTTCGCGATGATCGCCATGTGCGCCGCGTGGAACATCTTCGGCTCGCGCGCGGTGGCCGATGGCTCCGTCGTGTTGAACGTGGCTCTACTCGCACCGTTCGCGCTGTTGGTTGTCATCGCCATATTCCACAGCCACTCGTACGCAGCCGGCGCCGTCCCGCTGCGTCACGCCGATCTTCTGGGCGGCATCCTGATCGCCATGTGGAATTACATGGGCTGGGACAATCTCTCCACGATCGCGGGCGAAGTGGAGGCGCCGCAGCGTACCTATACGCGCGCGATGCTGGGCGCGGTCGTGCTGGTCGTTGTGGGCTACCTGCTGCCCGTGGCGGCGGTGGCTCACATCGGACTCGATCCGAATAGTTGGGCTACGGGAGGGTGGGTGGATGTTGGCCGCATCGTCGGCGGCCAGGCGCTGGCGTTCGCGATCACGCTCGCGGGAGTGCTGGGGGCGGTCGGATCGTTCGGAGCGCTGATGATGTCGTTCACGCGGCTACCCGTGGTGATGGCCGAGGACGGCTATCTTCCAAAAATTTTCGCCCGCAGGCACGCTCGCACAGGTGCACCGTGGGTGGCCGTGATCGCTTGCGCGCTATTCTGGGCGCTGTGCTACCCGCTCGGATTCGAGCGGAGCCTCATCCTCGATGTGTTGCTCACCGGGCTGAGTATTCTGCTGGAGTTCTGGGCGCTGGTCGCGCTGCGGATCCGCGAGCCGAATCTTGCGCGGCCGTACCGCGTACCGGGCGGCACGCTCGGGGCGATTCTAATCGGCCTGCCTCCCCTCGCGCTCATCGTTACCGCGCTAGTGCGCAATAGCAAGGAGTCCGTCGGCAGCACGAACGAACTCGTGATTGGCACCGCGGTAGTGGCCGCCGGCATCGCCATGTATTTTCTCACCCGCATCTTTCAGCGCAAGAAGGCAGCCTAATCTCAAGGCACGCGGAATGACCGAAGCCCGCCAAGCGGACGAAGTTTTCATGCTCGCGGCGCTCGAAGAGGCGCGAGCGGCGGCGGCGCGCGGCGAAGTGCCCGTGGGAGCCGTACTTGTGGCCGAAGACCGTGTCGTCGCTCGCGCCGGAAATCGCACCATCGCTGATTGCGATCCGACGGCGCACGCCGAAATCGTCACGCTGCGCGAGGCCGCGAAATCCATCGGAAACTATCGCTTGCTGGGCGCGACGCTCTACGTGACGATCGAGCCGTGCGCGATGTGCGCGGGAGCCATGGTGCAGGCGCGGATCGGCCGGCTGGTTTACGGTGCGGATGACGCGAAGGGCGGCGCGGTGCGCTCCTGCTTCTCCATCCTCGATCACCCGCAGATTAATCATCGCGTCGAGGTCACCAGCGGAATGTTGGCGGAGGAGGCCGCGGCGTTGCTTCAGAGTTTTTTTGCGGCAAGACGCTAAGAAAGCCCGAATTCTCACGTTGCACCATCATCGGAGGTTTCATCCTTGGGTGGCAGCCAGTAACTGGCGAGGATGGGTATCAGGAACAGGATGGCCAGCGGCGAAGTAATCATTCCGCCAACGACCACGCGGGCAAGCGGTTGCTGAGCCTGGACGCCTATGCCCGTCGAAACTGCCGCAGGAAGCAAGCCGAAGCACGCCGCGGCACACGCCATCACGACTGGCCTCATCTCGGCCAGGGAGGCGAGTTCAATAGTCGCGCGCAGTGAATGGGAGCCGCTCTCCTTCCGGCGAATGCCGGAAACAAACACGACGCCGCCGAGCGTGCACACTCCAATCACCGACGCAAACCCAACCGCGGCAGAGATGCTGAAGGGCGTGTGAGTCAACAACAGCGACAGGATTCCTCCCAGCAGGCCGAATGGGAGAATCGCGAGAACCAGAAGAGCATGGCGAAGTGAGTTAAAAGCGGTGAATAGCAGGGCAAGAATGATCAGCAGTGTGATCGGGATGATGACTGCGAGACGCCGCTGCTCCTTCTGTAGGCTATCGTACTCACCCGCCCATTCGAGGTGATAGCCTTCGGGAAGGTGGACCTTCTGGGCCAGACGGCTCTGCACGTCCTGAATCGTTCCCGCAAGGTCGCGTCCACGAACGCTGAATTTTACCGGAATGTAGCGGCGTCCGTTTTCCCGAAAGATCATGAACGCCCCTTGTCGTAGTGAAACATCAGCCACCTGGCCAAGGGGAATGTTGTTACCCGCCGGCGTCGGAAGAAGAATGTTGCGGATGGCTTCTGCGGAAGTGCGGAATTGAGGCTGGTAGCGTATGACGAAATCAAAACGGCGATCGCCCTGCAGAATCTGGGTTGCCGGAAGGCCTCCGATGGCCGCCTGAACTGCCGCGTTGACGTCCGCGGACATCACACCGTATCGGGCACTCGCGCGGCGGTCGATGGAAACAATGAGTTCCGGCTGTCCCGACTCCTGAAAGACGCCCAAATCGGCCACGCCGGGAACCGATGCCATAACATCCCGAATTTCACCGGCCTTTGCGACCAGGGTGTCAATATCGTCGCCAAACAGCTTCAGCGAATTCTCGCCTTTAACGCCCGACATCGCTTCCTCGACGTTGTCCTGAATATTCTGCGAAAAATTGAAATCAATGCCGGGATACTTTTCGAGCTGCTGGTCCATCTGGTTGATGAGCTCGTCCTTGGTCAAGCCGCTTGGCCACTGATTCGGCGGCTTGAGCGACACCATGAATTCGACATTGTTGAAGGTCGTGACGTCCGTCCCATCGTCGGGCCGGCCCATTTGCGAGACTACTTGTGTGACGGCGGGAAAGCCGAGGAGAATTTCGCGTATTTCGTGGGCCATCTTGGCGCCCATTTCGTAGGAGGCATCTTGAGGCAGTGTCGCGCGGACCCACAGGTTCCCTTCCTCAAGCTTGGGCATGAACTCACCGCCCAGAAAGAGAAAGGCCACGATCAGGGTCGCCACGAGCGCGGATCCCGCAATGGCGAGCACGGTCTTTCGATTCGACATGGTCCATCGGATGGCGCCCGCGTAGCGTTTGCTAAGCCAGCTAACCAGATGAGTATGGCGGCTGCGTATCTTTTCCGGGTTTATCCAGGAGGCGAGCACCGGCGCAAATAATACTGCGAACAGAAATGCGCCCACGAGCGCGAAACCGTAGGTTTCAGACATCGGCGCGAAAACTTTTCCGGGCACGCCTTCCATCGTGAAAAGGGGAATGAGCGCAACGATGATTACGAGCACCGAGAACGCGACCGGGCGGACGGCTTCCGCAGTCGCATCGGCGATCAAATCGAATGTCTGGGCGCTGGAATAGGCCGATTGAAAGCGGCGGAAGATATTCTCGAGAACGATTACTGCTGCGTCAACGAGAATCCCGAAATCAATCGCCCCAATGGAAATCAGGTTCGCGGACCGGCGCGAGAACACCATCAGCGAGAACGCGAATAACAGCGAACACGGAATCGTGAGCGCGGCAATCAGGGAAATGGGAATGTCGCCAAGAAAGACAATGAGAACCAGCGTCACCAGGATAAGACCAACGATCACGATGTCTCGAACCGTTGACGTCGTCACGTTGATGAGGTCCCTGCGATTGTAGAGGGTTTCCAGCTTCATTCCGCGCGGCAGCAAACCGCCGTTCAGCTGGCTCACTTTCACATTCAGCTGGCGGAGCGCGGGAAGCGACTGCTCGCCCCGCTGAAGAAGGACGATTCCCTCGACGGCATCGTCATCGTGATTGACGCCCACCTGACCCAGCCGCGGCTGAGAACCCTCGTGGACGTCCGCGACGTCTCGCAAATAGACCGGCACTCCATTGCGCGTCGCGATGAGGACGTTCTGCATGTCCTCGACCGACTGCAACAGGCCCACCCCGCGAATGTTGACACTCTGACTGCCCATGGTCAGGTAGTTGCCGCCCGCATTGGCATTGCTGGCGGCGACGGCGGCGATCACCTCCGGGAGCGTGACGTTGAGTTGCAACAGCTTGCGCGCATCCACGTCCGCAACATATTGGCGCGTGCTGCCGCCGAATCCGGCGACGTCAACGATGCCGGAAACTTGTTTGATCTCGCGCGTGACGAGCCAATCCTGGGTGGCTTTTAGCTCGTTGAGATTGTACGCGGGTCCGTAGAGACGATAGCGGTAGATCTCCCCAACGGGTGATTCCGGCGAGAGCTGCGGGCTCAAATTCGCGGGTAGCGAGACCAACTGCAGGCGGTTCAAGACTTCCTGGCGGTCCCAGAAGTATTCGCTGTCGTAGTCGAAATAGAGTTTCACGTCACTCAGTCCGAAAATCGCGGCCGACCGCACGTACTCCAAGTGGGGAATGCCGAAGAGGACCGTCTCGATGGGGACCGTAACCTGACGCTCCATTTCCTCCGCCGACCAGGAAGGATTCTGGGTGATCACCTCGACAAGAGGCGGCGACGGGTCGGGATACGCCTCGATGTCGAGGCGCAGGAACATATAGATTCCGCCGGCGATCCAGGCGACCAGCAGGATAACCATCAGGGGACGATAACGGAGCAACGAAGCAATCAGGTTGCGCATCGCGGATCAGTCCTGGCCTGCTGAACGCAGGAGCAACGTGCCTTCCGAGACGATCGTTTCGCCTGCGTTCACACCGGAAAGAATTTCGATCGATCCATCGAGAGCGCGGCCGATCTTGACTGCGCGACGTTCGAAACGGCCGTTTCCCTTCCCGACAAACACGTAGGCGTCGTTGCCTTCGCGAGTCACAGCGGGCGCGGGTACAAGAATTCCTTGCGCCGAAGATCGCAAAATGCGGATCGCCCCAAACATGCCAGGTTTGATACGAGCGCTGTCGTTCGGCAGGACGACGCGGACTCGGAGAGTGCGCGTGGCCGGATCAACAGCGCCCGAAACCACGCTGACGCGACCGGCCCAGTGCTGGTTGGGATAAGCGTTGAGAGTGACCTGAGCTTCCTCGCCCGACTTCGCGGCGGAGAGATCTTGCTCGTAGATATCGCCGACGGCCCAGACGCTGGTGAGGTCCGCGATGGTCGCAAGCGGGGCCGGCGCGGAAAGCGCTTGCGAAAATTCTCCAGGCGCCGCCCCGATATCCAGGATGACTCCCGCGCGCGGCGCCTTCACCAGAAGCTGCGTCGAGGCGTGGTCGGGGTCCATGCCGAACACCTGCACTTGTTCGCGGGCGGCTTCGACCTCGGCCTGGGATTGCTGTGCGTCGCCCTGAGCCTGCTCATAGTCTCGTTCGGAAATCGCGTTATGCTCCAACAAGTCTTGAGCACGGACGAGCGCCTTCTGCTTCACCTGATGGTCGGCGAGGGCCCTGTGATAATCGGCGACGGCACGAGCGAGGTCGCTGCTCTCCAGCGTGGCCAGCGTCTGACTCTTTTCCACGCGGTCCCAGGGACGAACCTCCATCTCCACGATCCGGCCGCCGGCAGGGGCGAAGACGTGCACGACGCGTGTGGGGTCGGCTTCGATGTGCGCCGGCAGATCAATATATTCGGGAATCGTGCACGTGCGCGCAGCCTGCGTCTGAATACCCTTTGAGTCCGGAGCGACGAATTCGGCGCCGGGCGAAGCGGGATTTTGAGAATTCGAGGGCGTGTCATCCCTGGATTTGCCGGTACCGCATCCCACCAACGCTGCGGTCAGGCCCAAAACCAAAAGAACAGATTTCATACGACGACTCCCTTGCGGCGCCATCCTACCCAGCGGAACCCAGCCGGAGATGGTTGAAACGGCCTCACGCGCGCAGATACGCGTCAAGATCGATCAACTCTCAAAAAATTGGAATGGAGAACGTCTGGCGCTACAGGAATGAAACGGGCGGGGCTCGACTGGACGCGCGGTCACTTGGAAGGAATGATGCGCGGACTTGCGTGGCCAGGTCTAATTTACGCAGCGAACTCGAAGGGACGAAGAACGGAATGGGCGGCACGATTGCCCAGGACGATGCGTGCAATACCGTACCCAGCTGCGGCAGGGCGTGCGCGCTGACCGGGCAAATCGAATCGCGCTTGCTCGTCGAGCACTCCTCCAAAGCCACAATCTCGGAGTGCAGGTCGTCCGTCATGGAGACGGCGAAAAAAAGCAACACGAGCGCGAGGCTGACTGCGCTCCATTCTCGGAGAGAATGCCGGTGGGAGCGCCGGCGCTGGTGAACCCAACGTGTGCGCCAAGCCCACAGGACGCCGACGGCAATCAGCGCCCACAAAATATTGAGAAGCAATTCCATAGCGACCTATTACGACCACTGACCAAAATAAGGTACCACCGGTCATGACTTGCGACAACAGTTCAGCGCGCCACAGCGCGCCAGTTCCTTCGATGTGGAGGCAATTGGAGCCCCTTTTCGGGATCGTTACGAGCCCTTACGGGCTATCACCTGGCGGGGTTCGGCGCTCTCCCGGAATTCGAAAGAAAAAATGGCGGAGAGGGTGGGATTCGAACCCACGGTTGAGTTTCCCCAACACTCGCTTTCGAGGCGAGCTCTTTCGACCGCTCAGACACCTCTCCGCGTCGTAGCTTAGCAAACGACCCGAGAGGTCACAACTCGCTTCGGATGACCGGTGATGGAGCGGCGGTCGCCGGGCGCGAGCGGTACCCCATTAGTGGTGTCCAGATTCTATTGACACCGCAAGATCGGGCGCGTAAATTGGCGTTGTAGTTCTGAGGAGGCAACCGTGCGTTTCAATATTCTCGCTGGTGCCCGCTCCTGCCTGATCGCATTACTTGTCGTAGGCCTGCTCAACCTTCCCGTGCCCGTGATGGCTGCGAGTTCGAAACCGCTGGGGATGGTGGTGGCCACAGAACATGCTCGCCTCGACAACGCCACTGCCGCGATCGGCGCCGATGTCTATTCCGGCGACGCTCTGGCGACCGATATAGGCGGCTCGTTGCGCATGAAAGTGGGCCCGAGCCAGGTTTATCTTCTCTCCGCCAGCTCCGCGACGCTCGTAACTCGAGAGAATAGAGTCCAGGCGAAAGTCGAGCATGGAACGGTTGGCTTTTCGACGACGTATCCGGAACAGCTGGAGATCGGCACCCCGCTCGGCGTCATTCGCGGAGCAAATAGCCAGCGCGTTTTCGGTCAGGTGGCTGTTCTGAGCGCGACGAAGATGCAAATCAGCGCGTACGAAGGGACTCTTCTTGTCGTCGCCGCCAACGGCGAACAAAAGACCATCGAGCAAGGCCAGACATATGAAGCTACGCTCGCGGCTGATCCCGAGCCCGGTGGCGGTCAGAATCAGGCCGGCGTTGGCGGAACCGGTATCAACTGGAAGCATGTTGCCTTCGTGGCGGGCGTTGCCGGGGCCCTGGGAGGGACAGCTCTCGCACTCTGGCTTGAGCAGTCCGAAAGCTGCTCCAATCCGCCTTGCAGTGACTAAAGTTGGTACTCACGTAATCTTCTGAACCCGCGTCCTAACCTGTGTATCTTAGATTGTTGCTTTGGATGTGTCCTCTATTCGCGTGGTAATTTTCCGACAAGGGGTAGAAATCTCGGGACCCGTTTGCAGTAGTCCACATACTCCGCCCCGAAACGAGCGCCCATCTCTTGCTCCTCAAAGGAAATAGCCACTAGCATCAGTACGAGCCACGCGGCGGCCACCATCCACATTGCGGGAGTCCCCGCGAGGAAACACGCGCCAAGAATTGCCAGGAACGACGCCGTATAGCGCGGATGGCGGATGCGCGAGTAAATTCCGCCGCGCTCGATCTCTCCGCCGCCGGAAAGCTCGGTCTTCCCCACCAGTCGCGCCGTCCCCAGGTCGCGATGGACGCGCCAGAAAATCCAGCCTTCAAAAACAATCAGCGCCAGCCCGATGGCCAGCGCGCCTGCGGGAGGCCAGTCGGAACGAAACAGCTTCCGGTGATACACGATCATCGCGACGGTCACCGGCAACCAGGAACACGAGAGGCCCACGACGTAAACAAGACGCGCATGGCGCCGCCAGAAATTCACCTGCGGATGCACGACGAACCAGTAGAGCGGGATCGGCAATTGCAGGAACAAAACAACCGCGGCGAGCCAGCCCGGCAGAGTCACACGCGCATTTTAGTTGAACCGGCGCGAGCACCACAATCTCTTTCGAGCCCGCGCACTTCTTTGCGTGCGACATCTCCCGCGAAAGGCGCGATGCAGCGCGCGCAAATTCCCTTCCCATGGATATAATGAGGGGCTTACCAAAGTTGATTCCACTCGTCGGAGAAGGAATGACTCAGCCGTCCCAACATCAAGGACACGCATCCGCGGCCATTTGGTGCGCACTGCTTCTGGCGGCAGCTTTGGCGATTCCATCCGCCGGCCGCGCGGACGAGCCTTACGCTCGCACCCGCGATTACGATCTGCAAGACATCCGCACGCATTTGTGGTTCGACATCGAGCAGCGCCAGGTGCGGGGCGAGGTGACCGAGAGCGTCGCGGCGCTGCGTGACAACGTCGCTGAACTCAAGTTGGATTCGGTGGGTCTGACGATTGAGAGCGTGATGGTGGACGGCCGGACGGCCAAGTTCTCAGTGACACCGAACAAACTCGTGGTGACCCTCGACCGTCCCGCGACGCGCGGGGAGCGGCACGAAATCTTCATTCATTACCGGGGCCAGCCGAAAAAGGGCCTCTATTTTGTCCTCCCCGACAAGAATTATCCGGAGCAACCCACGGAAATCTGGACGCAAGGCGAAGCCGAGGACACGCGCTACTACATCCCGCTCTACGATTACCCGAACGACCGCACCACGTCGGAGATGCTATTGACCGTCCCCGCCGCGTGGATCACCGTGTCAAACGGCCGGCTTGTGGGAGTCAAGGACGAGCCCGACGGCGCGAAAACGTGGGACTGGAAGCAGTCAGAACCGCTCTCCACGTATCTGATTTCCATGGTCGCGGGTGAATTTGTGGAACGCGACGACTCCTGGCACGGGATTCAACTGCGCTATGTGGTGCCTCGCGGCCAGGAATCAACCATCGAGCCAACTTTCAACCGCACGAAGGAAATGCTCGATTATTTTTCCGGCAAGCTCGGCGTGCCTTATCCCTGGGCGCAGTATGCGCAGACGTCGGTGGACAACTTCGTCGAGACGGGAATGGAGAACACGAGCGCGACAACACTGACCACCCACTCACTGGTGAACCCGAAACTCGCGCCGGAGGAACGCACCGGACCCGACGTAGTGAATTCGCACGAGTTGGCGCATCAATGGTTCGGTGATCTGATCACCTGCAAGGACTGGGCAAATCTTTGGCTGAACGAAGGTTTTGCCGACTACTTCCAATTCGTCTGGACCGAGCGGCGCTATGGCGCGGATGACGCCGATTTTGAATTCTGGCGCGACCAAAACCAATGGGTCCGGCAGACGCGGAACTATGCGATGCCGATCGTCAGCCGCGAATTCCAGGACTCGACCGAATATGAAGGCAACGTTTACGACAAGGCCGGCTGGGTCCTGCGGATGCTGCGGGAGAAGCTCGGAGATGATGATTTCTTTCGCGCCCTCCACCACTACCTGGAGGTGAACCGCGGGCAAAACGTGGTTACTGCCGATCTGCAGAAGGCGATCGAGCAGGCCACGTCGGTGAACGTGGACAAATTTTTCGATCAATGGGTGTATGGAGCAGGAGCCCCGAAATTCAGAGTGAGTTACACCTACGATCCGGCCGCGCGCGAGCTGAAATTCACCGTGGAGCAGACGCAGAAGATCGAAGGGCATGTCAGCCTATTCGATGTGCCGGTCGAAGTGGAAATCGCCACCGCGAATGGCCGCGAGACACATTCGATCGAAGTCAGCGAAGCCAGCCAGACGTTTACTTTCCCGGCTGATAGCGCCCCGCAGATGGTGATTTTCGACAAAGGCGACAGAATTCTGAAAACCGTCGATTTCAAGAAAGATGCGACGCTGCTGAGCTATCAACTAAAGAACGCAGAGACAACTCCGGACCGCGCGGAAGCCGCGGTGGCTCTGGGCAACGTGCACGACGATCCGAACGCCGTCGCCGCTCTCGGCAATGCGGCACAGCACGATCCCTTCTGGGGAGTGCGCGTGGAGGCCCTGCAGGGGCTGGGCAGGATCGGCGGCGCGGAGGCGGAAAAATATGTGCTCGCCGAGGCGAGCGACCCGACGCCGTGGGTGCGCGACGAGGCCGTGCGCGAGTTGGGGACTTTCAAGAATGACGTGACGCTGCCTGCCAGGCTTTCGAATATTGCCGCCACCGACCCGGCCTATCGCGTGCGAACGGCGGCGCTCGGCGCCCTCGCGACAATCAAGTCACCGAACGCTTTCGACATACTTTCCGCCGCAGCCAAATCGGATTCCCCCGACGACACGATTCGCGAGGCATCGCTCCGCGCGCTCGGCAGGCTCGGCGATGTCCGCGCCGTCCCCCTATTGACGGGTTGGAGCGTGGTTGGCAAACCGATGAGTACGCGACAGGCGGCGATCGGTGCGCTCGCGGGGCTCGATAAGACCAACAAGGACATTACGCGCCTGCTGATCTCCTATCTCAGCGAGCCATATTTTGAGGCGAGGCTTTCGGCGATCTT
The DNA here is from genome assembly GCA_031296075.1 of Candidatus Acidiferrales bacterium. Classification (GTDB taxonomy): domain Bacteria; phylum Acidobacteriota; class Terriglobia; order Acidiferrales; family UBA7541; genus Palsa-295. The sequence continues at coordinate 58,726 of JARLGK010000046.1, forward strand.
TGCTCTCGGCGAGCGCGGCGACGCGGACGCCATCGCCCCGCTGGAAGAAATGCTGAAAAACAGCGAGCTCACGCAGGCGATCGGACCCTACATCGAATTGTCTCTACGCTTATTGAAAGCGCAGCCAGCCGCAAAGTAACTACGATGGCGCGCCCGGCTCCACCAGAAGTATTCGCAAATCGCGCAGATTGTTGCCGGTCGGTCCGGTAACAATGGCATCGCCCAGCCGGTCAAAGAAACTCGCGGAGTCGCTGCGCCGCAAAAAGTCGCCCGGGTCAAGGCCCGCGGCCCGGGATCGCTCGAGAGTCTCGCCATCCGCCACCGCGCCCGCCGCGATGCTGTTTCCGTCGATTCCGTCGGTCCCGGCACTCAGCACCACAATCCCTCTTCCAGCGATCTTTGCGACGCAGGTGAGAACGAAGGCCGAGTTGCGTCCACCAATTCCATTGCCGACGACGGGACTGCTCAGTTCGCCATCGCACAGAACCGCCACGTGCCGATTCGGATTTGCTTTCGCATGAGCCGCGAGCTGCTCGAGCAGATAGTCCACAGCTTTCTCAACCGGCCAGTTGTCCGTCGAATCGTCGCAGACGCACAGGTAGCCCTCCGCCTCGCACGCGTGATGCGCGGCGTGGAGCAGCTCATGCGCGCCCAGCAGAAGGGCGAAATGGGAACGCGCAAAGGCGGAATCGCCGGCCTTCGGCGTCTCGCCGAGCGTGTGATTCTCGAACGCAGCGCGGAGCGACGCGGGAAGCTTTTCGATGAGCTTGTACTCGCGGGCGATACGCTCGGCGTCGCGAATGGTGGTCGGGTCCGGAAGTGTTGGTCCCGACGCCAGCGCGGATTCCTGCCCTTGCGGCACGTCGCTGATGGCCAACGTGAGTTTCATGGAACGCGGCGCGGCGGCGGCCAGGCGCCCGCCTTTCGTGGCAGACAGATGCTTGCGGATGGCGCTGATTTCGTCGATCGGCGCGCCGCAAGTGACCAGCGCCGCATGTAGCCGATCGAAATCCGCCAGCGTCACGGAAGGATCGAGCGGCTGTTCGACCAGCGAAGAACCACCGCCGGAAATCAAAAAGAAGATCAGGGTGCGCTCGTCGCAGCGTTTCAGGCGGTCAAGAATTGCCCGGCCCGCCGCAAAGCTGCTCTCGTTGGGCACGGGATGACCGCCCCGGAAGACTTGCCATCCAGGCAGCTGGACCGACACAGCCGCGGGAACCACGAGAATTCCTCCGGGCGCGAATTCCGGACCGAGGACGCGGACCAGACCCTGGGCCATGGCATACGAGGCTTTTCCGTACGCGATGGCCACGATGGATTTGAACTCGCGGAGGTCGATTGAATTAGTGCCGGCGCGAATGGACGAAGCGCTGCGAGCGAGCTTTCGTTCGATCGTCGCGGGAATGTCAATCGCCGCGAGAGTCTCTCGAAAAATGCGCTGGGCCGCCTGCTTCACGCCTTCTCAATCGCGTTGGCGCCCGCGCGCGCCACGTCGACGTCTTGATCTTCCGTTCCCGCGCTTGCGCCGACCGCTCCGATTACTTGGCCATCCACGACCAGCGGCACTCCGCCACGAATTGGCGTCACACCAGACGGACTCGCAATCGCCAGGCCCAATGCGAGCGGCAGATTCACTTGGTCGCCCGCCATCGGGGGACCCGTGGGCCCGCGCCGCAATGCAGCGGCCTGCGCCTTGACCATTGAAATCGCGATGGACGATGGTCTCGCACCGTCCATCCGTTCAAAGACGAGCAGATGGCCTCCGTCATCTACGACGGCGACGTCCATCGGCACGCGAATTTCCTCGGCGCGCCGCTGGGCTGCGGCAAGCACGGCGCGTGCACCTTCGAGCGTTAGTTTCGGATGATTGCGGGTGACAAGTGCCATTTCGGATCCCTCCATGAGTCAGAGGCCTAGCGCGTCCGCATTCAGAGCGTTCGGCGGACGGCGGCCTTCGAATACTGCAGCGGCGTTGGTTGCCGCCACCACAGCCATATTGGTGCGGGTATCAATCGTGGCGCTGGCGATGTGCGGCGCGAGGATCACATCCTTGCGCGCGATTAGCGCCGGGTTGACCTTCGGCTCATGTTCGTAAACGTCGAGTGCCGCGCCGGCGATTTTCTTTTCCTCGAGTGCAGCGGCAAGCGCCGCTTCATCCACCACCGGCCCGCGCGAGGTGTTGATGAGATACGCGGTGCGCTTCATTTTATCGAACGCCGCGGCTGAAAGCAGGTGGCGCGTCTCGGGAAGCAGCGGGACGTGCAGCGAGACGAAGTCGGATTCGCCGAGCAGCTGGTCGAGGCCGGCAAACTCGGCGCGCAATTCCCTTTCGACCTCGAGCGCCGCGCGATTCGCATCGTGGTAGAGCACGCGCATCTGAAAACCCTGCGCGCGGCGGGCCAGGCCGCGGCCGATCCGGCCGAATCCGACAATGCCGAGGGTCTTGCCCCAAACGTCGCCGCCGAGAAGCTGATCGAGATCCCATCCCGGCCAGGTGCCTGAGCGCATCCACGCATCACCCTCGACGAGCCGCCGCGCGACCGCCATCAGCAGCGTCCACGCGAAATCGGCGGTCGTCTCATCGAGCACGCCCGGAGTGTTCGCGGCCACGACTTTGTGGCGCGTGCAGGCCGGGACATCGATATTGTCGTAGCCAACCGAGACCGTGGCGGCTACGCGAAGCTTCGGCGAGGCTGCGAGCAGTTCTTCATCCACTTTTTCGGTGAGCAAGCAGACCAGCGCGTCCTTCTCCGCGACGCGCTTCAGCAGCTCCGCGCGCGGGATGCGCTCAGGCGGCATCCAATATTCGGCGTCGAAATGATGGTCGAGGATCGCACGCGCCGCGGGGAACAGCGGCCGCGTCACAAGGGCTTTTGGCTTGCTCACCAAGTACCTCTCATAAGAAATGATTCTTTCCGGCCCAGTAGAATACACCAGTGGGCGCGGGTTCAAGCAGAGTGCGCCGAAGTCTCGACGCGGCCTCGATGCAGATGGCTGATGCGAGGCTCGTTGACGCTTGCCGCCGCGGGCGACTATAGTGGCCGCAGGCGCGAGTGACGCAGAGTTCCCGCGCGATGCCAATGGATTCGCGACTCCTCCATGACCTCAAGAAGCTTCTGGGCCCGCGCGGCGTCCTGCACGAACCCGAGGACTTGATGTTGTATGAGTACGACGGCTCTGTCGAGGTAGCGCGGCCTGATTGTGTGGTCTTCCCTCGCGCGACCGCGGAGGTCGTCGAAATCGTCCGGCTCGCGAGTCGTCACAAAGTTCCGCTGGTTGGGCGCGGCACGGGAACCGGCCTATCAGGCGGCGCGATTGCCCGCCACGGCGGTATCATCACGTCCTTTGCGCGGATGAACCGCATCGTCGAGATCGACGCCGAAAACCAGCGCGCGACGGTCCAACCCGGCGTGGTGAATTCCGACCTGAGCGTGGCGGTCGAGCATCTCGGCCTTCATTTTGCGCCGGATCCCTCGAGCCAGAAGGCCTGCACGATCGGCGGGAATGTTTCCGAAAACTCCGGCGGGCCGCACACGCTTGCCTACGGCGTGACGGTGAATCATGTCCTCTCGCTTGAAATCGTGTTGCCGAGCGGCGAGCTGATGCGTCTCGGCAGCCCGGCGCTGGACCCGCCCGGCTACGATCTCACGGGCCTTTTCGTCGGCTCCGAGGGAACGTTCGGCCTGGTCACGGAAATCACCGTGAAGCTCACGCGGAATCCGGAAGCGGTCAAGACTTTGCTCGCCGTCTTTGACTCCGTTGACGACGCCACCGAAACGGTCGCCGAGATTACCGCGCGCGGAATCACGCCGGCGGCGTGCGAAATGCTCGATGGCTGGACCATTCGCGCGGTCGAGGATTACGTTCACGCGGGATTCCCGCTCGATTGCGCGGCGATATTGCTGATCGAAGTGGACGGGCTGCGCGAAGTGGCCGAAGCGGAGGCGAAGGACGTCGCGGACGTTTGCGCATTGCATCACGCGCGGGAAGTGCGCGTGGCCCGCGACGCGCGCGAACGCGACCTGCTGTGGAAGGGCCGCAAGAACGCGTTTGGCGCGGCGGGCCGGCTGGCGCCGAGCTACTACACACAGGACGGCGTGATTCCGCGAACGAAACTTCCGGCCACGCTGCGGGGCATCGGCGAGATCAGCAAGAAATATGGGCTGCAGATCGGCAACGTGTTCCACGCGGGCGACGGCAACCTACACCCCATCATTCTTTTCGACGAGCGCAACGAACAGCAATTCCGCGACACGATTCGCGCGGGCGATGAAATCATCGAATTCTGCATCCAGATGGGCGGCTCGATCACCGGCGAGCACGGAGTCGGAATGGAAAAAGACCGGCTGATGCCGCTGCTCTTCAGCGAAGCCGATCTCGACCTGATGCGGCGCGTCCGCGACGTTTTCAATCCGACGGGCATGCTCAATCCGGGCAAGATTCTCCCTATCTCCAAAGGCTGCGGCGAAATTTACGTGCGCCCACGCCCGGCATTGGCCCCGCCCTCCGCATGAACGTCAGTAACGCCATGGTTCTTTCGCGACTGGCAGAGCTTGCCGGCCCTTCCCACGTGACGAACGATCCGGCGGAAATCGCCACGTATCAAATTGACGGCAAGTCGCCTGCGGCGGTGGTGCGTCCTGCCTCCAGCGAAGAAGTCGCGGAGATCGTGAAATTCGCGGCGGCCGAAAAGCTCGCGATTGTTCCCACGGGTGCACGGACGAAACTCGGGATCGGAATGCCGCCCCGACAATTCGATCTCGCGCTCGATATGACGCGCATGGATCGCATCGTCGCCTACGATCCGGGCGATCTCACACTCAGCGTCGAGCCGGGAATCCCGCTGCACAAGATTGCCGGCACGCTCGCGGAACACCGGCAATTTCTGCCGCTCGCCGTTCCGTTCATGGATCGCGCGACCGCGGGCGGCACAATTGCGTCCGGCGTGGATTCCCCGCTGCGGCAAATCTACGGCACGGCGCGAGACTTCGTCCTGGGAATGGAGTTCATCACCGGCGAAGGAATCGCGGCGAAGAGCGGCGGGCGCGTGGTGAAGAATGTCGCGGGATACGACATGCACAAACTGATGATCGGGGCGCTCGGTACGCTCGGGGTCATCACCAAGGTCAATTTTCGGACGTTTCCGCTACCGCGAGCGGCTCGGACATGCGTGGCAACGTTTCGCGGGCCAACCGCGGCGTGTGAGTTCAGGCACGGCATCGCTCGATCGGCGCTTCGTCCGCAGAGCGTCGAGATCCTCGCGGCGGGCGCGGGATGCGATCCTTTGCTCGGCCGGCGCGCGGCGGTTTCGTTCGAGGATGATCGCTGGTCGGTCGTGGTTTCATTCGCGGGCGACGAGCCGGTTCTCGACCGCACCCGGCGCGAATTGCAGGGGCTCGCGCGGGGCATGAATCAGAACTCGCTCGAATCGTTTACGGAGCTGCGCGCGAACCTGGCGGAAAATGTGAACCGCTATATCGCCGACTTGCCCGCCGCGATCCTCGAGTACTCGCCGGCTGCGGCGATCTTCAAAGTGAGCGCGCTGCCGATGGACATGGCGGGGCTTGCAGCCGACATTCATGGCATCGAGGTTCCGTGGCTGGTCATGATGCGCGGCCTCGGCGTGACGTATCTTGCCTTGCTGCCTCCCGACCGCAGCGAGGGATCGCTCCGCGTGTTGAAACAGGAGTGCGCGCGAATCTTCAGCCTTTCGGAGAGAGCGCCGTGGGGACGCAGCGTCCTGCTGTGGTGCCCGTCCGAATTGAAACGCGAAATCAACGTTTGGGGCGCGCCCTCGGGCGATTTCGCGCAGATGCAAAAGCTGAAAAGCGTGTTCGACCCGAGCGGCATTCTGAGCCCCGGCCGATTCATGGGAGGGCTCTGAGGAATGGCGGCCACCGGCCCAGTCAGCGGGTTCAGCGGCGCGGATAAGCCCGAATACGCGGACTATTCGCGCTGCGTTCACTGCGGGCTTTGCCTGAATCATTGCCCCACGTATCGCCTGTGGGGCCAGGAAGCCGATTCACCGCGTGGGCGCATTCGCCAGATGCAGCTGGTGGACGAGGGGCGGCTGGAGCTGGGCGAGGGGTTCGTCACGCACATCGATCGATGTCTCGACTGCCGCGCGTGCGAGACGGCGTGCCCGTCGGGCGTCGAATACGGCAAGCTGGTCGAAGTGGCGCGCGCGCAGATCGAGCAGCATTACCAGCGTTCGCTGGCTTCACGCGTCGCGCGCGATTTCGTATATCGCTGGCTGCTCCCGCATCCGCGACGAATTGCCGCGGCGGCGCGGGTGCTGCGCGTGTATCAGCGCACGGGGCTCGCCGCGTTCGCTCGCGGCACGGGTATTCTGAAATTGCTCGGCTTGCAAGACCGCGAGCGCTTGCTTCCGAAAATCGATACCGACTTTTTCTTCGGCGACCTCGGAAGGACATTTCCTGCGAGAGGACCGCGCCGCGCGCGAGTGGCATTCTTCGCGGGCTGCGTCGCACAGGTCACGTTCAGCGAACTCAATCGCGCCACAATTCGCGTCCTGCAGGCCAATGGCGGCGAAGTGGTTGTGCCAGCCGGGCAAACTTGCTGCGGAGCGCTGCCGGCACATGCGGGCGTGCGGGATGTGGCGCGCGATCTGGCGCGAGCGAATTTCGAAGCGTTCCCGGCAATCGATTTCGACGCGATCGTCACAAACGCTGCCGGCTGTGGGTCGACGCTCAAGGAGTATATGCACTTGTTCCCTGCCGCCGATCCCGCGCACGAGCAAGCCGCCCAGTTCACGATTAAGATACGCGACGTCAGCGAATTCCTGGCGGATCTGGGGCTGACGGCACCTCTGCGGGAGGTCCCGCTCCGCGTCACGTACCAGGATTCCTGCCATCTGGCCCACGGCCAGAAAATTCGCGAAGCCCCGCGAAAATTGATACGCGCCGTTCCGGGGGTGGAGTTGATTGAGATGAAACTGGCGGACCAGTGCTGCGGGTCGGCTGGCGTTTACAACGTGACGGAGACGGAAGCCTCGCTCGAACTGCTCGCCTTGAAGATGGATTCCGCGCGCGGAACGAAGGCACAGGCCATTGTGACGGCGAACCCGGGATGCATCCTGCAACTTCGAGCAGGCGCCGCGATTCACGACACGGGGCAGGAAGTGCTGCATGTAGTCGAGTTGCTCGACCGCGCCCTTCAACGCGCCTAGCGAGAAGGACGCGCGCGGGGTTGGCCGAGCGGGGGAACCCACAGCTTCAGATCATCCGGTCGAGGATAAGATAGCGGGCGCTTGTCTTCGTAATCGACTATCTCGATTGAGCAAAGCAGGCCGTCGCGCACAAACAGCATAACGTCTAGCGCGGACCTGTATGCCTCGGCAGGTATTGGCTCACGGCAAACTGCGCGGACGGCCAATTCCTTGATGGCTAGATCCACCGTGCCGCAGCCACACTCGCACACCCCGACAACTTCGGCGGACTCCAATTGCGACTTGAGTTCATCGCGGCCGGGAAATTCGGCCGACAGCAGAAATTCCGCAAGTACACGCTCTTCCTGGCTGAGTGGTCGGGGTTCAACGGCTCTCGGCATAGGCGTTCTAACCTCACACTACTATTCTCCGACGAGATAGCGGCAGCCCTTCGGCCCCATTTGCGCCGAGTGAACTGCTCCGGCGGGAACGTCGCAGCGGTCTCCCACTCGAAATGTTCGCGACTGGCCTTCCATCGTGAGGGTCATCTCCCCATCGAGGATGATGTGCGCCGTCTTGCCGTTGTGCGTGTGATCGGAGTAGAACGCCTGGGGACCATCCTGCCAAACGAACGTGTCCGCGAATCCCTCGGATACGAGCTGCCGCCGCAATTCGTTTTCGTTCGGTGGCGCCATTTCGGTGACGGATTATAACAGGAGCGATTACGGCCAGTGCAGGAGGAGGGGCGCTTGCGGGCGGGGCGTGTTGGGATCTTCTGCCCGCAAGCACAACTCTACGTCGTGGGGTGAACTCAATCCTGCGGCGCAGGTGGCGGCGGAGGCGGCGGTGGTTGTCCCGCTCCGTGCCGGAAGTGTCTACGCCCGCCCGGCCCGCCCTGTTTCACGGTGTAGTCGGACGGCACCTGGAAGAGCGTCGCGTCGGGCTCCCTCTTCTGGATATTCGTCAGCTGGAACGTGGTCTCACCCATGCGTGGGTCGCTGCGCTTAGTCATGACGATGATTTGCAGCTCGGACGAATACCAACGCTCGTTGGTGATTACGATGGGATTGGCATTGCCGATCGCGCCCGCTGGAATCGTGCGCGTGACGCGCGTGCCCTCGGCTTGGACGCCGTTAATCGTTTGCGTGCCCAGCGAAGTCGTGGTCAGGTTGCTCTGGGTGTTCGCAGTTCCGGCTCCGGCGGGCGGCCCGGCCGGCCTCGTCCAGTTGCCGTGCTTGCCGCCGTGCGGGCGCTGCATCTTTCGCGCGATCTTTCGATCCGGCTGAAGGATGTACTGGGCACCAGCGACGCTGTCGTTGATGAAAACCACGTGTGGAGCAGCCTGCCCCGATGTTCCCCAGGCGCCGATCGCCGGCAAAGTCATGTCGCGGCGCGTGCGGCCCTGGCCATCGCGGGCGACCGTGCCACTGGCGGTGCGCTCGATGCGATTGCCATCTGCGAGGACTTGCGTAGTCTGCGTGGTGACCGTAGCGCTGAACGGCGCGGCGGTTACTGTCTTGGCGCCAAGGTCTCCTTCGAAGCTGACGAAGACGAAACTGTCATCCGGCGGCATCGGACCCGATCCGTTCCGCTGATAATAAAAAACGTTCTGGCCCGGCCCCGGCGGCGGAAGCTGCACCTCGGTTTGCGCCAGCGCGCTCCCTGGAGCCATCATCAATCCCAATAGCAGCATCGCAAGTCCAAACACGCTGGATACCCGTACGCGCTTCATTGGTTCCTCCCTGCCAAGCACAGAATCTCTTCCGATCAAAACGACCGACTCGAGTTGTCCTGCGAAACGAGGCGGATGGCCTGCGGCGTTCCATCCGCGCTCACGATCAGGTCCGCGCGCACCGTGCCATCGCTTTCCATCGCCGCCACGGGCAATCCAAACGATGCAAGCGCCGCGCGGGGCATCTCCACGCGTACGACGGCGCCATCATCCAGCGCAGAAGGATCGTCGGCGTACGGCAGCGGAACGAAGGTCGTCGCGTAGGCGGAATCTTCCGACTGGCTGGCCAATATCTGGTTTTGCTGCAGCGATTCCGCGGCAGCCGTGACTGGCGAAGCCTCAGGAACCACCGTCGGCGACGCCACAGGCGGAGCCGATATTTTCTCAGTGACGTTCGTTACCGGCGCCACGCCCGGGCCGGACGTGGTCCGACGGTACAGCGAGAAACCCAACGCCAGCAGGATTGCCGCCGCCGCGCTCAGCGCCACGATTTGGCGCTGCACCCTGCGGCGGGATGACGCGGCCCTCTGCCGCCGAAATTTCTCGATCAGGGCAGTTCCCACGCGAGGAGGCGCTTGCTGCTCGCGATTGCTTGCGGCGAGCGCGCGCAATGCGGCATCGAGCGATTCCGCGCCGGTCATCAGCGGCGCACAGTGGCTGCACGACTCCGCATGCGCAAGCGCGTCTTCACGAAAGGCGAATCCTTCGGTTCCGGGGCGCTCCAGATCGTGAACGATTTTCTCGAATCGAACGCAGTCCATGAACTTTACCTCGTCGTTCATTCGCTCACCGCCGAAGCGCGGCCCACCGAATGGGCTTCGCGAAGTTTTTCGACCAGCATCGCCCGCGCGCGATGTAACCGGGACCGGACGGTCCCAACGGGGCATCGCAACGCGGACGCCGCTTCCTCGTAACTCAACTCTTCGAGTTCGCAGAGGACCACGACCTCGCGGTAGTTCTCAGGCAATGTCGCCACCGCCCGGCGCACCCGTCCGATGGTCTCGACGGACGTAAATTCGTCCCAGCTTGTAGCGGTTGCGAAACTGCCGTGACCGTTTCCATTGCCATGAGCGCCGTTTCCACTGGCTCCCCGCTGGAAGCTTCCCACGACCGATGCGTTCTCGCGCAGGTCGTCCGGATCGCCGTCGAAAGCCACCAGCCGCCGGTCCTGCTCCCAGCGCTTCCGCAGGTGGTTGCGCGCGACGCCGAATAGAAACCCGCCCAGCGTTCCGCGCGCGGGATCGAATCGCTTGGGGTCGCGAATCAGAACCATGAAAACCTCTTGGGTCACGTCTTCCGCCATCGCTGGATTCCCGCTCATGTGCAAAGCGAAGCGGTAGATCGCGGGGTGCTTCTGCCGATAGACTTCGGCAAAGGCATCTTCGTCTCCGCGCGCCATCCGCCGCAGCAGAAGGGCGTCCGCAAGATCGGTCGTCTGAGTCATCTCTCGTATTATGGACGGCCCGTTCTGCTATTCGTTACATATTCCGGGACGCGAGCGAAAAGGTTCCCAATTTCTACAGTTGATGCCGAATGCACCCACTGGCCGGCACCAATCTGAGCAGCGGGCGAGCCAAATCCGGGTTCTTGACCAATGCGCTGCGGTCCAATAACGTAGGGACCGCCAAATCCCCGACAGGAATGCCTGCGCCGCCGCGAACGGCCCGGCATGCCACTCGGCCGCATCCAGGAGGCGCAATGCTGGAGTTTGATCCGCACGTTCTCGACGAGAAGCCTGTTCCGCCGCCGGAAGAATTCAGCAAGCGCGCGCACGTGCGATCGCTCGATGAGTACCGCAAGATGTACGAGCGGGCCGAGCGCGATCCCGAAGGTTTCTGGGGTGAGCAGGCGAAACTGCTCGATTGGTTCCAAGCTCCGACGAAGGTGCTGGAGTGGGATTCCCCGCACGCGAAATGGTTCTCCGATGGGAAGCTCAACGTGGCCCACAACTGCCTCGACCGGCATCTCGAAAAGAATCACAACAAGCCCGCGCTGATCTGGGAGGGCGAAGACGGGGCGACTCTCCAATTCACCTACGCCGAGCTTCACGAGCGCGTTTGCCGGTTCGCGAACGCGCTTCTATCGATCGGTGTCAAACCGGGTGAATGCGTGACCGTCTATCTCCCGATGGTCCCGGAGCTCCCCATCGCCATGCTCGCCTGCGCGCGGATCGGCGCGCTGCATTCCGTGATCTTCGGCGGATTCAGCGCCACGGCGCTGGTGGACCGGATCGCCGACTCGCAATCGAAAGTGCTGATCACCGCCGACGGTGGCTACCGGCGCGGCAAAATCGTTCCGCTGAAGGACACGGCCGATGCGGCGCTGAAAAATTGCCCCACAATCGCAAAGTCCATCGTGGTCAAGCGCACCGGACATGATGTGGATTGGCACGACGGGCGCGATCGCTGGTGGCACGAAATTGAGAAGGCGGCGTCGAAGGATTGCCCGGCTGAGCCGTTCGATTCCGAGCACCCGCTCTACGTCCTCTATACCAGTGGCACGACCGGCAAACCCAAAGGCGTCCTGCACACTTCCGCCGGTTACCTGCTGCAAACCACGTGGACCACTCGGCTGGTCTTCGATCTCAGGGACGACGACGTATACTGGTGCACCGCCGACATCGGCTGGGTTACCGGGCACAGTTATATCGTTTATGGCCCACTCTCAAATGGCGCGACGATCGTGATGTACGAAGGCGCACCGGACCAGCCGACGAAAGACCGCTTCTGGGAGATCGTCGAGCGCTACAAGGTGACGATCTTCTACAGCTCCGCCACGGCCGTTCGCGCATTCATGTCCTGGGGCATGGAGTGGATCGACAAGCACGACATCAGCAGCCTGCGGCTTCTCGGCACGGTCGGCGAACCCATCAATCCCGCGGCCTGGAAATGGTATTTCGAAGCGATCGGGAAGAATCGCTGTCCGATCGTGGATACATGGTGGCAGACGGAAACCGGCGCGATAATGATTTCTCCGCTCCCGGGCGCTACGCCCACCAAGCCCGGCTCCGCCACGCTGCCACTCCCCGGCATCATTGCGCGCGTGGTCAACATGAAGAACGAGCCGGTGCCTCCCGGCGAGACCGGCTACCTGACGATCCAAAAGCCTTGGCCCTCGATGCTGCGAACGATTTACGGCGACGACGAGCGTTATGCCCGCGAATACTGGCAGAAAATTCCCGGCGTCTATTTCGCGGGCGATGCGGCGCAGTGCGACAAGGACGGCTACATTTGGGTGCTGGGGCGCGTGGACGACGTCATTAAGGTCGCCGGCCACCGCCTGAGCTCCATGGAAATCGAAAGCGCGCTGGTGAGCCACCCGACGGTGGCAGAAGCGGCAGTCGTCGCGCGTCCGGATGAGATCAAGGGCGAAGTGATCGTCTGCTTCGTCACCCTGCGTTCGGGCCATTCTCCTTCGATCGAACTGCGCGGCCTCTTGATGGAGCACGTCTCGACAACCATTGGCACGATCGCGCGCCCCGCCGATGTGCGCTTCTGCGATATCCTGCCCAAGACGCGCAGCGGAAAAATCATGCGGCGCTTGCTGCGCGAACTCGCTCACAAGGGCGGCATCTCCGGCGACACGACCACGCTCGAAGATATGGGCGTGATCGAGCGCATCGCCAAAACACAGGGCAAGGAAGAGGAATAGCACCTCGCCGCTGCATTCAGGCAATATACCTCACGAAGTTGGGAGACCTAACCGATGCACTTTGCGTGGATGAAAGTCTTGGCCGTTGCAGCACTGCTCGCGGCAATTCCGGCACAGCGAACGAACGCGCAATCTGGCGCCGACTGGCCGATGTATGGACACGATCTGGCCTCCACGCGCTTCTCGCCCCTTTCGCAGATCAACGCGGACAACGTCGCGAAGCTGGCTGTCGCGTGGTCCTATCCCATGCGGCCGGGCGGCGCGGGTCCTGCTGGCGGCGCGTTCAGCCAGGTGACGCCGATCGTCGTGAACGGCGTGATGTATTTGCCCGCGGGAAACCGCGTGGTCGCGCTCGAACCCGAGACGGGCAAGGAAATATGGAGCTACCGGCGGCCGATGGGCCTGGTCTCCGCGCGCGGGGTGGCCTATTGGCCCGGCGACCGAAAAAATCCCTCCCGCATATTCTTCACCAGCGGGCACCAAATGGTGGCCCTCAACGCCAGGACCGGACAACCGGACCCCGGCTTCGGCAAGGACGGCGAGATCACCATGGACGTCCCGTTCGCTGAGGTTCCGACGATCTACAAGAATGTCGTCATCGTCGGAGCGAACGTCTATGGCCCGGGCGAAACCAATCTTCACCCGCAGGACGAGGTGGCTGCCGGAGTTCCCGGCGACTCGCGTGCGTATGACGCCCGCACCGGAACAAAGCTCTGGGATTTTCACGCCATCGCCCAACCCGGAGAAAAAGGCCACGACACGTGGGGCGGCGACAGCTGGAAGGGACGCGGCGGCACCAACGTCTGGTCGATGACCGTGACCGTGGATGAAAAGCGCGGCATCGTTTACATGCCGTTCGGAGGGCCGGCCGCGAACTATTACGGAGGCGATCGCCCCGGCGACAACCTTTTCTCCAACACGCTGGTGGCCGCTGACGCGAATACGGGCAAACTGAAATGGTATTTCCAGAGCGTTCACCACGAATTGTGGGATTTCGATTTGCCGCCCGAGCCTGTGTTGATGGACGTGATGCACGACGGCAAGAAAGTTCCCGCGCTGGTGCAGACGGGGAAGATCGGCTACGTGTTTGTGTTCGATCGCGTGACCGGCAAGCCTGTGTTCCCAATCGAAGAGCGCCCCGTGCCGAAAGGCGATACGCCCGGCGAGCAATATTCGCCCACGCAGCCGTTTCCGGTGAAGCCACCGCCCGTGGCTCGTGTCACGATCAGCCGCGACGATATTGTCACGGCGGAAGACACCACACCCGAGCACGCCAAGGCCTGCCAGGAATTATGGGACAAGAGCAACTTCTACAACGCGGGTCCCTACACACCGTGGGCCGTTCACAATTCGCCGGCGGACACGAAGCTGACGTTGATCTTCCCGGGCGCCACCGGCGGCGCGAATTGGGGCGGCGCGGCGTCCGATCCTCACATGGGATATCTGTTCGTCAACATGCAGAACGCCGGCTCGACCGGATACCTCGAGAAGAATCCGAAATACAATGCCGAAACCAAGGGCACTGAAGTTGAATACCACCGCGGCACCGGCGCCGGAAGCCAGTACGGCGGGTTCAGCGCGCCCGCGAAAGACGCGACCGGCAAGGTGATCGGCAACTGGCCATGCCAGAAGCCGCCGTGGGAAAGCCTGTCCGCCGTCAACATCAACACGGGCGAGATCACCTGGACGGTGCCGCTGGGCATCACTGAAGAACTTCCCGAAGCGAAGCAGCATACCGGCCGATCCGGCGCTTTTGCTGGGCCGATCGCGACCGCGGGCGGTCTCGTTTTCATTGGCGCGACAAACGACAACCGTTTCCGCGCCTTCGATTCGAAGACCGGCAAGGAGCTGTGGTCCACCAAGCTCGAGTACACCGCGACTGCCGTACCAATCACGTATCAGGGCAAGAACGGCAAGCAGTATGTCGCCATCATGGCCGCGAGCGGAGGTAAGGGCAGCGACCAAGCCCTAATGGTGTACGCCCTGCCGTAGGCCCGCCGGCCGCCCCGATACCATTCGGGTACATCCGCGTTCCCCGTCTAATGGGCGAGCCCGAACAGCCGATGCGCTCTCTAGGGAGTCGAGGCGCCTGTGGTGTCGTGTCCCCTTGGTGTCAGCAGACGAAGACTCGAGGGGGGCTGTGCAGGGCAACAAGAACCGCCGGAGTCGTCATTCTCACGGAATCGAATCCCAGTTACATCCGAAGGCATTCGTGTTCTTTGATCGCACGACCGGCACAAAGCGGTTCGAGATCAAGGCTGGCGCGGACGGAAGCCTGCCGGTCGAGGAAACGATCAGCCTGCTGGCGATGCAGTGCGTGGTGCGTGGGCAAACCCCGACGGACTTTCGCATCATGGTATCGATTGGCAATAGTCTAATGGATGGCCTGGCGCCGCGAACGAAAAGGTTGATCCGGGTTTGCATGGCCACCGTGCTGCCTATGAATGTCAGCAAACGCCAGCAAGAAGTTCTGGGAGGAGTGCTTCAACAGCTTTCCAACAAGGAAATCGCCGCAAAGTTGAACCTCGCCGAGCGCACCGTGAAATTCCACATCTCCGCCCTCCTGCAAAAGTTCCATGTCACGGGCCGTATGAGACTGATGCAAAAGGCGGCTGATATCATGACGTCGGCCGATCGGTCGCCTGGCGAGAAAATTCTTCCGGAAATTCCCGCGATCGTTCCGGTTCGGGCAATCCCGCATCTCACCGCCCTGCTCGCGAAATTCGCTCCTCTCGTCGCCTCGGAACGAAGGGCTGGCCGCTGACTACGCCCTTCGACTTGTCTTGCAGCTATCACAGCCCCAGATCACGAGATCTAAGGCACGCCCGCGTGCAGCTCGCGTTGACCGTCCTGAAGAATCAGCGGCAGCAAGAAGTCCTGCAATCGCCCGCTTTCCGCCATCGTCAATTGGTTCAGTTGAATGCCCATTTGATTCGCACCAAGGACTCGCGCCACGGACCCTAAACCCACGATGGGCTTCATATCGGGGGCAAGGTGCAAGTTCACCCGGACGGTGGTGCCAGCGGGCACGCTACCAGGACCTGCGACCAACATCCCGTTCAAGCTGATGTCAACCGTTTCGCCTTCCCATTCCTGATGTTCAAATCCGAGCTGCACCCTGGAACGGAGTCCCACGCGGCGGAACCTCCGCTTCTCCTGTTCGATGGCTCCCTGAGTGGCTCCAATCAGGTGCAGCAGGCGTGACTTGTCGATCGGCTTATAAAGAAAGAAACTGGCGCCCGCCGAAAATCCTTCGGAAACAGCCGAGAGATTCTGGTCGTCGCTGACCAGTATGATGGGCGTCATTTGGTTGATACCGGGTCCCCGCGATATTCGCGTCAGCTCCGCCCCGTCGGGCGAAGGCATCCGCAGGTCGAACAAAGCGACGGCAAACTTTTCCCGCTCCAGATATGCCACGGCTTCCGCGCTATTGGTTAAGGTCAAAACTTCCACGCCAGTCGCGCCGAGAACCCCACGGATAAATTCGCACACCGACGCGTCATCGTCCACAACCAGGGCGCGCCTCTGCATAGAGTCCTCCGGATGCCTACGCAGAGCTTATCGGCCCGTAAGGCTGGTTGCTGTAGTCCGGGCAGAGGATTTCAAGTGCGGTTTTGTAGAGGCAAGGCATGATTGCCGCGCCGATTTCTGGTGGGCTGTGCCCGATGTAGATGCCCGGCGAATGCGATGCGATCTGTTCGGCCGTGCGCATAGTTCCCGTCGGACGCGCGCGTGAGTCCTGGCCTGCCGGAAACTTAGGCTAAAATGCAGGCGAGTCAACGAAGTGCGAATCAGCGATCGGGGCATAATTCTCTGTCGGTGCCTGCGAATTAGCCGGGTGCAGTCGTCGGAGAGAGATTCGCGCCACGTGTCAGCTGCTTGCAGTTCGGGACTGGCCGCTCGGCTTGCGCCCGTGACCAGGGATCAGCCGGGACAGAGAAACCCGGGTACGAGGTGCGCCTTCAAAATCGAGAATGTCGGCCGCGCCGTAAGGCTTTTCCCTCTCGCAGGCCCTGCATCGAAGGCTGAAGACCCGTGTGGGATGTTCCTGGTCCGCCCCTTCTTCGTTCTCCTGCAGGGTCGAATCCATTTTGAGCAGAATGGCCGGCAGCGGAATAGGTTGGCGGCAAGACAGGCAGCGGACACCACGGTATGATTGCTTGGTCGCTTCTTCGATCATTTCAGACGTCTCCTCAGGGGTAAGGTTCGCCTATCGCAGGGAACCGGATAATACACCCGGTGCCCGCATCAGTCCACACCAACTCCCGCTTGCAGAAATTCCCGGTTCGTGACAGCTTCATACTCGCATGATGATGATTCGCGACGCCGGTTTCGGAAGCCTCGCGGCGAACTTCAGGCTCGCCGCAAGAAGCCTCCAATCTGCGGTCAAATCGTGCATCTTTACTCGACACTACCGGACGAGCAAAAATCCTCGTAACTCTCTCAAAACAAACGGCCGGGAGCAATTTTACTCGACACGGATTCGGGGGGCCGAGGAGCCATGACGGACACCTCCCGCCGCAATTTTTTGAAGATTGCGTCCGCTGGAATTGCCGGCGCAACCATGAGCATTTCAGCCGGTGCGGCGAGCGATCCGATCCTCGGCTTGATCTTTCCGCCCGCGAACGCCCCGGTTCCGCCGGAGGCGAACCTGATGTATCCGTCTGGCGTTCGATTCCTGGCGACTGGCGTGGGCCTGGAGCGAATGACACCGGAGGGTTACGACCAAGTGGTCGGGCGCATCGTGCCGGCGGCGCAAAGGCTTGCCGCCGAAGGAGCCAACGCCATCGCGGTGATGGGGACATCCCTGACGTTCTATAAGGGTTCCGCGTTCAATCAACAATTGAAGGAAAGCATCGCCAAGGCGACCGGGCTCCCCTCGACCACCATGAGCACAGCGATCGTCGAAGGCCTAAAAGCCGTGGGTGGACGCCGCCTGGCGGTCGCGACCGCCTACAACGAAGAGGTGAGCCAGCGGCTGGGGGCGTTTCTCGAGGAGTCGGGATTTGAAGTGCTGGTGGTAAAGGGCATGGGAATCGAGAGATTCGCGGACAGGCCGCCCGTGACTTCGGAAGAGCTGCTGAATTCCAGCGCCGGGGTTTGGCAGGCCGCGCCGAAGGCCGACGCTGTGCTGATTTCGTGCGGCGCGCTGAAAACGCTCGAACTTCTTGCGCCTCTCGAGCAGCGGTGCAACGTGCCGGTCGTTTCCAGTCTACCGCACGCGCTGTGGGCTGGCGTTCGCTTGCTTGGCCTCAGCGGCCGCGCGCCGGGCTACGGTACGCTGCTCTCACGGGGATAACGCAATGAACACCCGGGGAGGGCTCTACGATTCCGTGGGCCGCATCATCCTTCCGGCCATCCTGGCGATGAATCGCCGCGGCGCAAGTCGCTCACTTGCCACCATAAGCCCGTTCTTCGTTCCCGAAATCACGCAGCTTTTGCCCTGCGCGAGTCCCTCGAGGCCGACGCGGGCGACTTTCTCCGCCGTCTCCGCGCTGCGAAACACGCGGTCGGGCTGCTGTGCCACCTCTTGGAACTCCGTGGTCGTCGTACCGGGGCAAAGCGCGCAGACCCGGACCCCGAATTCGCGCAGCTCCTCGGCGATGCCCTCGGCGAAAATCAGGTCGAATGCTTTCGTGGCGGCATACGCTGAATTGAACGGCACGGCCTGGAATCCGGCCACCGACGCCACGATCAACACGTCTCCATGTCCGCGCTTGACCATGGCGGGAACGTACAGCCGCGTCAGCTGCACCACCGCGGAACAGTTCACCTGGATCATTTCAAGCATGCGCGATTCCGAAATCTCATGGACGTACCCGAACGCGCCAAATCCGGCGTTGTTTACCAGCAGCTCGACTTCGATCCCCTTCCCGGTCGTAAAAGCCAAGATTTCAGCTGGTGCTTCCGGCCGGACCAGGTCCGCGGCGAACACCTCGACCTTGATACCGTGCTTCGCGGAGAGATCAGCCGCAAGCTTTTGCAGCCGATCCGTTCGCCGCGCCGTCAGAACAAGACGCGCGCCTCCGGCAGCCAGCTGTTCGGCTAGCGCCAAGCCAATCCCGGCACTCGCTCCGGTGACCACCGCCCACTTGCCGGCCCATCTACTGGAAAAATTGGCGGACACTGACGCCTCCTCGGTACCACGAGGCATCAAACCACAGTTGGGAATGCTCCGAAAGGAGGAAATCGGACTCGCGGCCGGATCAGGCAGCGCGATCGGTGCGTGGGAAAACGGAATTGCGGATGCGCCCACCCTGCTGTTTCAAGTGATTGAGCAGCCGGCGCGCCCAGACGAACTCCGCAGCGAGAACTCCCAAGCCGAGCAAAATCGTGAGCCAACCCGGACCCGGCGTGACGATCATCACAATGCCAACAGCGAGCAAGGTGAATCCGAAGAGAATCTTCAGAAATCGTTTTGCTTGTTGCAGACTCTTTATAAACATCTCGATGGCCCACTCCAATGGATTAGATGCGGCCCTCACAGTTCAGGGCGCCAGAATATTTCTAGCACGTGGACTGCCAACAACGGCGCGTGGGGCCGATCGCAAATTGCCTGCTAATAGTGGAGTTCGGCCGATGTGGGAACAGTCAGCATCATCACTCGATTCCATTTGTAGGAGATTTTTCCCATGCGAGGGATGAAAATATGGAGTTGTTAACCGTCAACGTGGAAATTCCGAAGGACGCGAATCTGATCCTCGGTCAATCGCACTTCATCAAAACGGCGGAAGATATCTACGAAGTCGTGGTGAACACGGTGCCGGGCGCCAAGTTCGCCGTCGCATTCAACGAAGCGTCGGGCCCATGCCTGGTGCGCGTGGAATCGAACGACGAAGAGTTGCGCGGCGCGGCCGTGTCGAATGCCCAGGCGATCGGTGCAGGCCACGTCTTCGTCCTCCTGATCCGCAACGCGTATCCCATTAATCTGCTCGGCCGCGTCCGGGACTGCTACGAAGTCTGTTCGATTTTCTGCGCCACGGCAAACCCAGTGGAAGTGATCGTCGCTCAAACAGAACGAGGGCGCGCGGTCCTGGGCGTGGTGGATGGCAACTCGCCCAAGGGTGTAGAGGGACCGGAGGACGCGAAGCGCCGCCACGAATTCCTCCGCAAGATCGGCTATAAGCTTTGAGGGAAATTCGGGAGAACGAGGCGGTCGACTGGGACCGACATTGCCTCAGCTGGCTAGAATTTGTAAACGATGCCTAGAGAGATCTTGGGATTGTACTGGTGGGTGCCGAAGAAGCGCGTGCCAACCATGTCCACCTGCGCGCGATAGCCGAGCCGGCCGTGGCGGGGGTTTAGATCAACTCCGCCACCCACCTCGAAGGCGAATGCGTTTGTGCTTCCATACGCCGTCTGGGGCGTGAAATGCGCCCCACCGACGAGGCCATGCGCCCATAACTCGATGCCGTGTCCGGCATCCACACGGTAGCGCGCTCCCACCATTCCGAGCGCCATCGTGGTATTGACCCCCGCCTCTGGAGCGAACGCAGCCGCAAATTCTCCATCCGCGCCGATGTGTCCGCCGTGGGGGTAAAACACGAGCGACATGTTGAAACCGTTCAGATTGCCAGTGACGCCGGGAATTTCGTAGAAGGTGAAATGGGTATACCCCGCGTAGGCCTGCCAGTTGTAGTTCTGAAGGACTCCGTAGACGCCTTGCGGCGCGGGTTCAGGCGCGGCAGCCAGCGCGGAGGCATTCGCACCCCGCGCGGCTGCGACGGCGCCTGCCGCGGGACTTGCGAATGCAAACGCAGGCATGGGCAATCCCAGTAGAAGCGAAGTTCCCGAACTGACCTGCGCGTCCGCGCGAAACGCGAGAATTAGGACGATCCCACACAGAACCGCAACTTGTCTCATCGCCTATCTCCCTCCGCCCCGCTCTGCGGGCTCCCCACCCATTTTATTAGAGCGGTGTGGCGAGGGGCTGTCCACTGATTTGATGGGCATAGACGCGAGGGAATTACCGTCCCTGAGGACAGCCGCCGGCCATCGGGTGGGTTTTCAGGTCTGCAGTAGCCTTGGAACAGACGAATCAGACTAAACCGAGGGCCTAGGAGGCCGGTGTGCGATACCGGACGAGAAGGAGAGTTATGTCGTCAGCCTGGGCGGCACCGCGGGTAAAGGTTTCGATAGAATCAAGGACGGTCTTCTGAACGTGAGCCAGCGATGCTTCATGCAGATCGGCCAGAGCATCGCGAAGGCGGGCGCCGCCAAACAGGTTGTCATCCGGGTCCATGGCTTCCGTGACGCCGTCGCTGAAAAGGACGAGGGTATCGCCCGGCCGGAGTTTGTGGCGAGCAACCGCATAGTTGACCCCGGGCATAAGACCGACGGGATAAGAGCCCTCACTGAAAGGCTCGTCAATCTCGCCGCGACGCAAGAGAAATGGCGAGGGATGGCCAGCGTTGATGAATTCCATTTGGCCGTCGCGATCGAGGATCCCAAGAAACATGGTGGCGTAGCGGGCGACCTCCACGTGTTCGCACAGAAAGTGATTAATGTGGTTAAACACCTGGCTGGGTTCGATGCCGATCCGCATTCCGGAGAGAGCACCCTGAAGCATGGTGGTCAGGAGCGCGGCGCCAAGTCCCTTGCCGGAAACGTCGGCGATGATAAAGGCGGTGCGGTCCGCGCCCATGGGGAAGACGTCGAAGTAGTCGCCCCCAACCGTCAAGCAGGGCAGATTAATGCCGGTAACTCCGAGATGGGGGAATTCGCGGAAGTCGCGAGGAAGCAGCGCCTGCTGGATGTCTCGGGCGATGCCGATTTGCTGCTCCATACGTTCGCGCTCGCGTTCGCGTTCGACGAGCCTCGCGTTGTCCAAAATGCTGGCTGCTTCGACAGCTAGAGCATCCAAAATCCTGCGGTCGAGCTTCGAAAAAGCGGCCGGGCGGCGGGAATCGAGATAGACCACGCCGAGAAAATCGCCGCGCTTGTTCCGGACGGCGGAATCCGAAGAACCGGCTCGCGGCATGGCGTAGAGCGGAATCACCACGACGGCGCGAAGGCGCTGCGCGATGATGCTTTCCGCCGCCTGAAGGGAGGCGCCAGCCTGCGCGAGATCTTCGGTAATGATGCTTTCTTGCCGATCGAGAGCCTGCCGCAGCGCCGTCTGGCTAGGAGCTGCATCCGCGGGCGAGAGCCGCGTGCCGCCGCGACCGCGCGCGAGGCGAACGCGAAGGGGGCCGGAAGACTGCGCCTCGAGCAAGAAACCGCGGTCCGCATCGGTGATGGCGATGGCATGGTCCACCATGGCGGCCAGGACCGATTCGAGCGGAAGCCTGGAATGCAAAAGCGCGGTCGCTTCGAGCAACAGGTTGAGTTTGTGGAGTCCGGCAGGGGGCGCGTCGCTGCTCGAGATACTTTCTATGCGACTCAGGAGATCGGGGATCGAGGTATCGTGCAACGAAGACCGGAAAACCAGTTCATAGAAATTCTCGACTCCGAAGCTGATGACGTCCCCGTCTTCGAGGATGTGACGGCTGATTTTTGCGCCGTTGACGAAGAGTCCGTGGCGCTGGCCGCGGTCCTCAACGTAATAATGGCCCACCTCCAAGACAAGCGCGGCACACTGGCGCGAAATACGCGGATCCTTGAGCTGCAGATGCTTGGCGGTTTCACCGGAGCGACCGATGAGGAAAGGGGTCTCCGAGATGCGTACAAAACGGCGGGAGCCGCCTGGTTCAACGACTTCGAGGCCGGTTTCGCCGCTGGCTGGAGTGTCAGACATTTAAGGTACTCAAAAAGCAAATTGTAGGACGCAGGGTCTGACGGAAGCGTGTGCCGACCGGCTAGACGGGGTGCAAAGAGGTCGACCTCCGCCATCGAAATGCGCGCCAGTTCACTGCGATGGTTGAATGAACCGACGTTACTTTGAAACGTTACTTCGAGAAGCTGCGCACGCCATCGGCTTCTGTGTCGGAGACGTCGAAGACGGTGAGCAGCTTGGTGACCTGCAGCACTTCCTGAAACTTCGTTCCCAGTTTGCAGAGACGAACAGATGCGCCGCGCGAACCGGCACTGTGATGCACGGAAACGAGCGTGCCGAGACCGGTGCTGTCAATCAGGGTGACGTTGCCCAAATTCAAGAGGATTTTCTTGTGGCCCTCGGCAAGTAGGGCCCTGATTTTGTCGCGGAACGCGCCGGTTTCTTCCCCAAGCACGAGGCGCCCGTCGAGCGCGACAACGATCACGCCGTCCACTTCCCGATCAGTCATTTTCAGAGTCACGTTTGTTTGCCCTCCGCTAAAAGTGCCGCAGCAGACGGATTGGAATGAATTCTAAGCGCTGTCGAGCCGGGAATCCCGAGTGGAAGCGGCAGCGGGGCGGAGTATATACCGGGTTTTCAGGTTGCCGCCAGCACTTGCGGCGCCGTGCCGATGTATTTGCCGCGTGTGTCGCTTCGTTGACTTGGCGAGAAGCGACCCATAAGATGTTGCGCAATGCCAGGTCCCGAATCGCTTGTTGGCCGGAGCATTTCTCACTACCGCGTCGTCGAAAAACTCGGCGGCGGCGGAATGGGCGTCGTCTATAAGGCCGAGGACATCACGCTTGGCCGCGCCGTCGCGCTGAAGTTCCTGCCGGAAGACGTATCCCGCGACAAGCAAATGCTCGAACGGTTTCTCCGCGAGGCGCGCGCGGCGGCGGCTATGAATCATCCCAACATCTGCACGATCTATGAAATCGGCGAGCACGACGGGCGGCGCTTCATCGCCATGGAAATGATGCAGGGGCATACGCTGAAGCACCGTATCGCCGGCGGAGCGATGGATTCGAGCGCGCTACTCGGGCTCGCCGAACAAATTGCCGACGCGCTGGATGCCGCGCACGCCCGCGGCATCATCCATCGGGACATCAAGCCCGCCAATATTTTCATCACCGAGCGCGGCCAGGCCAAAATTCTCGACTTCGGCCTCGCGAAGCAAGTACCCCAAATCGGACGTGGAGAATATCAAGGAGAAACGCAGGCAACGATCGACCACGTGGACCCGAATTTGACGAGCCCGGGTGTGGCGCTCGGCACCGTGGCGTACATGTCGCCTGAGCAGGCGCTTGGCCAGGACGTGGACGCGCGCACGGACCTTTTCAGCTTCGGCGTGGTGCTTTATGAGATGGCCACGGGACGCCAGGCGTTCTCGGGACCGACCTCCGCGGCAATTTTCGACGCAATCCTGAACCGGACTCCCACGTCACCTATGCGGCTGAATCCGGAATTGCCCGCGGAACTTGAGCGCGTGATCAACAAGGCGCTCGAAAAAGACCGCACCATGCGCTATCAGCACGCGTCGGATATTCGCGCGGACCTCAAACGCTTGCAGCGCGACACGGATTCAGGCCGCTCGGCTTCGGTGCTGGTAGCGTCACAACGCGAAACCGCTGCGGCCGGCGCGAGCGCGCCGAGCGCCAAGCGAAGCCCTTTCAAGCCAGTTGCTTACGGAATCGTGGTGCTGGTTGTCATCGCAGCGTTCGCTACAGGAGGATATTTCTACCTTCATCGTGCGCCCGTGCTGTCGGACAGGGATTCTGTGGTACTCGCGGATTTCACGAATTCCACCGGCGACCCGGTGTTTGACGGCACGCTGCGTCAAGGCCTTTCTGCGCAGCTTGAGCAGTCGCCATTCTTAAATCTGGTTTCGGATGAGCATGTTGCCCTGACGCTCGCGCTGATGAACCAGCCGAAACAGGCGCGTCTCACGCCAGAACTCGCGCGTGACCTTTGCCAGCGTACAGATAGCGCCGCAACGATCGAAGGCTCGATCTCCAGTTTGGGCAGTCAGTACGTGCTGGGCCTGCGCGCGGTGAATTGCCGAACCGGCGACCTTCTCGCGGAAGCACAAGCAACGGCGACCGGAAAGGAGCAAGTTCTCAATGCGCTCGGCGACGCCGCGACCAAGATTCGGTCGAAACTCGGAGAATCGTTGGCCTCGGTGAAGAAATATGACGCTCTGGCCGAGAACGTCACCACGCCCTCGCTTGAGGCGCTGCAGGCGTATACGCTCGGCAATCAAATGTCTGACGTGGTAAATGACTACGCAGCTGCAATTCCCCTATTTGAACGGGCCATTTCCCTAGATCCGAATTTCGCCATGGCCTATCTGCGCTTGGGCCAGAGTTATCAGCCTCTCGGTGAGACGAACCTTTGTGCCGAGAACACTCGCAAGGCTTACGAATTGCGGGAGCGGACGAGCGAGAGCGAGAAGCTGGCCATTTCCTCCTTTTACGAATTGGTCGTGACCGGAAACCTTGAGGCTGCCCGTACCTCCTATCAGTTGTGGGCGCAAACCTATCCGAGGGATGAGGAGCCGCCGGCAGATCTCTGGGTCACTTACACTTTCATGGGAGACTATGACAAAGCTCATGCGGCAGCGCTCCAAGCGGAAAGGAACAACTCCGCGAGCGGCAATAACCTTGTGAATTTGATCTACAGCTACCAGTGGATTAATCAGCTCGATCAGGGGATGGAGACCGCTCAGGAGGGACGCAAGAACATAGTTGATTCTCCTTGGATTCCTCTGGTTCTTTACACCATCGATTTTCTTGAACACGACGCTGCAGGGATGGAGCAGCAAGTTGCCAACGCAACGGGAAGAACAGGGGTTGACGATCAGATCCTCTTCCTTGAATCCGAAACTGCCGCATATCACGGCGGGTTTGCCAGGGCTCAGGAGCTAGCGCTCCGCGCCGCCGATTCTGCGCGAAGAGTCAATCAAAAAGAGACTGCGGGGGAATATGAGGCGCATGACGCCGTCCGCGAAGCACTGGTTGGAAATCTGGCCGCTGCCAAGCTCGAGTCCGAAACTGCTCTCGCGGCGGCGCATGGAAGACAGGTCGAGGGGTTCTCGGCGATTGCACTCGCCGTGGCCGGCGAGTCTGCTCCGGCCGAGCGCTTGGCCGACGATCTGAACAAGCGCTTTCCGGAAGACACGGTTGTAAAGTTCAACTACCTACCAATGATTCGTGGCGCCCTGCTGCTTCCGACCCGTGATAGCGGGCGAGCCATAGACGCTTTGGCCGCGTCGGCACCTTACGAACTGGGAGAGACCAATACTTCCTTCACATTCGCTTTGTACCCCGTGTATCTCAGCGGCGAAGCAGATCTTGCGGCAAAGCGCGGCGCGGAAGCGGTCGGCAATTTCCAGAAGATTCTGGATCACCCCGGCGTGGTGGGGAACGAACCGATCGGCGCGCTCGCGCATCTTGGCCTCGGACGCGCGTACGTTCTTGCTGGAGACAACGCCAAGGCCAAGACCGCGTATGAAGATTTCCTCGCATTGTGGAAGGACGCCGATCCCGATATCCCCATCTTCAAGCAGGCCAAAGCGGAATACTCGCAGTTGCAAACCCAGTTGCAGTAGATCGCCGGGCCGCCTGGCCGCGTCTCCGTTCAGCAGCCAAACTGGACTTCCCCGTCGCAATTTTTCCCGCGCCCGGTATTGACTGAAATGCAGGCCTTTTGCTACGATTTGCTCGCTGCTTAACCAGCAGCGCTTATCCAGAGTGGCTGAGGGGACAGGCCCTGCGAAGCCACAGCAACCTGGTCCGAGAACCAAGGTGCTAACTCCTGCCCCTAAAAAGGGCTCCCGAGTCGTCGAGATTGGGAGATCAGGGAGAGATAAGATCCTCAACTGACCGTTAACCGGTCATTGAAGATTCAACTCCCAAGCTGTAACTAAGAAAAGTGCGGGCCCCTGCTTCCCAGCGGCTAGCGTGCTTTTCTATTGCGGCGTGCCAAGCGACCGCGAAGGCGCTTCGGTACGCCGCGGCGGACAGGGTTTTCGTCAGCTCGGACGCACAAAGGGAGAGACACAATGAAATTCGCCACAAGAACGATCCACGCGGGCCAGCCGTCGGAGCCCGAGACGGGAGCGCTTGTCGCTCCGATCTTCCAGACTTCGACGTACGAGCAGGAATCGCCCGGCCAGGACAAGGGCTTCTCCTATTCGCGCACGAACAATCCCACGCGCCAGCGGCTGGAGACGGTGCTGGCGGAACTCGAGGGCGTGCCGTACGCGGCCGCGTTTGCGTCGGGATTGGCCGCGGAGAACGCGGTGCTGCAAGCTTATCTGCGACCGGGCGATGAGGTTATCATCCCTCTCGACGTTTATGGCGGCACGTATCGCATCCTCAACAAGGTGTATCAGCCGATCGGCGTGGTCACCAAGCAGATTGATACAGGCGACTTGAAGGCCGTGGAAGCCGCTCTTTCGGCGCGAACCCGGCTGGTCTGGATCGAGTCACCTACAAACCCGCGGTTGCTGATCAGCGACATCGCAGCGATCAGCAAGCTGGCTCACGCCAGAAAGGGCTCCCAGGTCGACGGCAAGTCGAGCCTGGGAGATCGGACGCTCGTGGTGGTGGACAATACGTTCGCGACGCCCTGTTTTCAGCAGCCGTTTGAGCTGGGTGCGGACATCGTGGTGCACAGCGTGACGAAGTATCTCGCAGGACATTCCGACACGGTTCAGGGCGCCGCGCTCGCCAAGGAAGCGGCGGTCTTCGAGCCGATCAAGTTCCTGCAGAACGCCACGGGCGCGGTGCCTTCGCCATTCGACTGTTGGCTGACCATGCGCGGTTTGAAGACGCTCGAGCTGAGAATGCAGCGGCATGAAGAAAACGCGCTGGCTATCGCAAAAGCCTTGAACGGACATGCACTCGTCCACCGCGTTTATTTCCCCGGCCTCGCGAGCCATCCGGGCCACGACATCGCGCGGCGGCAGATGACCGGTTTCGGAGGGATGGTCTCATTCGAGCTGGACGGAACCCTTGAGGAAGTCATCGCGTTCGCATCGTCGCGGCGGTATTTCACACTGGCCGAAAGCCTTGGTGGAGTGAAATCACTGCTGTGCCATCCGGCCACGATGACGCACGCTTCGATTCCTGCCGAAGCGCGCGCGGAGCTCGGCCTCAGCGACACGCTGCTTCGCCTGTCGCCCGGATGCGAGAACGCCGAAGATCTGGTGGAAGACTTGCTCGCGGGGCTCGCGGAAGTTGCGAGCGCCCGGGCGTCTCGAAAACCTGTCGGCGCGACCGCGCGGTAACTCACGGCGTATTGATCCCCACATCCCTGAGTGCAAACGAGCCCGGCATGCCGGGCTCGTGAGTGCCGGGGCCCTCCGGGCACGGCGGTTTCAACTCGAACTAACAAGCGATTACCCCAGGCTGCGATAGAATGCCGCAGGATTGCCGCGCGGGAGGCAGAGGTGCCGCAAAAAGTCCGATGGGGAGTGCTGGGAGCGGCCTCGATCGCTCTTCGCCGGGTGATCCCTGCGATGCAGGCGGGCGAGTGGAGCGAAGTCACCGCCATCGCTTCCCGCGACCGGCGCAAAGCGGAAGAAGCGGCTCGAACGCTCGGCATTTCGAAGGCGTACGGATCGTACGAGGAGCTTCTGGCCGATCCGAGAATCGAGGCGATCTACAATCCCCTGCCCAACCATCTTCACGTCCCGTGGTCCATCCGGGCCGCACAAGCCGGCAAGCACGTGCTGTGCGAGAAACCCCTCAGCATGAACGCATCGGAAGCGCGGAGCCTACTCGAAGCGCGCGATCGTGCGGGAGTCAAAATCGGCGAGGGATTCATGGTGCGGACGCATCCGCGATGGCTGCGGACGCGGGAACTCGTTCGCGCGGGACGCGTCGGCGATCTGCGCGTGATTTCCGGCTTATTCAGCTATTTCAATCGCGATCCGAAGAATGTCCGCAACGTCGTCGAGTTGGGCGGCGGGGCGCTGCTCGATCTCGGATGCTATCCGGCGACGTTGTCGCGGTTCATCTTTGAGCAGGAGCCGACACGCGTGATGGGGCTCATAGAGCGCGACCCTGACATGGGAACCGACCGCCTGACTTCTGCGACACTGGAATTCCCCGCCGGACAATGCGTTTTCACGTGCAGCACCCAGATAGCGTATCACCAGCGAATGATCCTGCTCGGAACCAAAGGGCGCATCGAAATCGACAGGCCGATCAACCCTCCGACCGATCAGCCGAGCAGGATTTTTATCGACGACAATCCCGGCGACCCAACCGGCGCGGGCATTACGGCGGAAACGATTGCCACCTGCAATCAGTTCACGATTCAGGGCGACCTCTTCTCGAAGGCCATACGCGAGGGCGGCGAGATTCCCGTGCCGCTCGAAGACTCGATTCACAATATGGCGGCGATCGACGCGATATTGCGCTCAGCGGCGTCCGGCCATTGGGAGAAACCGTAGGTGCGTCACCTGCGGGTGACTAGGGTTTGCGCGCGGTGATGACGCTGTAGTCGAGGATCACTTCGCGATAGTGCACATCGACGAAACCGGCGGCAGCGAGAAATTCGGCAATCTCCGAAATCGAATAAAACCTTCCTTCGGTCCCGGCCATGAGGAACACCGAATGCGCGGCGATTCGCAGCGGGCCGGTCTTGTCACGGTTAAGGTGCTTGTCATGAACTACTACAAGCCCGCCTGCTGGAAGGGCCGCGAATGATTTCTCAAGAAGCCGTTTCGCCGTATCGGCATCCCAGTCGTGGAGCGCGTTCGACCAGAGATGCACGTCGCCGTCGGCTGGAAAGGCGTCACGAAACATATCGCCCGGAGCTACGCCGACCCGCTCGGAAAACCCGCGTTTCGCAATGCACTTTCGCGTGACGCGATCGACGGGCGGTTTTTCAAAAACGGTAGCCTTCAAATGCGGATGCGCGGCGGCAATGCAGCAGGCGTAGATGCCCGAGCCGCCCCCAATGTCGATCAGATGGCGATGCGACTTCAGATCGAGGCTCGCGGCCAGCACCGGACCGACGTCCACGCCGCGTGAATCCATTGTGGCCGTGAACTCTTCCGCGAATTTGTCGTCCTCCATGGCCTCCGCCCAGGGCTTTCGGGTCTTCGTACCGGCCCAGCCTCCGGGCTTGTCCGTGTGCAGGGTTTCGAGCAACCCCTGGTAAATCGGGCGATCGGCAAAATGAGTGAAATAGGGGCCGACGAACCACGGCGAACCGCGCACTAGAAATTCGCGCGAGATTTCCGCGAGATGAAATGTGGCGTTGCGCTTTTCGATGTAGCCCATCGCGCAGAACAGCGTGAGCATCGAATCCACGGGGCGCTCGGCAAAACCGAACGACTGGCAGATCGTCGGTAGGTCCGCGGGCGATTTGTCGAGCCAGGAAAAGAAATCGAGCGCAACGATCGCGGCGGCGAAAAGCTCCGGCGCGTAAATTCCATCGCGCTGGCGAAAGATCTCCGTGGGATCGGCCTTGGGCCGGCGAGTCAGGTCATCCATACGCGCTAGCATGATAGCAAAGGCCGCTCGCCCGGGAGGCTTCCAGTTTTCTCGCCTCGTGCGGTTCCGATTTTGATATCTTTGACGGCGAAACGAGGTCTACCGCCGATGGGAATGCGACATGACTGGACGCGAGATGAAATACGCCAGATCTACCGGCTTCCCTTCCCCGAGCTGATCTTTCAAGCGCAGGTCGCGCACCGCGAGTTCCATCGCCCCGAGGAAGTGCAGCTCTGCAGCCTGCTTTCGATCAAGACCGGCGGTTGCCCGGAGGATTGCGCGTACTGTTCGCAGAGCGCGCATTACAAAGCGGGTGTGGCACGGCAGGAGCTGATGAGTCCCGCCGACGTGCTGCATGCCGCCAGACGCGCGAAGGCGGAAGGTTCCACGCGATTCTGCATGGGGGCCGCCTGGCGACAAGTCTCCGATGGCAAGGAATTCGACCGCGTGCTCGAGATGGTGCGCGGCGTTGCGGCGCTGAATATGGAGGTGTGCTGCACACTGGGAATGCTGACCGAATCGCAGGCTGTGCGCCTGAAGGAAGCCGGGCTGAGCGCCTACAATCACAATCTCGATACGTCGCCTGAATTCTACGGCGAAATTATCACCACCAGAGTATACGAAGACCGGTTGCAGACGATCGCGCACGTGCGCAAGGCGGGAATAACCGTTTGCTGCGGCGGCATTCTGGGAATGGGCGAGACCGACGAAGATCGCGTGAGCCTGCTGGAGCAGCTCTCGCATCTCGATCCGCATCCTGAAAGCGTCCCGATCAACATGCTCGTGGCGAACGAAGGAACGCCGCTCGGCGGCGCGGAAGAGCTTGATCCTCTGGTGATGGTGCGCACGATTGCGACGGCGCGAATACTGATGCCGGCGTCGAGGGTTCGCCTCGCGGCCGGCCGCAGAGGGCTATCGCAGGAAGCGGTGACGCTCTGCTTTCTTGCGGGCGCGAATTCTATCTTTACGGGCGCAAAGCTTCTCACCACTCCAAACCCCGGCGCGGATGCCGATCAGCGGCTGCTCGAAACGCTGGGCATGAGGGCCATGCAGGGTGCGTGACACGAACCCTCAAATGATCGATGAGCGAATCGCGCATGAGCTCGATGCGCTTCGCGCGCAATCGCAGTTTCGCACGCTCGATACCCCAGGCGGCGTGAATCTCAACTCGAACGACTATCTTGGGCTGGCGTCGGATCCGCGGCTGAAGCGGGCTGTGCTGGACGCGGTTGCGGATGCAACGACGGTTGGCTCGACCGGGTCGCGCTTGCTCTCCGGGAACGCCCGTGAATGGGAAGTAGCCGAGCGCGGCTTCGCGCAATTCGCGGAAACCGAGGCGGCGCTTTACTTCGGCTCCGGATACGCCGCAAATGTGGGTCTGCTGACTTCGATTTTGAAGCCGGGCGACACCGTTTTCTCCGATGCGCGAAACCACGCGAGCTTGATTGACGGGATCAGGCTTTCAGGCGCCGCGAAGGTGATCTATCCACATTGCGATTTGAGTTTCCTCGACAGCGTGCTGCGCGAGCGTGCGGGCGACGCGGGCGCGAAGGCAATCGTCACGGAGACCGTGTTCAGCATGGAGGGCGATATTGCGCCGCTCGACGGCCTGATAAGCCTGGCCCGAAAATATGGCGCTGCGCTCGTGCTGGACGAGGCACACGCAACCGGCGTTCTGGGGCCGCGAGGGCGAGGCGTCGCCGCCGAGCACGGCTGCGAGCGTGAGATTCTTGCCAGCGTGCATACGTGCGGAAAGGCGCTGGCCAGCGCGGGCGCGTTCGTCTGCGGGGGGAACGCGCTGAAAGACTATCTCGTCAACCGGGCGCGTACGTTCATATTCAGCACCGCGATGCCACCGTATTTCGCCCGTCAGATTCAGGCGGCGGTTGATCTGGCTCGCGAAGCGGATGCCGAACGGGCGCATCTCGGCCAAATCGCCGCTGCGCTGCGAGAGGAACTTTCCGCGCGAGGGTTCGACTGCGGGACGAGCGCGACCCACATCGTGCCGGTAATGCTGGGAACCAACGAAATGGCTCTCCACGTCGCGAGCGAACTGCAACGGAGCGGGTTTGCGGTGCGAGCGATCCGGCCGCCGACGGTACCCGAAGGCAGCGCCCGTGTCCGCTTTTCCTTGACGAGCCGAATTACGCTCGACGAAATTCGCCGCCTCGCGCTGGCGATGGACGCGGCGTGCAAAACACGGCATCAAGTCTCGGCCGCCCACGCCGTTCATGCCTGAGCGTTTTTTTATCACCGGAACGGATACCGGAGTGGGCAAGACCGTCGTCTCCGCGTTGCTTTGCGCCGCGCTTGACGCGATCTACTGGAAGCCAATTCAGACCGGCGGGCGCGAAGGGACCGACCGACACACGGTGATGCAATTGGCGCACCTACCTCGCGCGCGGACTCTTCCGGAAGCCTATCGATTCGCGCCGCCGGTCTCGCCGCAGCTGGCGGCGCGGCGCGCGGGGGTTCGTATCGAGTTGCGAAAAATCCGGGTGCCACGACTCGCGCCGCGAGAAAAGTTGATCGTTGAGGGTGCGGGCGGCGCGCTGGTGCCAATCAACGGCACGCAGCTGATGACGAACCTGATGAAGCATCTGAGGCTGCCGGTGCTGCTGGTTGCGCGGACGTCGCTCGGCACGATCAACCACACGCTGCTTTCGCTTGCGGCGCTGCGCGTCGCGCGGTTGAATATTCGTGGCGTCATTATGGTTGGCGAAACCGATCGTGAAAATCGGAATGCCATCGAACATTATGGAAATGTCGAGGTCGTCGGGATGGTTCCGCGGCTGAAGAGGATCAATCGCAGCGCGCTGCTGGAAGTATTTCACAAATATTTTGACCGTCAGGCTTTTCGCGCATGAACCCAGACCTGAAGATCTGGCATCCCTTCACGCAGGAAGCACTGGACCCGCCGCCGATTCGCATCACCAAGGCCTCGGGCGTTTATCTTTACACCAATGACGGCCGCAAGCTGATCGATGGCATTTCCTCGTGGTGGGTGAATCTCCACGGACACGGCCACCCGGCGATTGCCTCCGCCGTCGCGGAACAAGCGGCCAAAGTTGACCACATTCTATTGGCCGGGTTCACGCACGATGCCGTCGAGGATTTGTGCGGCGGCCTGCGAAGGATTTTGCCCGGGAATCTCGAGCACATTTTCTTTTCCGATGATGGCTCGACGGCCGTCGAAGTCGCGCTCAAGATGGCCGTCCAATACTGGAAAAATGTGGGGCGCCCGGAAAAGCGTTCCATCGTGGCGCTCGAGCATGCGTATCACGGCGATACGG
The DNA here is from genome assembly GCA_031296075.1 of Candidatus Acidiferrales bacterium. Taxonomy (GTDB): domain Bacteria; phylum Acidobacteriota; class Terriglobia; order Acidiferrales; family UBA7541; genus Palsa-295. The sequence continues at coordinate 91,832 of JARLGK010000046.1, forward strand.
TTGGTGCGATGTCGGTCGGCGCGAATTCGGCGTTCACGGATCCCTTTCGAGAGATGCTGTTCCCGGTGCACCGCGTTCATTCGGCCTATTGCCATCGGTGTCCGGTGGGCAAGGAGCGCGGGACCTGCCGGATCGACTGCGCGGACAAACTGGAGCGGCTGCTCGAGGAGAAGCACGGCGAGATTGCCGCATTGATCGTGGAACCTCTGCTGCAAGGCGCGGGCGGAATGATCGTGCATCCCGTCGAATTCCTGCAAAGGGTGCGCCAATTGTGCGACGCGCACGACGTGCTACTAATCGCGGATGAAGTGCTGACGGGCTTCGGACGCTGCGGAAAGATGTTCGCGTGTGAACTCGCGAACGTCGTTCCCGATCTTATGTGCCTTTCCAAGGGACTGACGGGTGGAATTCTGCCCATGGGCGCCACGGTTTGCACGGGTAAAATCCACGAGGCCTTTGTCGGAGCGGACCGGGCGCGCACTTTCTACCATGGCCATTCCTATACCGGAAATCCAATTGCCGCGGCGGCGGGCGCGGCGAGCTTGCGAATTTTCCAGAACGAGCCGGTGTTCGAGCGCATTGGCACAATCGCGCGGATTCACTGCGAGCGCCTGGCTATGATCCGAAATCATCCCGCAGTGGGAGAGGTGCGATCCATCGGCACAATGGCGGCGGTTGAGCTGCGGGCCGTTGACGCGGGCTACTTCTCCAAATTGCGCCCGAAGCTCTATCAGTTCTTTCTCGATGCCGGTGTAATGCTGCGTCCGCTGGGCAATGTCGTGTACGTTCTGCCGCCCTACGCGATTTCACCGGATGAACTGAATTACGTGCATGACCGGATCGCGGAATCGCTCGACCTGTGTAAGGATTGATCCGGGTGCAGAGGGTTTGACACAGCGGCAGGTTGAGGGTAGAAGAACACTGCGATGACCGACACGACTCGCGCCGCTGATAGCAGCAAGCCCCTGATCGTAGGGATCGGGGGCACAACTCGGACTGGGTCCTCAACCGATCGCGCGCTCCGAGTGGCGTTGGAAGCGGCGCAGGAAGCGGGCGCTCGCACGTTCGTATTCGACGGGGCGTTCCTGTCCCGGCTTCCGCACTTCGCACCGGAGAGTTCCGAGCGCAATGAGGAGCAGCGTCAACTGGTGGAGATGGTGCGGAGAGCTGATGGATTGATCGTTGCGAGCCCGGGCTATCACGGTGGTGTTTCGGGATTGGTGAAGAACGCGCTTGATCTTCTCGAAGATTTGCGGGACGACGAGCGATGCTACCTCGACGGACGGGCGGTCGGGTGCATCGTCAACGCCGCCGGCTGGCAAGCATGCGTCAGCACGCTCGTGGCTCTGCGCTCGATCGTGCATGCGCTTCGCGGATGGCCGACGCCCTTCGGTGCAAGCTTGAATACGACGGAAAAACCATTCGACGCGGCGGGGGCATGCAAGAATGAAAAGGTGGCAAGGCAACTGGCGACGGTCGGCCGCCAGGTCGTCGAGTTTGCCCAAAAGTATCGGCGGTAAGAATTGACAACGGGGGAACCCGATCAACACATGGCATCGCCCCGCAACCTCGGCGTATTCACTCGAACAAATGCTTAGGCTGCAACAATGGTCTTGGAATCGAGCCCAAACCGAAATACGGCCGCAACGTCCGCTCCCTCGCGCAATTGGCCGGATGGAATGACGTGCACGTGGCCCCCATGGCGAATTGTTAGAATCGCTGCGAGGTTCAATAGTTCCTCATCGCCCGGTTCTTGTTCGGCATGCACGTGTACTGTTTCCGGAGGAACGATCGATCCCCATCGCTCGCCCGCTGGCGGCACGAACAAGAATCGGATCAGCCCACGGGACGCTGCGATGAGAATCTCACGCAGATTGCTCGAGGAAAGCGGCGTATTGATGTGTTCGTGGTACACGGCAAATGCACGATCCCGCGCCTTTGATCCATGGTCCTCGACGATTTGCCATGCCGCGGCGCGAAGCTCATTCAGCGGGAGAAGATCGGGATTCCCGACAATCGGATCTTCCAACAGATGCGGATACGTGTTCGCTGCCTTGTAAATGGGAAAGAGGTAGTCGACAGTCGCCACGATCAACGGAAATTGCTGGCTTTTCAGCGAATTCACAATTCCGTGGTTGATACTGCGGAAAAAATGCAGTAGCTCTTCCTTGCGATCCACGTGAGCGCCATGAAAGACGGCGCCCTTCGTACCCGAAATTGGTGAAGCAGCCGTGTGGGATTCATAGCCATGCTCGAAACTACGGCCAGACAAATCTTCGTGCAGGTTTTCGGGAACATCCTCGACGGTTCGCTCGATAAGTCCGTGGTACGAGCCTTGATAGAGTCGTACGTGCTTCTGGCTTAGGGCGAGCACGAAGAAACGATCGTTTGTCGAGATTTGAGATAGAAGCGGCCGAATATGGAATTCGCGGCCAACCACGGCGTGCTCGGGCGTGGGCAAAGGCAGGTGATAACAACCGAAGAATTCTTTGTTCATGAAAATGGCGAGAGTCTGAGTTCGAGGATGAATTGTTTCGGCCTCTCGCAACAGATGCCAATGCGATTTCAGGATTCCTTCCGCCGCCTCGACGGTCAGCCCATCGTGCGGGAAGCTTGCCTGGATGCTCCGAAGCAGTGCCGTCAATCGGCTAAGATCATGTTTTTCCGCATCCACCCCCAAAAGCGGCGCGGTGTAAATCGAAATGCAAGCTTCCCCGTGCTCCCTAACCAGTGCCGCATAGTCGGGATGATTGATTTCGACGTTTGAGTTCTGCTCTCGTATTTCCGCTGTCATACTCTGCTCCCGTACGACTAGAGTTGCTGTGCCGCAGTTCGCGCGCCAGCATTCCAACTTTTGTTGAGGACGTCGCAGACTTCCTGGTCGTTCACCTGCGCGAATTCTTCGTAGAAGGGACCCACGGCCCGGAAATCGCGCGGAGTGAGCAGGCACACAACTTCATCTGACTCGGCGCCCAGCACTAGCGAGGTCGACAACGGCGCCACACCGGCAGCGACGACAACGCGGGCGGCCCCGCACCTTTTGACTCCTTCGATTGCCGCTCGCATCGTCGATCCTGTCGCGATTCCATCGTCGACCAGAATAACGGTTTGATTTCGGAGATCAGGTGCCGGACGAGTCGAGCGGTAAACTGCTTCCCTGCGCCGCAGTTCCGCCTGTTCGGTCCTCACGACGCCGGCAATTTCAGCGTCGGATAGGTGGAACTCTTCGACGACATCGGGATCGATGATTTTGACGCCTCCCGTTGCGACCGCACCCAGGGCGAATTCTTCGTAGCCGGGCACTCCCAGCTTTCGGACGACAAGAATGTCCAAGGGTACACGGAGTGCCGTCGCGATCCCGTATGCTACGAGCACACCGCCTCGAGGCAAGCCAAGCACAAGCACATCCAAACGACCACCATATGCCGAAAGCTTCCGCGCCAGCAATCGACCAGCTTCAGCCCGGTCATGTAGTCTCATTGTCATCGTGTTTCGTTTAGTTACTCGCTCTCAAGCCGCATCCTTTCCTCTTTTGCGTACAATCGCAGACTGCTCCGTTGATGCACAGTGACGTTCATCACACGCGAGTGTGACCGCGCGGGTGTCGGCGAGCTTGATCTCAGAGCTCTCTTTCGGGAGATGTGGCCTTCGCCTGCCTCGGCTCGGAGACATTCCGTTGATACACGGTGGGCTTAGCGGCGCTCGCTAAACACGCGGCGGCCCAATCGGTCCATCTGACCTCGTTACCGGGTTACTTGTCGGTCCGAACTGGGGAGGTGCATCATCCTGAGTATCTTCGATCTGGGGAGATAGATCATATTGTTTCTGTATCGCTTCTGCCAAGGCCTTGCGAAGATCTCGTGTGTGGCCGAGCCGGTATCGCTGCTCCACTTTCCGGACATCGGATGCGAGCAGATGGTCTCGGAAGACTTCGCCAAGCCAAAGTGAAAAATCACCTCGCCGCGCATGTCCATCCAGCACCGACGGCGGAACCGTATTCAACGACGACACAAACTCTTTCAGAGTCCGCGCCGGCGGCCCGACCGGCTGGTCGTTTTCTGTGAACACAAATCCTCGTTCTTCAATCAATCGCAGATCGACGTACTTTGCCTTGTGGCGAACGTGCATCGTCAGCCGGCCCGAAAGCTGAAAGCGCCGGAGTTTGCCACCCGCTTCCTCGATCCCGGGCAGTAGAACGGCTTCATCGACGGCCAATCCGCCGAAAATGGATCTCCATTCGGATTCAGCGTTTGTGCTGCCGGCCATTTCCAGAAGCGTGCTGACCTCACGAAGATCGGTCGTGCGCTTCACAACGATGCCTTCAATGGCTTTACGAAGATTCGGATGCAGGTCAGACAGGCGATAGGTGACAAGAGTGTATGCGCCCAAGTCAAAATCGATAAGATCCCGGACGTTTGGCTCATGAAGGAAATAGTGGGCCTCATCAACAACGATCCGGTGGGGCAAGCCGGTGCTCCGCCGGAGCGAAGCCAACATAGGCAAGAGCGCGTTCAGGTAGTCAACCTTCTCCCGATACGGAATGTGCGACAAGTCGACAACGGCGCTCATATAGGGATGTCGAAGCACGCGAGCCAGGTCCCTCAATTCGGCAGGCGGATTGTCACCACCGAACACCACGACACCGGGCAGCGATTCAAGCGTGCGGTAGTCGCCCTCGGCATCGATCACACACAGCGTGTAACCCTGAATGATCAGCTGTTCGCAGATGAGACCAGTCACCCAGGATTTGCCGGATCGCGGATCCCCGGCAATCAGGACATTGCGGCCGCGCATGGCCAGTGAGAGAGGGTACCCGTCATCCGTCGTACCAAGCACTAGGCGAGTCCGATCAAAGCGTTCCCGGGGCAATCGCAATTCTCTCGCTGCTTGTCGAATGTATGCGGCAACGGCGCCGGGACCATCTCCTTGCAGTACGTCGTCCGCACTCGCCTGCAGCGCTTTGCTGCCCCAGGCCACAGCCACGCCGAATTCGCACGCCGCGAGGAGATCGTGATCATTCTCCGCGTCCCCGATTGCAATGGCGTTATGAGGTGAAAGACGAAGCATCGTCAGGGCTTCTCGCAAACCGATGCCCTTGCTGATGGCTTGCGGAAGCACCATCAGGCGGCCACGGTTGAAGAGGATGACGAGTGGTAGTTCCAAACCCCTGATCGCTTCCAGAATCTGCGGGGCCGCACCCGCATCAGCTTCCACCACGCATTGTCCCTGGCTGAAGGCGACCCCGCGGCGACGAAGCTCTTCGAGGAACGCCGGTGGTGCTGGCCGGCCGATCAACCTGGTATTCCCGCCGCGGAACGCCAGGACAGCCCCATTTTCGCCAACCACGGCATCGACGAAACCAAGGCCCCCCGCGACCATCGTCAGGTCTGAGATGGTTCGTCCGGTTACAATAACTACGACGATCCCGCGCGAGCGAACTTCTCCGATGGCGGATCTGACTTCAGGATCCAGCTGCCCGTCCCGGGCGATGGTCCCGTCATAATCGAGTGCCAGCACGCTAAATTTCATATTCGGCTTTTCTTGTGCGATGCCGCCGCTTGACGTCATGCCTCGCTTCGATATGCAAGCACATAACAACAGCTTCGCGCTCGGAGCTGAACTCTCTGAGATGCGCCACACCAGATGATGACACGGATCATTCCGAGAAGCCGAGAGTGGACCGAATCTAATTGCGAGCCGGTAGTGGGCTATCAACCTACTGGAGTAACGACAGCGTTCTCGGGAACGATACTCACCGAAGGTTCGAGTGTAACTTCGGCAGATATCGAACGAGCTACCAGACATCCCTTCTCTGCCTTCTCCAACAGCCGGTTCGCTCGCTCACGATCATTTTCCCGAGCGATCTTCAAAGCCGGGCGCAGCTTTACGCCGACGAATTTCCAGACGCCATCAACCCTTTCAAGGATGCCTTCCGCCTCAACCTCGAGAGAAACAAAATTGAGCTTCGACAGATCGGCGATACTTGAAAAGGTGCTCACGAAACATGTGACCACGGCGGCCACAAAGAAATGCTCGGGCGTCCACACGCCGGATTTACCCAGGAATTCCGGTGGAGCGCTGAACTCGATGGGCTCGCGCACGGACTCGGAGGCGACCTCACCCGACCGTACTTCCGTGGATTTTGCTCGAACGTGATACATATGCGCGGTGTCCATTGTTAGCCCCTAAATGCATCTCTCGGTTCTGTACCCGGAACTTCCCACCCGTCAACACGTCACAAGATTCGCTCCATCCGCATGAGGGGCTACGCGAACTTTCTAGGCTCCGGACCCGTGCCCCGCCATCGTCTGTATCTCTACGCCTCTGAATCGTGTGAGGGATGTGACGCTCATCACCAATGGAAGTGACTGAAGGCTTGGCTGGCAACAGAATGGTCCGATGAAACCTCGGATCGAAAGGCGACGATCATATTGGCGAGAAATTCTTTATGGCGGAGAGGGTGGGATTCGAACCCACGGTTGAGTTTCCCCAACACACGCTTTCCAAGCGTGCTCCTTAAACCGCTCGGACACCTCTCCGCACGATGAGGCTTCAGCAGCCTAACAAATTGACGGCAGCGCAGCAAACCGCAGAACTGGCGGGCGCGGCCGCCGGGAACAAATCTCCAAGATGTCTGCTACACTTTCTCGAACTAATCCGGGGTAGTGCAATTGGTAGCACGCCAGCCTTTGGAGCTGGTTATCCTGGTTCGAGTCCAGGCCCCGGAGCCATTTCCGCCGTTTGCAGAAGCCGCCATATTGCAATAACGTCCCCGCGCGGATAGTATCGCGAGCAGGCAGGGATGACGCAGATCGCCTGACCGGCCAACCGATTCGTTTCGACCAGGGGGACGCCACATGTCAAACGCCACCGCAAAACTTTCCGCCGAAGACCGGCTCGACATCATGGAACTTTTCGCGAAATACGCCTGGGCGATCGATTCCGGCGACGCCGAGGGAGTGTTGAAATGTTTCGCGGAAGACGCGCTTTTGGATCACCTGTGGCAAGGGAAGATGGTCGGGCACGAGAAGATTCGCCGCGCGTTCGAGGAACTTTGGTACGACCGCCCGAGCTGGTGGATCGGGCGGCAGCACCTGGCGAATCATTTTGTGATCGAGCGGGAGGGCGACGGCGCGCGAGTGAAAGCGTTCTTCTCGATCCTGCAGTACAACGTAGAGTACCGCACGAATTTCGTTTTCGGCATCGGGACGTGGGACAATTTCTGCGTGAAGCGCGGCGGCCGGTGGGTATTCCAGTCGCTTAAGGTGAATGCATGGATGGACCGGAACACCGTACTACGGGTCGGCGACGCTCGAGCAACCACATCCGGGCCCAAGATCGCCGCGGACGCGTCGCCAGCCTATGCGGCGCAAGCACCGCCTAAAGTGGGCGTTCGCTAGCAGGGGTCGCGCGGCGCGGTGCACTGTGGCTGAGCGTAAAGTCTTCGGACAGATTATCTGAAGGAACTCAAGCCGCCGAGCGGGACGACCTCCGCGCGGGCTGCGCCTTCTTCACCAAGTGAAGCCGGTTGGTCTTGTTGAATTCCGCAGCGCGGCGAAGCAGGATTTCGAACTCGCGGTCAGACAGAGATGCCTTCAGCACTGAAGTGCCTGATTTCACGACTTGCCGCCCTCCCACCGCACAATTTCCAACAAAAGGGCCGTGTATTGAGCGAAGGCTATTCCCTGCTCAAAATCCTGTCAAGTAATTTTCAATCGATGCGGGATAGCAACGACGCGGGATGGCGATGGCGTGGGATGGCCGCCGCCGCGTCTGGCTCAGCCTAAAGGAATCGTGGAGAGGAGCGCGGGCAACGCCAGGACCAAAAACACACCGCTGAGAGCGTAGGTGCACACCGACGCCAAACCTAATGGAAGAATGGCGAGGAGGGCGGGGTCGCGACGGTTTCGATACATGTCGAACAATATTCCGATCGCGCGAATCTGCATCCACATCGCCAGAGGCGCAAAGAGCAACACAGGCCATACGCTGGCCGGTCCCGTGGGCCCAAATCGCGCGGCGGCGAGCATCGGGAAGACGAACACCATCGGGGGCAGCGTCAGCGCGGCTGCCTTCAGCCACAATTTCGTTCTATCTTCCATAACCAGCAGCCTACCGTATGCTTGCTAAATCAAGCAGACGGCCGTCGAGCCCCTGTCGCGAAAGCGTCAACGTCAAGCGCGTCACGGGCGCATTTCGGGCCCGGGGCGGACAGCTAGGCGATGAAGCCGGCCCGCAGCTCGTGTGTGGGGGGGCGGGGCACCCGCCACCGTAGGGGATGGCGAACTACGAACCCTCTAGATTGATTTCTTGGGCAACCACACCCAGCGTTGGTGTATCTTACTGCTCGGGTGCATCCTCCGCACCCAGACCGCTGCGCCAGCGGCAATCCCCACGAAACGGGGACGTCCGGAATTTGTGCCGGGGAACCACCCCGAGCGCCTATCCGGAGTTTCACCCTTCGCGAAAGTAATTCTCTCTTTTGCACGGGTTCATCCCGCGCGGAAACCAACGCGTTTCCATCCGGGATACAGGAGGATTCAATGAAGCGTTTCATCACTCTTTGCGCCGTGCTCTCTTTGGCCCTATGGTTGAGCCCGGCGGTTTACGCGCAAGGGAATCAAATCATTCCCGGCACGCAAGTGCGCCTCACGCTCGTCAACGGACTCAGCACCAGCGTCGCCCACAGCGGCGACCCTTTCACCGCGATCGTTGCGGAACCCGTGTTCGCGGGCAACCAGATGATCCTGCCCGCGGGAGCCAAGGTTCACGGCACAATCACGACCGTCGAGCGCCCCAAACTGTTCTCGATGTTCCGAGGCGGAGCCTCGATGAACCTGGCTTTTAGCTCCATCGAAGTCGAGAGCCGGATCTTCCCCGTGAAGATGAGCATCCTTTCCATTTACACCGGCGGAGCGGACACTTCGAAGCGGCGGAAGGATTTGAAAACGGTCGAGGGCGAGGTCGTGCAGGAAAACCACGATGTCAAAGGCGATGTAGAGGCCGTAGCAATCGGCACGGCGGGCGGTTCGACCGTCGGCCTGATCTTCAGTCACGTACTGCGCGGCACGGTATTTGGACTGGTCGGCGGGGGCGCCTACGTGGTCGCGAAGAAGGGCAAAGAAGTGGACCTCCCGGCGCAGACGGGGATGACGGTGCGCATGGATTCGACGGTCTCGCTTCCCGCGTCTCTGCTGCACAACGCGTCGTATACGTCCGGCGGCAACTGAACCGCGTCGTTTTCACGCGAATTCACCGGTTGTTCGTTTACTGGCTTGATTGATTTGCGAGGCGAGGCAGCGAGTCGCTCTACGCGCTGGCCCTGGCGCTAGCGGCTTGCTTGCCCGAGCTCTTGAGGAAACGATAGAGACTCGTGCGACCGATGCCGAGCACGCGCGCGGCGCGCACGCGATTGCCGTTGCATGTCTCGAGCACCCGTTGAATGTGAATGCGGCGCATTTCACTCAGCGGCAACGGCCGCCAATCCTGGTCCGGCGATGCGGCCACACCCTGTGATTTCCGTAGATGCTCTGATAATTCGTCGAGCGTTCTGGTGAGCCGTGCGGAGTCGAGTGGCTTGCACAAGTAATCGTAGGCGCCATGCTTAATGGCCTCGATCGCCCCATCGACGGAATGGACTGCGGACATCAGAATCACGTGGATTCCGCGATCTTTCTGGAGGGCTTTCTCGAGCAACGCCAACCCATCCGTCCCGGCCACTTGGCAGTCGGCGAGAATCACCCGGCACCTTCCTGCACGGATCTTCTCGAGTGCTTCTCCAGGATTCAGTGCGCCCACCGTGGTGAATCCAGCTCTCTCAAGCAGGTCCCTCGCGTGGGCCAGCTGATTTGGATCGCCATCCAGAACGCAGACTGGCAGATTCCTCCTCGTCGGTGGAGTGGCCGCAGTTTGGATCGGATCGCTCATTGGACATCACTAGGCAAGGGGTGTGCCAGAGCGGTCACGGTGCCGGCATGTGCAGGATCCCGCCGCCATGGTGGGAGATGCAATCGAACACATGCTGATAAAGCTTCTGGATTGAGGGCTTTGATTCGATATCTGCCGGTTCGGCAGAGCGCGGGGAAACTTAACCTTCAGGGAATTGAGCGTCACGTGGACCGACTCAGGTTCCGAACTGGAACCGCAGTTTCAAACCGGGCCAGATGCGAAGATTAAATTAGTGGGGCGCTCCGACGTCTGCGGCCCGAATCAAACACGCTGTGGAATCAGCCCCAGCGCGAGCCCGGGTACAAAACCGCGAGGCTGAGCCGGAAAATGGATGCGAAGATTCGGTCGTAGACCACCCATGCGAGCACGAGTCCCATCGTTCCGAATCCTTGATTGCGCGTCCAATCGAGGAAACGCACCGCAGCGCCTTCGCCCATGAGTAGTGTGACGCCGGTGTGGCCATCGAGCGGCGGAACTGGCAAGAGATTGAACGTTCCGAGGAGCACGTTGAGAACAAAAAGTATGCTCAGGAACGTCGCTGCGAACTCTGCTGCTCCCGGCATGGTCGCTTCGGTGATGTGCGTAAATCCAACCGACTCGGGCATGCGGAGAAATCCGAACGCCATCCCTCCCCGAATTCCGAGAGCCGCGAGGATTGTGAGCGTGAAATTCGCCGCCGGTCCCGCCAGCGCCATCCACGCAGCGCGGTGAGGATGACTGCGCTGCCAGTCGGGATCGTAGGGCGCACTCGCCCAGCCGAACATCCAGTGCGGGGGAAGAATGTAGGTGAGAATCGGCACGACCACCATGCCGAAAGGCGCGCGTCGAATGTGCGGCACCGGATTCAGACTCGCTTGCCCCCCCGTGAAACGCAGTAGGATCGCCGCCGAGGTGGGCGACGAGCGAGTGCGCGCCTTTATGGCACGTTGTGGAAAAGAGAAACACGATGTACCAGATCATTCCGAGGGCGATGAAATCGGGAGCCATACGCGACGCAAGACTAGAACGTCGACGCGGGTTTCACAAGCAGCGATGCGGCAAGCTTTCGCACGACGCGGAAAATTTCCAGCCGGGCCAACTTCTTTCGCTCTGCAGATCGGTATGCTAGACTCCGCGAAGCGGTCGTGCCGCAAGAAAAGTTGCGGCGCAGACCGGCGATCGGTGGAACTTCGGGCTCTGTGCAACGATTCCCCGCAAACCCCGCCAGGCCCGGAAGGGAGCAACGGTAGCGGGTCAGCTTCGTGTGCCGCGGATCACCCGAAGTTCCTCTCATCGCCGCCGGCTGACTCCGGTCGAAGGACCGAAAACGGGATCGAATGAGCTACAAAGTTATAGCGCGGAAATATCGCCCTCAAACGTTCGCTGAAATCGTGGGGCAGCAGCACGTGACCCGGACGCTCGCGAACGCGATCGAATCGAACCGCGTGGCGCACGCCTATATTTTTTCCGGCGTGCGTGGCGTGGGCAAGACGACGGCCGCGCGCATCCTGGCGAAGGCGTTGAACTGCGCGAAGGGTCCGACGGCCCAGCCCGATGGCACGTGCGAATCCTGCCGCGAGATTTCGGCGGGAACGTCTCTCGACGTCCTCGAAATCGACGCGGCCTCGAACCGTGGCATCGATCAGATCCGCGAGCTGCGCGAAATGGTGCGCTACGCGCCCGCGGCGAGCCGCTACAAGGTCGTGATCCTCGACGAAGCCCATCAGCTGACGGACGAGGCGTCGAACGCGCTGCTGAAAACGCTTGAGGAACCGCCCGAGCGCGTCGTGTTCATCCTGGCCACCACCCGCGCCGAAGATCTTGTCGAGACGATCAAATCGCGCGCGCAATTGTTTCAATTTCGCGCGCTGACGTTTCAGGAGATCTCCGGTCAAATCGAGAGAATCGTGAAGGCGGAGAATCTCCAGATTGAGTCGGGCGCCGTAGCGGTGCTCGCACGCGCTGCGGAAGGCAGCTTGCGCGACGGACTCTCGCTGCTCGAGCAGGCGATGGCGTATGCAGGCGATTCAATTTCGGACGCGCAGGTGCGCGAACTGCTCGGCGTGGTCGCGGAAAGCGTGCTGGACGATCTCGTCGGAGCGATCGCGGCGCAGTCCTCCGAGCGCGCGCTCGGGCTGGTGCATCGACTGATCGCCGACGGTCAAAATCTGCAGCATTTCTGCCGCGAAGCCATTCGCCATTTCCGCAACCTGCTGGTGGCCCGCGTGTGCGGCGCGGATTCGGAACTTGTCGCAGCGCCCACGGACGAACGCTCGCGCCTGGCGGAGCATGCCGCTCAATTCAGCGAAGAGGACCTCACGCGCTTCTTCAACATTCTGATCGAGACGGATGACGACTTGCGGCGCAAGCCCGACGCGCGGCTGCACCTCGAGCTGGGTCTGCTCCGACTCATCAACGCCCAACGGCTCGCGCCGCTCGAAGAGCTCCTCGGCGAACTTCGTGGCGAAGTGCGCGGCGAGCAGCGTACCGCTAAAACAATCCCAACGCCGCCGAGCGCGCCGCGAGCCACCGCTCCGGCTCAATCTGTCTCGGTTTCTTCGTCGGGCGCAGCGGCTGTGCGCATGGCGCCGGCACCAGAAGTGAAACTCTCCGTCGCGCCGTCCGCACCATCGGAACGCACGGCGTCAAATATTCCCGTGCCGATGTCGCCGCCTCGCATTATTGCGCGCGCGGCGGAAGACGGTACAGGCGGATTGGCTTCGGCGCAGCTGGAAGCGGTCAAAGCAATGCTGCAAAGTTCCAGATTGCTGTCGTCTTTTCTCGAACACGCAACGCGCAGCGAAATCGAAGCCGGCGAGTTCCGACTTTTCTTCTCCACCGAGAATCGGACGCTGACGGAGATGTTGCCGCGCGAAGCGATGGAGCGATTGCGCACAGCCGTACAGGAAGTGGTGGGCCAGCCGTTGCGCGTCTGTGTTAAACTGGATTCTGGGCGAGCAGGAGTGGGACGCACTTCGGAGTTGCGCGCCCGGTTTGAAGAAGATCCGATCGTTAGGGCGATGCTGGAAAAATTTGGCGGCCAGATTTCGAGAGTCAAACGCCCGGGCGAGGAATAACCCATGGAAGTAAAAGCCTTGCAGCAGATGCTCTCGCAGTTCCGGCAAGTGCAGGAGACGCTCGAGAAGCGCATTGACGGGCTGAGCGTTGAAGCGTCGGCCGGAGGCGGCATGGTGTCCGTCAAGATGAATGGCCAGAAGCAGCTAACCGAAGTTCGCATCGAGCCGGAAATCTTCAAGGCGAAGGATCAAGAGATGTTGCAGGAGCTGGTTCTGGCGGCCGTGAACGAAGCCACGCGGCGTGTGGACGAAGAACTATCCAAGCAGGTGAAAGATCTGACGGGCAGCGTGCCCGGAATCATGGGCCTGAAAATCCCCGGCCTGTTCTGATCTCAAGCCGTTTGCAATAGCTTCAAATTCTTCCCTTTTCATTCTTCCAGTGGATAATTGCGCCTCAAAAAAGAAGAAGGCGGAGCCGCGGCTCCGCCTTCTTCAAGATTCAAATTGCAATCACCGTTAACGCGGCGGTGGTCCCATCTGGAAGCCGGGTTGATGGTGAAACAATCCGATCAGCACGGTTCCCGTGAGGACGTGGCCGTCCATGGCCTTCTGCACGTCATCGCGGCTTGCCCCCTTTTGCAGATCAAGAGTTGTATCGAGCGCGAAGAGCTCAAACGTGTAGTGGTGCACAGGGCCTGGAGGCGCGCAGGGGCCGAAAAACATCGGCTGGCCCGTGACGTTACCGGCCTGAACTCCGACGGTCGAATCCGCTTTCACTCCCTCGGGAAGCGACGTGGCATCACCCGGAATATTGAAGATCATCCAGTGCGTGATGTCGTCCATCGATTTCCGCGCGTGCGCGTCGGGATCGTGCAGCAGCAGAACGAAGCTTTTCGTGCCGGGCGGCGGGCTGGTCCACGCCAGCGGCGGCGACGTCATATTCGCAGGTTGCGTCATCGTTTTTCCGTCCGGCGAACACGTGTATTTGTCCGGGATCGTCCCACCATCGGAGATCGCCGTGCTCGTAAGCTGCAGCGGCGGTGGTGGTGCCGGGCGCGCGCCACCACCTCCAGCCGGCGGAGGTCCTTGTTGCGCCAGAGCTGGAGCCACGCCAGCTGCCAGCAAAAGTGTCACGATAGTGAGCGGTCGCATGATTCTCATTTGCATTCCGTCTTTCCTCCCTTATCCGCTGCTGGAAGCATTCCAGAGTCGGTTCCCCACGATCCCACCAGAAAGCGCACGATTGTAACTCCCGCGGAGCGGCGGGCGCAATGAATCATCCAAATGTCAGACGGCGCACCGGAAAGACCCGTTTCAATTCTGGCGAAAGCGGAGGCGACTCTGCGATAATGCACTTGCATGCCTGATTTTGCTCCTTCCGTCACGCGATTGATCGACGAGCTGAAACGCCTGCCCGGCATCGGGCAGAAAACGGCGCAGCGGCTCGCTTTTTTTCTGTTGCGCGCGGACCGCGGACAAGCGCTCGCGCTTTCCGACGCCATCCGCGAAGCCAAGGAAAAAGTCCGCGAATGCTCGGTCTGCAATAACATCACCGATAGCGATCCCTGCCTTTTCTGCACCAGCGCCACACGCGACAAGAGCATCATCTGCGTGGTCGAAGAAGCGACGAATATCCAGGCTGTCGAGAAAACGCGGCAGTTCAACGGGCTCTATCACGTACTCGGCGGCGCCCTTTCGCCGCTACAGGGCGTCGGGCCGGACCAGCTAAAGATTCGGAGTCTCATCGAGCGGCTCAAGGGCGGCACGGTCGAGGAGATTATTGTGGCCACAAACCCCACCGCGGAAGGCGAAGCGACCTCCGTTTATCTTTCGAAGCTGATCAAACCGCTGGGCGTCCGCGTCACGCGCATCGCCATGGGCATTCCGGTAGGCTCGGATCTCGAATACGCCGACGAAGTCACCATGATGAAAGCGATGGAAGGCCGCCGCGAGGTCTAATTTTCCCGCGGCCCCGCTTGCTTCCCCGGCCCGCCAGGCGTATACAAAAGCCATTGACCAGCGGAGGAGCGCGATGCCCTCATTCGATCGTTACATGGCGCAGTACGACCACGAACACACCAATGCATGGAATAAAATCCTGCACGGTATCGGGATCCCGGTCATCATCGCGGGAATTGTTCTGGCGATAGTTACGTTCTGGCGCACCGGCCTAGCGCTCTTTGTCGGCGGATGGATTCTGCTCTTCGCTGGCCACCGCATCGAGGGCAACAAACCGGCGTTTTTTCAGGGCGTCATCTATTTTCTCGTGGGACCAATCTGGATTGCCAAGGAACTCAAGGAAGCGATACTTGGATCGTCGCGGCGGTCAACCACGGCGCCCTAGCACTTGGTCCTTGGATTTTTCGATTGTTCGGCGCTCAATGCGCCCTTGCCGATCAGCCGCATCCGGGGGATTCGTTCGTCCGGCGCGAAAGGCCGAAGTTACCCTTTCGCAGCACCACCCCAGCGCCGGGCACCGCCGTGAAACGCGAGTGCTACCCTTAAAACTTACCCTTGGGAGGAGTACGTGGTCGAGTCGTTGCCATTGGATGACGCCGGTACACAGAAGCGCCGCAGCACGCGCATTGTGCAGGCCGTGCCGATCACGGTAGCGGGTGTGGACGCACTCGGCCAGCCCTTCAAGGAACGCACCACGACCGTGATGGTCAACTGTCACGGGTGCAAGTACCAGTCGAAACATTACGTTCCCAAGAATTCGACAATCGAGCTGGAGATTCCTCATCCCGACGCCTCGCTCCCAGCCCGCACTATTCAAGGCCGCGTGGTTTGGGTTCAGCGACCTCGAGCCGTACGCGAGCTCTTTCAGATTGGCCTCGAATTCGAGAGTGCGGGAAATATTTGGGGGATCGCGTTCCCGCCGGAGGATTGGTTCGCATATCCAGGCGACGAGGCATCGGGCGCTTCCGCGTCGGCCGAATTTTCCGTTGCCCCCGAGACAAAGTCATCCGCCGCGCCTGCGACGAAGGCGCCCGAAACGATCGCGGGGCCGCCCGCTCACGCGGCGAGCGTTACCTCTCATCCGGCTACACCTGCCGCCGAGAGCAAAGTCCACGTGATGCCCGGCCCGGTTCCTGCGCCCACGCAAGCTCCTACGCCGCCGCAAGAATCGCAACTCGCGACCGCGCGACAGATGGCCAAAATGGTCGCGGAAGCCAAAGACACGCTCGACAAGACGCTGAAGCGAGGCGCGCAATCGGCGATCAACGACGAAATGACAGTCGTCCGCCAGCAGTTGGACGCTCAGCTCCACGATGCCGTCGAACGAGCGATCAAGGTTTCGATGGAGCGCGTTTCCGAGTCGGCGGTCAAGAAGGTTGTGCAGCAGGCGGCGGAACGCACGGCCGCGATCGTCGAGGAAGCGCGCAGGGCGAGCGACACCAATGCGGAGAATCTGGACGCACAGGTTCGCCGGGCCGTCGAGCAAGCCGTTAGCAATGTGGCCGATCAGGCCGCCCAGCAGGCCGCGGAGCAGGCGGCTGCACACAGTCTGCAGCACGCCGTGGAAGAAGCGGTCGAGCGCGTAGTTTCACAGAGGGAGGCCGCCTCTCCATCTCTCGGAATTCTTTCGTCGCCCGAAGCGGCGCGGCAGCATCTCGATCAGTGGAAGCGAGATCTTGAGGATACGGCGCAAAGCGTTCGCGCGCAGACGGTCGAGGGAGCGCACGCGGATGCCGCCGCGGCCAAGCAGCGCTGGAACGAAGAATTCGAAGCCGCCTTGACGGGGGCATCGCAGAACATCGAGCACAAGATCGGAGAAGCATCGCATGCTGCGCTGGCGCAGGCGGAACGCGACCTCGCCGAACGCCAGTCAGGCATCCGCGTTTCGCTCGACGAA
>JARLGK010000047.1 GCA_031296075.1 Candidatus Acidiferrales bacterium
GCGTGGGCGATCTGCGTGTCGTGCTCGAGCACGCCGAACTTTCCGAAGAGATACGCCCAGTCGTGAATGACATGGTCGCCATCGCCCACAGTGAGCAGCGGCAATTCCTGCGCCCGCGCGTCGGCCATGTACGTCGCGATGGGCAGAAACTGCTCGAAGAAGAAGAAGATGCAGAATACGGTGCCGGGGATCTGGCGCTGAAAGACGAAAAAGGTGGCGAGCATCAGCGGGACAGCCAGTTGGAGAAGAGTGCCACCAGCCACGGCGAGAAACTCACCGAAGAAGCGAAATAGCAGATGGCCTCCCTCGTGGATGGGAACGAAGACCAAGTCAATCATCAACAACACGCCGGCGCCGCGCGCCGCTTGAAACAAGAACAACAGGTAAAAGGCGCCCGCAATGATTAGGACGGCACCAGGAACGGGCCGCCAATCGTCCTCGAGGGGTTCGAGAAATGGAAAGCGCTCGGTCCAAGATTCCGGGAGGCGCATGGAGGTTATTCTATGTCGTGGCTGATGCCGCGACCTGAGAAGATTCTCGAGTTGCCACCCCGACTCTGAAAGTCCTTCAATCGTCCCTCCGGGACTACAGGCTCGTTTCGCCTTCTTCCCGGCACTGCGCTTCGCTCCGTGCCGGGCTAATTACGGTCGCCGCTCCGCGGCTCATCGACGCCGTCGAACCTTCGCGTCGTCCGCAGCAAGTTTGTTTCACAGACTCTGAAGCACCGACCTGCTGAAAACCATTGGTGACACCGTTTCTAACGATGGAAAGCGTCGACGACCCACGGAATTCCGACCAGCCCGCCCTCGACCTTGACCTCGACAACGTCGCCGCGGCTAAAGCTATCGAAGTTGACGCGGTCGACCCGCACCCGCTCGACGCGGTGGCCTTCCCGCCACGACGTGACAATCAGCCTGCGGCTCGGAAGCGCTCCGCCCATCGAAAATTTTCCGACCACGCGCGCTTCCTCGATCTGGGGCGCTTCACGGTCGAACACCCCATTGGCCAGCAGCAAACCCGCGAGGAGCCAGGGGAGAGGGATCAGTCCGTAGTAAACGCGCTTGAGCGCTTCGACTTCCAAGTGCCGCAGCGCGCGACGCTCGACCAAGATCGCCAGGCCAAGCGTGAGAAAGAAAAGCACTCCGATGAAAATCAGGATGCCGTCGAGTTCGAGTGGCGGATAGCGATTGCTCGCGGCCACAAACGCGAGCGCGCCAAGAACGAAGAACGCAGTGCGGTTCAGGAGTCTCCTGCGGAGTGCGAATTCCGCTGCAGTTGAATTGAGCCCGCAAGATTCACAGACGTCCGCGCCTCGCTCCGCTCCGCAATTCAGGCAGCGCGTCATTTCACCGGGCGGATGCTCGAGGGCGGGTTCGCGAGGCATACCATATTCTCGTCGCGGCCACTCGAAAGTAGCTGGCAGTCTATTTCCTGGGCGCTGCGGACGGCCTGATCGTAGCTCGATCCGGATGCGCTCGCGCAGTGAGTGGCGCCTTTGAACACCACGCAGACCTCGTAGCGTTCGCGGGTCTGCTGGAGCGTCGAGTACGCGAGTATGCCGATCAGCGCAACGGCTCCTAGCGCGATAATCCAGCGAACCTGGTTTGATTTTACGGCCACGGTTTCTTTAGTCAACCTCTCGGACCGGACGTCCCCGCTCGTGCGTGTCTCGTTCATTACCGCGGCGCAAGAGTTCCTCCCGCATATGCTTCTTCAGATGCGGCGCGAGCCCTTCGAGTCTTGCTAATTGCTTCAAATCGCCCAGCGTCAGCTGGGGCAGGAACACCAGCACGGACGCGGCGGGCGTCTGCGCGTTGCGGACCAGCGCGATTCGTACATTGTAATGGCAAGACCATTTCGAATGCTGTGCGATCGCGCCAACAACACGCTCCGGCACGCCCGCCTTAGCCAACACCTTCAGCACCTGGCTTTCCGTGAGGAATGCGTTCGCCAGCGCGAGCTTGATCGCCTGCGGATGCCCCTCCGCGAGGATCGCGCCCGCAACGCGCGAAGGTCCGCGGCGCGCGAGTGTTAGTTTCTCTCCAACGGCGAGATGCGGCACGCGCGTCAGGATCACTTCCTCGGCCACTCGCCGGATATCAGCCGGCGCGGACGGCAACAGGCTCAGCCGCACCAGGTCGAAGAGAAAAAGCTGCCTCACGGCCGCGAGGGCGAAGCGCTTTGGCGTGCGGGGATGCCGCGCCAGACGCAGCCGCACGCCTTCGCTCGACATCCACTTCCCTTCCCCAGCGACCGCGCTGAGAACGGTCGCGGACAGATCGAGGCGCTCGAGCATCAGAATCAGGTGCGGTTCTTCCAGTCTTGGATTTTCAAGCGGCGCCAGCAAGACTTGGTCGCCGGCTTCGTGCACGAGAGTCTTCAGTTCGTCGCCCGACGCCGACCGGGCGCGCTCGATCCGTGCATCGGTTTCAGGCGGCATTGTCCTTTGCGCCACCGACCAGAACCGCCATGCGGACAGCGGCCTCAGCAGGAGAAATTTCCACCGGCACGATGGTCACTCGCGGTATTGATTTCTTCAGCTCCGTCTCCACCGCCGCGTCGAAGTATTTCGAGCGGCCGTGCGCGCCGCCCACTTTCGCGACCGGGACATCCCGGTCGCGAAAGCCCAACTCGCTCGCTACACAGGCCGCCAGTTCGACCAGCGACACGGCAGCGGCCGAAAGAATCCCGCGAGAAACTGCGTCACCCTGTTCCGCCAACTCGGCGACCAGAGGAAACGTCTTCGGAAAAACGGCGTCCGCATTCTTCGTTATCTGTTCCCCAAGCTGATCCCAATTGCGGCTCTGATGAAACTCGAAAATTCGGCCCGAGAGCGCGGTCGCGGAGCCCCGATGCTCTTCGGCCAAGGCGACAGCCCGAACAGCGTGGCGCCCGATATCGAACGTGCTGCCTTCATCGCTGAACCACGGACCGCGCCCGCCCGCGCGGGCAGTCTTTCCGTTCGCATCCCGGCCGAAAGCGGCCGATCCCGTCCCGGCGAGAAGTATGATTCCCTCGGCGGCTCCGAATGCGGCTTCGAGCGCGATTTCCAGGTCCGTGGTAACGCGAACACGCGCATTCGGAAAACCGTGTTCGAAGAAAGTGGCCACGCGCCGCGCGACGCCGGAGCGGCCCGCGCCTCCCAGCCCCGCGCAGATCCCCCGGATGTGACCGGACGTGATCTTTTCCTGCTTCAATACGGAATCTGCCGCGTCGCTCAAAGAGAACCATGCTCGCGCATGCCCCGCGCGCACGGGGTTCGACGGCCCGGCTGTGGCGCGCGCGACCACGCGGCCCTCGGCATTGGCGAGAACGCAATCGGTCTTTGTTCCGCCGCCATCGAATCCGAGAAAGTAGGATGCCTCGGCAGCGGAGATTTTCTTGGGCATGGGCCTCTTTCAGTTTGCTTGACAGTCTCGGAAGCGGGCGGTTAGCATCGCGCGACCTGCCGGGCACGGCTCGATGCGCATCAGTCCATCCGACTTCGCGATCATCCTTCTGTATCTCGTGGGCATCACCCTTTTCGGCGCCCATTTTCGCCGTGGCCAGCATACCCTGCGCGATTACTTCCTAGGGGGCCGCACCACGCCCTGGTGGGCAATTGCTTGCTCGATCGTCGCCACGGAAACCTCGACGCTGACGATCATCGGCACGCCCGCAATCGCCTACGCGGGCAATCTCGGGTTTCTGCAGCTCGTATTGGGATATATGGTCGCGCGGGTGATCCTGTGCGTGGTGCTCATCCCCCAGTATTTCCAAGGTGAATTTTACACGGCTTACCAGCTTCTCGAAAAGCGTTTTGGCAAGCGGATGAAATCCGCGGCGGCGATCGTTTTCATGGGAACTCGCGCGTTGGCCGAGGGCGTACGCATTTCGGCGATCGGCAAGGTCGTCAGCGTGGCGTTTGGCACGGGAGAACGCTGGTCCATCGCCATCGTCGCGGCGCTGACGCTCGTGTACACGTTTGAAGGCGGGATGCGCGCGGTGATCTGGACTGATGTGGCGCAGTTCGCGCTGTATCTGACTGGCTCCGTGGCTGCTTTCTTCCTGCTGCTGCACAAAATCTCCGGCGGGTGGCCCGAAGTGACGCAAGCGGCTGCGGCAGCTGGAGGAAAGCTGCGCGTCTTCGATTTTGCGTTCAGCCTGACGAAGAACTACACGTTCTGGTCGGGCCTGCTTGGCGGGACGTTTCTGACCATGGCGAGCCACGGAACTGATCAAACGATGGTCCAGAGGCTGCTGGCGGCAAGGAACGAGCGGGACGCCAAGAAAGCATTGCTCGCGAGCGGCGTCATCGTTTTCGTGCAATTCGCACTGTTTCTCGTGCTCGGCGTGATGCTCTTCGTCTACGCGCAACACGCGTCGCTGACGGTGCCCGCGGACACGGATCGCATCTTTCCGGAGTTCGTCGTGCGCGACATGCCCGTCGGCCTCGCCGGGCTGGTGCTGGCTTCCATTTTCGCCATGGCGATGTCCAATGCGAGCGGCTCGCTGAACTCGCTGGCATCGTCGAGCGTCATTGATCTCGGCGGGAGCCCGCCGGGCGCCTCGCCGGCGCAACAACTCGGGCGTTCGCGGCGAATGACACTTCTCTGGGGAGTGGTCCTGGGTTTGCTGGGCCTGGTCCGCTGGGGTGGAGTGCTCGAGGCGGGGCTGACGATCGCTTCAATTACCTACGGCGGCATGCTGGGCGTCTTCCTCCTCGGCACATGGAATCGCCGGGCGAACGAAACGGGAGCGCTCGTTGGATTCGCGGCCGGAATCGCCGCGATGATCGCGGTTAGATTCTGGACTCCGCTGGCGTTTACATGGTACGTGCTCGCCGGAACGATTGTCACGTTTGCCGTCGGCTCGATTGCGAGCCTCGCCAGCGTCTCCGCGACCAATTCCGAGACCATCCCCGAATGAGCGCTAGATTAGAGCCGGCGAAATGTACCAGCGAGCATACCCGCAGGAAACACGTCAGGATCAGGTCGGGCGCGAGCGAATCCAGAAGTTCGGCATCCACCGTGTAAATGCCTTCACCGCGCGCGATAATCTCGCTCACTTGGCGGTCAATTTCGGCGGGCGCCGCCTGCGGATCAATGCGCGTGCGAAGCAGCGAGGGCTTCGTGGCGGCATCGGCGGGGGAAGTCCCACTCGTGACTGACGCCGAAGATGGAATCACTCAGGCCGATGGCAGACGGCAATAGCGACCAAATGCGCATCGAGCCTCACTTGTACAGCAGATACTTCTCGCGCATTCGGCGGAACTTGTCGAGGTCCCTGGACCAGCCCGCGACGATGTCCGCTGGTGCGTCGCCGCGCTTCAGACCGTCCACGGTCGCTTGTGAGCCGAGCAGCGTGATGATCTTCTCGAGTGCGAAGTGATCCGGATACAGGCGATGCAAGGCATCCGCGATTTCAAGCCCCATGCGAATAGATCGGAGCGACGCGCGGTCAGTGATGCGAATTGTCACGCCGTGACAGGCTTGGCCGTTGTAAGGTCCATCGCGCGGAGTGAATTCGGCAGCATTGAAACTGACGCC
>JARLGK010000048.1 GCA_031296075.1 Candidatus Acidiferrales bacterium
AAAGCGCCGCTTCCAGCAATAAAACGTCTGTCGGCTGATTCCAAAGTGCCGACAAGTCCGCCGAGCGTTCCGGCCATTGAAAAGATAGAACAGCATCCACTGGAGCCGGGCCTGCGCGGGCCGGCTCCGCATCTTCCCGAAGCCCGCCAGCTGGCGGGCCTCGGGAAGCTCACACCACTTGATTCTTCTCATCCCGACACTCTACCGAGTGTCACCTATCATTCTGAACGAGCACACCTGTGCAGCTGGTTCCGCGACGAGCGCCCACATGCGCCGCGATTCCTGATAACGCTTTTCGCTGTAGCCCGTCAAAGCTCGGCAGCATGGGCGGAAATCTCTACGCCCTCTAGGTTTGTGGGACGCCCCTTTCAGGGGCGAGATGAGAAGCTCGAGAGAGGAGAAGGGCCTCGCAGTTTGCGGAAAAAGGCGCAGTTAACTTCCCCTTCAGTGGCGGAAGCGCGATATTCCGAGCATCGCAGGCGCTTCGGACGTTAGACCAACCAGTAAAGGTTGGGAAATCAAGCCGCCGCCATTCCAAGCGCCGTAGGTGCGACACATTTGCTCGATCCGGCTTCAGCCCCTGAAGCTCCCCACAGCAAAAGTCCACAGGGATACCCGCTTGCGCGCCCACTCCCGTGTACTAAGATGGTCGCGTGAAAAACGAAACGCAGTTCGATGCAGTGAAGGCCGAGAGAGACCTCGTAGGGGCATGGCACGCCATGCCCGGCGAACGACTTTGGCTCGCCGCTCACCGTCGATCCCGCTCGCGCGCCATCGCCGGTTTCGTAGCGCCCGCCTTCAGGCGGTCACCGATGCCACGTGCCGATGCTTACAGCGATCCCGTTTCGCGCCAAACGAAGTGTCACACCATGCCGAGTAATTTTCATGCTAACTCATTGAAAACAAACGACGGGGACCCTCGGGAAGTGTCACACTTTTTCAAAGGCCTCCGCACGCGAACTTTCGCTCTCCGGGCCCGCGCCTCGGCCATTTTCCTTTTTCTATTTTCCATTTTCTGCGCTCCTCTTGTCTCCGCGCAAACACAGAACGCGCCCGCGAAAATCCCCGGCGATCTCGCAAGCGACCTGAAGGACTTCGTCGAAACGCCCTCCGTCTCCGGCTACGAAAATCAGCTCGCCGAAAAAATCCGCGCGAAGCTCGCGGCGTTTCACCCGGTCGTGGACAACCTCGGCGATGTGATCGTCACCATCGGCTCGGGCGCGCCGCACCGCCTGATCGTCACGCCGATTGACGAGCCCGGCTTCGTCGTCAGCAGGATCACCGACGACGGCTACCTGCGCCTCGAGCGCCTGCCGCAGGCTGGAAACCTCCCGCCGATCTTCAACGCGCTCTACTCCGCGCAGCCGGTAAAAATCCGCACCGCCAGCGGCAAATGGATAGACGGTGTCGTCGCCGGCATTTCCGTGCATCTCCATCGATCGAGTGAGACTCTGCCAAGCGCCAGCGCCATCGAAAACATGTACGTCGATATCGGCGCCAGTTCCGCCGCCGAAGCCCGCGCCGCCGGCGTCGACATTCTCAGTCCCGTCACCATCAATCGAAATCTCAACTATCTTTGGGATAAGGAAATCTCTGGCGCGTCGATTGGAGACAAATTCGGCGCCGCCGCAATGATCGAGGTTCTCCGCCACGCTGATCGCACCGCGATTAAGGGAACCCTGACCGTGGCGTTCGTCACGCAGCAACGCGTCGGCGGTCGTGGTCTGGACAGGATTCTCAGAACCACCCAAGCAGACGAAATGCTCTATGTCGGCCGCATGCTCCCCGGCGGCATTGTCCCCGGGATGCAGGGTGTTCATCGTGCTCCACGCCGAGAGCTCGGCAGTAGCGTCCTGGTGGGTCTCGATAAATCGAGCGGCGAGTTTTCCGGTATTGCGGCTAGTCTGAAACAGCTCGCTGACGCGAACAAAATTCCGCTCGCAACCGATTTTTCCGCCGACATCACTCCAGCGAGATACCTCCCGTCTCCGATTTTTCCGGCCCGATGGACGCACATCGGCATCGCGACCTCATGGCCAGACACGCCCACCGAAGTTATGGATCGCGGGGACTTCATGTCTTTAGCTAACTTGCTCAATGTCTACGTCAACGGAGCAATGCTACCAGTTGCACCGCGGACTTTCATTGCGTGCTGCGGCCTGTCACCGGGTTCGCTGCCACGCAAGCCCACGCGTCCGCAAGTGCGAGAACTCTTGCGAAGTCTCGTTGAAACCTACGGCGCAAGCGGCCGCGAGGATCTAGTTCGAGGCCAGGTTAGCGAGTTTCTTCCGGAATGGGCTACGCCAGAAAGGGACAAGGCGGGAAACCTGATCCTCCACGTTGGCACCGCGCCCGTCGGCGCGAAAACTCCGAAGATTCTCGTCGTCGCGCATATGGACGAGATTGGATTCACGGTCAAATCGATCCCGGATGACGGCAAGCTTGTAGTCGAAACTCTCGGCGGCATGGATCTGAGCTTCTACCAAGGCCATCCCGTGCTGGTTCATTCCTCCGGCGGTGAACGCGCCGGCGTCATGGAATTGCCCAACGGTTGGGACGAGCAGAATTTCAAGTGGCCCGCTGAATCCGACCAGACCATCCGAGTCGACATCGGCGCGCGCAACGCGAAAGAAGTCGCCGACCTCGGAATCAAGATCGGCGACTCGATCACCATTCCGAAGGAATATCGCCCGCTGCTCGGCACGCGCGCCAACGGCCGCAGCTTCGATGACCGCGTCGGCGACACCGCGCTCATTTCCGCAGTCTGGGCGCTGGGCGGACCGCTCAAGGACCGCGACGTTACCTTCGTCTGGTCCACGGGCGAGGAACTCGGCCTCGTCGGCGCCGGCGCGCTGGCCAAGCGTCTTGCGGCGGAAGGCCACACGCCGGATTACGTCTTCGCCGTGGATACGTTCGTCAGCTCGGATTCGCCGCTGGAATCCAAGCGCTACGCCGATGCGGAGCTCGGCAAGGGTTTCGCGGTCCGCGCCGTGGACAGCTCCAACATCGCCCCGCACGATCTCGTCGAGAAAGTTGTAAAGCTCGCTCGCGCGAATCAGATTCCCGTGCAATTCGGCGTCACGAGCGGCGGCAACGACGGCGCAACGTTTGTCCCCTACGGCGCGGTCGATATCGCGCTCGGCTGGCCGCTGCGCTATTCGCATTCTCCGGCCGAGGTGATCGACACGCGCGACGTGGACGCGCTCGCCCGCATCGTCGCCGTCATCGCAAGGAGCTGGTAGCGCAATGCCTCTGGCGAATCGCGCTTCTCTCAGGCGCGGGGAAAACGTCTCGCGGGGTTTGCTATAATCGCGCGCCATGACCGAGCCCGCATTCAAGGCGCCGAGATACATCGTCGTCGAAGGCCCCATCCGCGTGGGCAAATCGACGCTGGCGAAGGCGCTGGCCGAGCAGCTTCACGCGCGGCGCATCTTTGATTGCGAGGACAATCCGTTCCTCGCCGATTTCTATGACGAAAAGCCCGGCGCTGCCTTCCGTGCCCAGATGTATTTTCTTCACGAACGCCATCGCCGGCTCTCCGAGGCGCGGCCGCAAGTGGACGCGACTCCGATCGTGAGCGACTTCCTCTTCGAGAAGGACAAAATCTTCGCGTACGTCAACCTCGACAACGAAGAGTTGAAGCTGTACGAAAAATATTTCGACATGCTCGCGCCGTCGGTTCCCGCGCCCGACCTGGTGATTTATCTCCACGCCAAGCCGGAGGTGCTGCGCAAGCGCGTCTCGAAGAAAGGCGATCCCGCGGAGAAACAGATTTCGCCCGAGTATCTCGAGGCGGTCGCCAGCGCCTACGGACATTTCTTCTTCCGCTATTCGGCGTCGAATCTTCTGGTGGTGGATACCACGGAGATTGATTTCGTCGAGCGCAATCAGGATTTGCAGGAGCTTTTGCGGCGTCTCCGCCAGCCCGTGAAGGGCACGCAGTACTTTCTTCCGCTGGGCCAGAGCTGATTCGTTACGGCGAGCCCCGAGGGGCTGAGGTCAAAGCCAGCCCTTCGGTGGCCGCAGTGACCTCGGAGTCATTTTTCGCAGCGCGAAAAATGAGGACCGCGTCGCCGGGGAAACTTTTCTTCGCGGAACCGCCCGCCGATCAAGCCGCCTGCGATGGGCCAGCCAAGCGGTGGCGCAATCTGCCCAGCGTTCGATTCACGGGATGGCTGCGGTGCAGAAACGTTACGACGGGATCCCGCCGCGCCCCGATTTTCTGCAGGGCCCGGCGAATCCGGAAATCGCGTCCCGCCGACACCAGCCCCTTTTCTAGGGTTTCGATCGCTTCCTGCGTCCGGCCGGACTGCTGGTAAACCTCGGCCAGATTCAGGTACAGCTGGGCGTGATTGTGCCTCATCCCCAGGGCTTCCTGGCAGAGCGCTTCGCCATCGCCGTAGCGTTTCTCGGCAACGGCAGCCAGCAATCCGGTGTAGGAAAGATAAAATGGGTTCTTCGGAGCGATACCGAGCGCACGCCGTGCATGCTGCAAGGCATCACCCGGATGACCATCGCGCAATTGCTTGAGACATTCCTTGAAGTCGGACATGCCGGCGTCAGCCGGAGACGTGGTTCCTATCCAGTGGGACATAAGCTCCTTCCTTATCCCCGCAGGCAACTTCCACTAGCAGGGCGGTAAAGAAACGTACCGCGCCCACGCGCGCAGCGAAATAGAGCGTTAGGCCAGATTTCGTTCCAGTCCTTCGACCTGTACGAAGTGACAGGCGAAAGAATTGCTAACGGACGAGGTCGGACACTAGGACGAGGCGGACGCCGCGGGCTTCGAGCTCGGGGACGCCTTCGGCGAGGGCGGCGATCGTGGCTGCGTGCGGATGGCCAATGGCGATGGCGGAACCGTCGCGAGAGGCGTCCCGGGCGGCGAGCGCGAGCTGGGCGAGGATCGCGTCCTTGGTGGGCACGTCGTCGAGGAAGACTTTGCGCGAGGCCGCGGGCACGCCGGCGCGTTCGGCGGCGTCATAGGCGACGGTCGCGGCGGTGGTGCGGCTGTCTATGAAGAAAAGGTTGCGGCCGCGCAGCGCCGGCATCAGGGCGTCCATAAGAGATAGATCGGCCGTAGCGCGAGAACCTTCATGATTGTTCACTCCCGCGGCGTGTGGGACGGTTTCAAGCATGCCATCGAGCGTGGAACCCACCTGATCGGGAGTCATCCCCACGCGCAGCTCGATTTCCTCGGGGGGCGCGCCTTCGGAGCCGCCGCCTTCGGCCTCCGGTTCCATCGGAAGATGCAGCAGGATCTGATCGCCGCGGCGATAAGCCTCCTCGGCGACCTCGGCGGAGAGCGGCAGGTGCGGCAGAACGGAAATCGTGAGCGGAAATGGCAGCGCGAGCAACGCATCGGCGGCGGTGCGGTCGTGGCCCATGTCGTCGAGGATAATGGCGAGCTTCGGGTTTCCTTGCAGCCGCGGAGTGGTTGAGTGCGAGCGGACGACGAGCGGCGTGACCACGTGAATCGCATGCGTGCGATTTCCATCGCGCGAGAAATCGTAGCGAATCACGCCGCCGGTGGAGGATTCAGCAATCGCCAGCTTGTGGCGCCGCGCGATTTCGGCGAGCACCTGCCTCAACGCCGCGGCCTGCGAGGGGTCGGAGAGCGATATGTAGATGTTGTCGGCCGCGAGATGGCCCTGCGCTCCGGAGCGGGATGGCTGAATTTCCGGGCGAATCGTAATTTCGGATTTGCGTCCGGCGACGCGCTGGGCGGCGCTGACGATTTCGATGGTGACGGCGCGAAGTTCCGTTTTCGAGAGGTGTTTTTTCTCGCAGCCGATCAGGGAAAAAACGGCGACGAGCAAGAGAAAGACGGCGGCGCAACGCGGACGACTGAAAGCAGATCCCTCACCCCTGAAGTGGTTCGGGATGACAAGGTCGGAGGAAACGGGCGCGGCCAAGGTCGCGCGTGAAGGCGGACGGCGCGCCACCGGGCGATTGAAGAGAGATCCCTCAGGCATGAATGCCTTCGGGATGACAACGCATTCTCAGTCTAGGCGGCTTTCCGCGGAGCGGCGGCGCCCTGCAAAATCTCGATGGCTTTCTTGATATCGGGATCCGTTGGCGAGCTCGATGGTGCGGGAGGATACTGATCCGCCGCGGTGACATCCTCAGGCGCAGGACGCACTTCCCGTGTGGGCGCAACTCCTTCGACGGGGATTTCCTTGCCTGCGGGCGTGTAGTAATTCGCCAGGGTGAGGATCAGCGCCGAACCATCCTCGAGTTGAATCAGCTTCTGCTGGGACGCCGTGCCGTAGGTGCGGATGCCGACGGTCTCGCCGCGGTGATTGTCGGCAATTGCGCCAGCCAGAATTTCCGCAGCGCCGGCCGTGCCTGTGTCGATCAGCACGGTGAGCGGCTGCGTCCAGGCGACTTTCGATGCATCGGCAGAAGAAACCACCGCTGCCATCGTCTGTCCCTTGAGCGAGGTGATTGTGCCGGAGGGGAGGAAAAGCTGCGCGGTGGAAATGCCTTCCTGGTCGTCACCGAGGGCGCAATCGCGCAGATCGAGAATCAGCTTGT
>JARLGK010000049.1 GCA_031296075.1 Candidatus Acidiferrales bacterium
CAGCTTGATGACGCCGGGAGGAAGTTCGTCGCCCTTGCGCAGCTTTTCCTTGCGCTCCTCGGTAATCTTGCGCAGCACGTCGATCTGCCGCGAGGTCATCTCCTCGATCTCGTCAATTTTCTCGATGAGGAGAGGATCCTTGTCCGCCAGGCGCAGCCGCTTGAGATTGCGCGTGGCGATCTTCTCGATGATGTCGCGCGTCAGCTCGGTGCCCTTGTTGATCAGGCGCTTGTTGGTCTTTTCGTCGTGCAAGTCGGCGGTCAGTTCCTTGCCTTCCAGCAGCGCGGAAAGGCGCTTCAATCGCTCGTCGGTGAGGATGCGGATTTCGTCCGACAAGTTCTTTTCGAGCTTGAACACCTGCGCGGCCTCGATGGCCTTGTGGCGTTCGTCTTTTTCGGCGCCCTTGCGGCAGAAGATTTTCACGTCGACGACGGTGCCCTCGATGCCCGGCGGGCAGTAGAGCGAAGCGTCGCGTACGTCACCGGCCTTCTCGCCGAAAATCGCACGGAGAAGTTTTTCTTCCGGCGTCAGCGTGGTTTCGCCCTTCGGCGTCACTTTGCCGACTAGAATGTCGCCCGGCTTGACGGTCGCGCCGATGCGAATCACGCCGCTTTCGTCCAGGTTGCGGAGAAAACTTTCGTTGATGTTGGGGATGTCACGCGTGATTTCCTCGGGACCGAGTTTCGTATCGCGCGCCTCGATTTCGTACTCTTCGATGTGAATCGAGGTGTAGTAGTCGTCTTTGACCAGCTTTTCGCTGACCAGAATCGCGTCCTCAAAGTTATACCCGCGCCATGGCACGAAGGCGACCAGGACGTTGCGTCCCAGCGCCAGCTCGCCGCGGTCGGTGCAAGGACCATCCGCCAGTACCTGGCCCTGCTTCACGCGGTCTCCCGCGCGAACCAGCGGCTTCTGGCTGATGCAGGTGTTCTGGTTCGACCGCTTAAACTTCGTAAGCAGATAAATGTCCGACCCGACTTCACGGCTCAACACTCCGGACTGGTCCGATTCCACGCGCACGATCACGCGCTCGGAATCCACCTGGTCCACGATGCCGTCGCGTCGGCAGACGATCACGGCGCCGGAATCGCGCGCAGTGACTCGCTCCATCCCGGTGCCGACCAGCGGAGCCTCTCCCTTGATGAGCGGCACGGCCTGGCGCTGCATGTTCGAGCCCATCAACGCGCGGTTGGCGTCGTCGTTCTCAAGAAACGGAATCAAGCTCGCGGCCACCGACACCAGCTGCTTCGGCGACACGTCGATGTAGTCCACCTCTTCGCGGCTCTTCAATACGAAGTTACCGGCTTGGCGGCAGTTGACGAGGTCCGTCGTGATTCGCAGTTTCTCGTCGAGCGAGGCGTTGGCCTGCGCGACGACGTAGCGATCCTCTTCCCACGCCGATAGGTAGAAGCAGTGCGGTTGCACCACAATCCGCTTTCGCTTCAGCTCCTCGTTCGTCTCTTCGACTTTGTCCTTCTCGACGATCTCGCCGGCCTTGAATTCGCTGTCTCCCGAATTGACCACCTGCACGAAGTCGATCACGCGCCCACCCTTGACCTTGCGGTAGGGCGACTCGATGAAGCCGAATTCGTTGATCCGCGCATAGCAGGAAAGCGAGCTGATCAATCCGATGTTCGGCCCTTCCGGCGTCTCAATCGGGCAAATGCGTCCGTAGTGCGTGGGGTGAACGTCGCGAACTTCGAATCCCGCGCGCTCACGGGAAAGACCGCCGGGACCCAGAGCCGAAAGCCGGCGCTTGTGGGTGATTTCGCTGAGCGGGTTCGTCTGGTCCATGAACTGCGAAAGCTGCGAACTCCCGAAAAACTCGCGGATCGCGGCCATCACGGGCTTTGCGTTCACCAGGTCGTGCGGCATGGCCGTGGACATTTCCTGGTACACGGACATCTTTTCCTTGATCGCGCGTTCCATGCGGACCAGGCCGATGCGGAACTGGTTTTCGAGCAGCTCGCCTACGGCGCGGACGCGGCGGTTGCCGAGATGGTCGATGTCGTCGACCGACCCGACGTTCTTGCGCAGCTTCAGCAAATACTTTATTGCAGCGACGAAATCGGAGGGATCGAGCGTCCGCTTTTCGAGCGGCGTCTCCAGGCCCAGTTTGATGTTGAATTTCAGCCGGCCCACTTTGCTGAAATCGTACTTGCGGGCGTCGAAGAACATGCCATTGAATAGCGCCGTCGCGGTTTCGAGCGTCGGCGGATCGCCGGGACGCAGCTTGCGGTAGATTTCGATCAGCGCTTCCTTCGGCGTGTGGACGGTGTCCTTTTCCAGCGTGCGCGAAACGATGATGCCGACGTCGTCGCGGTCCGGGAAACAGACATCCACTTCCGTGATTCCAGCCTCGCCGATGGCGGTCCACATTTCGGGCGTGAGCGGCTTGTTCGCTTCGAGCAGCACTTCGCCGGTCTGCCGGTTCACCAGCTCGCCGACCGTGACTGCGCCCTCGAGATCGGCGACGCCGACTTCGACCTGCGTCACGCGCGCCTTCACCAGTTCCTTATAGAGCGCCTCGCTGACGCGCTTGTGCGCGCCCACCAGCGCCTCGCCCGACTTCGGATGCTTGATCTCCTTCGTGAGCTTGCGGTCAATCAATCCTTCCGACGCGTTCCAGAAGAGATCGCCGCCCTTCAGCGAGATACGCTCGACCTGGAAGAACGTGCGCAGGACATCCTCATTCGACTTGATTCCCAGCGCGCGCAGAAAAATCGACCCGAGAAATTTGCGTTTGCGGTCAATGCGCACGTACAAAATGTTCTTTGTGTCGTACTCGAATTCGACCCACGAGCCGCGATACGGAATGATCTTGCCCAGGAAGTAGCTGCGGTTGTTCGCCGTCTCGAAGAAAACGCCGGGCGAGCGGTGCAGCTGGCTGACGATCACGCGTTCCGTGCCGTTGATGATGAACGTGCCGTTCTCCGTCATCAGCGGGATGTCGCCGAAGAAAACTTCTTGTTCCTTGATGTCGCGGATGGATTTCGCGCCGGTGTCGGGGTCCTTGTCGTAAATCGTCAGGCGGATGGTGACCTTGAGCGGCGCGGAATAGGTCATGCCGCGCTCCTGGCACTCGTTCATGTCGTACTTCAGCTGCAACGTGACCGGATCGCCGCACTTGTTGCAGAATGTCGGCGTGTTCTTGTTGAACGTGCCGCACTTCGAGCACAGCACGTCACCCGTCTTGTACGGGTTCGTGACCACCGACGCGCCGCAACTCCGGCAGGTGGCGCGCAGATGGTGCAGCCCGCGCAGGTGCCCGCACTTGCACTCCCAGTTGCCAATCGCATAGTCCACGAAATCCAGCTGCGACAGCCCGCGGAAATCCTGGATCGGGAAAACGGAAGAGAATACTGACTGCAAGCCCGTGTCTTCCCGCTCGCTCGGCAACAGATCCATCTGCAGGAAGCGCTGATACGACTTCTTCTGGACGTCAATCAGGTTCGGAATCTGGACCGTCGTTTGAATCTTGGCGAAGTCCAGGCGTTCCCGTTCCCGCATGACGCGATTACCGTTACGATGACTCATGGACCATCCCCTTCAGGGCTACGCCGAAGTCGGCAGTGCGGATAGACACCCGCCCCGCCGGTCCGGGAAGGACAACTTTTGAGGTTCTATAATCCAAAATAGCGCGTGCCCGCTGTGGCGGGCGAATTCCTTTGCAGCCGGCACGTGACCGTTTGCAAGCTGCCGCTACTTGATATCGACCTTGGCCCCGGCGTCTTCGAACTTCTTCTTGATCGTGGCCGCCTCGTCCTGGTTGATGCCCTCTTTCACCGTCTTCGGCGCACCGTCCACCAGGTCCTTGGCTTCCTTCAAGCCCAGGCTGGTGACTTCGCGGACAGCCTTGATCACGTTGATTTTGTTCGCGCCGACTTCGGTGAGGACGACGGTGAACTCCGTCTTTTCCTCCGCCGCGCCGCCTGCCGCGCCCGCGCCTGCTGCACCGCCCGCCATCATCACTGGCGCCGCAGCAGCCGCCGAGACTCCGAAGGCCTCTTCCATCTTCTTGACCAGATCGGAAGCCTCGAGCAGCGTCAGACCCTTGATTTCTTCCAGTATCGTTTCCACTTTGCTAGCCATTGCCGTGTCTATCCTCCTCAAGATGAAGAACCAAAAAAGACGAAATAACTTCTTTACTGAGCCGCTTCAGGCGCCGGCGCGTTTTCCGGTGCTGCGCCGCCCCCTCCAAATTTGTTGGCCTTCACCGCTTCGCTCGTGACCACCGCGAGATTTCGCGGCACCGCCGCCAGCACCGTCGCCACGCGTTGCGCCGGAGCGTTTAGCATGAACATGATCTTGCTGATCAGCTCTTCCTTGCTCGGCAGCAGCGCGAGCTGATTGATCTCCTGAATCGAAACTACGCGCCCTTCAACCCACCCGGCGCGGAACTGAAACGCCGGAACGTCCTTGGCGACCTTGGTCAGGATCTTCGCAAGCGCCACCGGGTCGGTCTTCGTGTACGCGATCGAATTCGTGCCCTTCAGGCCCTTGAGCAGCCCTTCGGCTGGCGTGCCTTCACCGGCGCGTTGCGCCACCGTGTTCTTCACCACCTGATAGTGGCCGCCCACGGCTTCCACCGACCGCCGCAGCTTGGTGTCCTGCTCGACTGTGATTCCCTGAAACGTCGAAAGAATTACCGTCGAAACCGTCGCGAGCTGCGCGCGAAGCTCATCGGCCTGCGTTTTCTTTTCGGCCTTCTTCTTCATAATGCCGAGCTCCCCTTGTCCACTTGTTACCCTAACTTGTTACGCCGCGACCGGCGTGGCCGATTCCGCCTCGGTGTGGTCGATCAGGATCCCCGGACCCATTGTCGAGGTGAGCGTGATCTTCTTGATGTACTTCCCCTTCGCCGCGGATGGCCTCGCCTTCACCACCGCTTCCAGCAGAGCATGGGCGTTATCCGCCAGGCTTTTCGCCGGAAAACTGATTTTCCCGATGGGCGAATGGATCAGCCCGGTCTTGTCCAGACGAAATTCCACTTTGCCGGCCTTGATTTCTTTCACGGCCTTGGCAACATCGAACGTTACCGTGCCGGTTTTCGGATTCGGCATCAGGCCGCGCGGGCCTAGCACTTTTCCGAGGCGCCCGGCGGACTTCATCATGTCCGGCGTGGCGATCACGGCTTCGTAATCCGTCCAGCCTTCCGTGATCTTCTGGACCATATCGTCGCCGCCCACGAAATCCGCGCCGGCGTCCTGCGCCTCTTTCACTTTTTCGCCGCTTGCGATCACCAGCACGCGCTTCGATTTTCCGAGGCCGTGCGGCAGCACCACCGTGCCGCGCACCATTTGGTCCGATTGCTTGGAATCCACGCCCAGGTTCAGCACGAGCTCGACCGTCTCGTCGAACTTCACGAAGTGCGCCTTGCGAAGCAGTTCCGCGGCTTCTTCCAGCTTGTATGGGCGCGCTTCGACCAGCTTCCGTGCGCGATCAATATTCTTTCCACCGACTCTTGCGCTGCGGCCCATCGGTTCTCCTCTTACTCCGTCACTTCGATGCCCATGTTGCGGGCCGTGCCCATGATTGAACGTACGGCGGCATCGAGATTCGTCGTATTCAGGTCGGGCAATTTCTGCTTGGCGATCTCCACAACCTGCTTGTGCGAAAGCTTCGCCACCTTGTTTCGGTTCGGCTCCGGCGATCCCTTCACGATTCCCGCGGCGCGCTTCAGGAGCTCGGAAGCCGGAGGTGTCTTCAGGATGAACGTGAACGTCCGGTCGCTGTAGATCGTCACCAGCACGGGAATGATCATCCCGTCCGGCTCTTTCGACGTCTTGGCGTTGAACTGCTTGCAGAAATCCATGATGTTGACGCCGTGCGGCCCCAAAGCCGTACCCACGGGCGGTGCTGGCGTCGCCTTTGTCGCCGGCAATTGCAGCTTCACCATCGCTTGAACTTTTTTCGCCATCTAGGTTCCTTAAGCTACCTTTTCTACCTGCGCGAAATCCAATTCCACGGGTGTCGCCCGGCCAAAAATCGTCACCGAAACCTTCAGCGTGCTGCGGTCCGCGTTCACTTCCTCGACCTCGCCCGTGAAATTCGCAAACGGGCCTTCGCCGATGCGGACTTTCTCGCCGCGCTCAAACGAAAGTTTCGGCTTGGGCTTTTCCGCGGTGGTCGTCGCCCGGTTCAAAATGTTCTGCACCTCTTCTTCGGTCAGCGGCGAAGGCATCTGCCCAGAGCCTACGAATCCGGTCACCTTCGGCGTGGACCGCACGACGTGCCATGTATAGTCGTCCATGTCCATCTCGACCAGCACGTACCCCGGATAACACATCCGCGGGGAAACCACTTTCTTGCCGCCGCGCACCTCAACCACCGATTCGGTCGGAATTACGACTTGGCCGATCTTGTCCGACAGGCCAAACGCCTGCACGCGGCCTTCGAGGCTCTCCTTCACCTTCTTCTCGAACCCCGAGTAGGTGTGGACGATGTACCACTGCTTTGCCGTAACGTCGTTCATCTCAGTCATTCATCTCAGTCGTGCGTCTCAATTGTGCCGAAAATATCCGTTCACGATCACGTACAAACGGCTGAAAACCAGGTCCGTAATCCAGAAATACACGCCAAAGAAAGCCACAGTCACGGTAACAACAATCGTTGTGGACCATACATCCAGGCGCGACGGCCAATTGACCTGCCGCATTTCCACGCGCACGTCGTGGAGATAGCTCCGAAAGTTCTTCCACGTCGCGCCGAGCTTCCCTACCGGCTCCATCAGCGAAAACCCGCTTACGTTGCGGTCGTTTTCGCGCTCTTCCCGGTTTGTCTTTATCGCGTCTGCCATTTTGCTGCCCACTCGCTCTTGCTATCCCCGCCGCCAAAAAACTGGCAGGGGAGGAGGGATTCGAACCCCCACTCTCGGTTTTGGAGACCGATGGTCTACCGTTGAACCTACTCCCCTGAAATTTCGGGCTGAAGCCCGAAATTTCACCCTGAGCCCGCTTTTCAGGGCGAAGGGTGAATTTCGCGTTGAAACTTGGCGATTAGCTCCAATTTCTTCTCTCGCCGCCAACCCTTGATCTCCGCTTCGCGACCACGGGCCAAACCCTCACTCGCGTGCTCTTCTTGCCAAACCAATTTCACCGGGCGCCGCAATGCCGTGTGTCTCGATCCAACTCCCCAGTTGTGCTTCTTGGCTCGCTCATTCGGATCCTTCGCCGCACCGACGTACAACGAGTCGTCGCTACACTAAAGCATGTAGCAAAACCAAATCTGGGTGCCGCTTTCCATCTCAATTGCGCCAACCCTTCGAGCCGACACCGTCGGCTCTCAGGGTGAATCCGGCTACGCCGGATTCACTTCACCTCTTTGTGCGCGGTATGCTTCCGGCACGTATTGCAAAATTTCTGTGTTTCCAACCGGTCCGTATGCTTCTTCCGGTTCTTGGTGGTCGTGTAGTTTCGGTTTTTGCAATCGTTGCACTGCAATGTGATTATTTCTCGCATGGTCGTTTACTCGATGATCTCTGCGACGGCGCCTGCGCCAACCGTGTGGCCGCCCTCGCGGATCGCGAATCGCAATCCCTTTTCCAGCGCTACCGGCGTGATCAACGTAATCTCCGCCGACACGTTGTCTCCCGGCATTACCATCTCCACTCCCGCCGGCAGCTTTACATCTCCCGTCACATCCGTCGTCCGAAAGTAAAACTGCGGCCGGTATCCCGTGAAAAACGGCGTGTGCCGCCCGCCTTCTTCCTTCGTCAACACGTACGCCTCCGCCTTGAACTTCGTGTGCGGCGTGATCGAGCCCGGCTTGCACAGCACCTGCCCGCGCTCCACTTCATCCTCCTCCGTGCCGCGCAGCAGCAGTCCCACGTTGTCTCCCGCCATCCCCTCGTCCAACAGCTTCCGGAACATCTCCACGCCCGTCACCGTCTTCTTCATCGTCGGCCGGAAACCCACGATCTCGATTTCCTCGCCGACCTTTACCTTCCCGCGTTCGATTCTTCCGGTGACGACAGTTCCGCGCCCCGAAATCGAGAAAATATCCTCAATCGGCATCGCGAACGGCCTGTCCACCTCCCGCGGCGGCAGCGGAATGTGATTGTCCACCGCGTCCATCAACTCCAATATCGACTTCTCCCACTTCTCGTCGCCTTCCAACGCCTTCAGCGCCGAGCCCTTGATCACCGGAATCGTGTCCCCGGGAAACTGATACGTCTTCAGAAGTTCCCGCACCTCGAGCTCAACCAGCTCCAACAGTTCGGGATCTTCCACCACGTCGCACTTGTTCAAGAACACCACAATCGACGGCACGCCCACTTGCCGCGCCAGCAATATGTGCTCCCGCGTCTGCGGCATCGGTCCATCCGTCGCCGCCACCACCAGAATCGCCCCGTCCATCTGCGCCGCGCCCGTGATCATGTTCTTCACGTAATCCGCGTGCCCCGGGCAGTCAATGTGCGCGTAGTGCCGGTTCGCCGTCTCGTATTCCACGTGCGACACCGCGATCGTGATCCCGCGCTCCCGCTCTTCCGGCGCGTTGTCGATCGAATCGAACGCCCGAAACGATACTTTCGGGTTGTTCTTCGACAGCACTTTCGTGATCGCCGCCGTCAGCGTCGTCTTGCCGTGGTCGATGTGACCAATCGTCCCCACGTTCAGGTGCGGCTTACTGCGCTCGAATTTCTCCTTCGACATGTCTCTCTCCGCTCTAGTAGCGTTCGATGATGAACTTGAATTTCAAGCCGTTCACTTCTTAGCCTTAACGCCATTCACGTTGCCGATGATCTCTTCCGAAATATTCGGAGGCGCCTGCTGGTAGTGCGAAAAATGCATCGTAAAACTGCCGCGGCCCTGCGTTCGGCTGCGAATATCGGTCGCATAGCCGAACATCTCGGCCAGCGGAACCTGTACGTTGATAATCTCGCTTCCGGAACGCGATTCCCGGCCCTGCAATTGCCCGCGCCGCGAGTTCAAATCGGAAATCACCGGCCCCATGTAATCTTCCGGAACCACCACTTCCACGCGCATGATCGGCTCAAGCAGCCTCGGGCTCGCTTTGCGGCATGCTTCCTTGAACGCCATCGAGCCTGCAATCTTGAACGCCATTTCCGAGCTGTCCACGTCGTGATAGCTGCCGTCAATCACCATGACGGCAACGTCCACCATTTCGTATCCGGCGAGAACGCCGCTATCCATCGCCTCTTTAATTCCGTTTTCAATCGGAGGCACAAATTCCCTTGGGATCGAACCACCCACTAGCTTGTCGATGAACAGTAGGCGATGTTCCTTGTCGAAGCGCCACTTGCCGCCCTTCCCCGCAACCTGCTTGGCAAGCTCGTCGAGCTCGTCGGTGGACATGTCGTGCATGTCCTCGTGTCCCGAGCCCGGCAGTGGCTGCACGATCAGTTTCACGTGGCCGTACTGCCCGCGCCCACCCGACTGCTTGATGTGCTTGTGCTCCCCTTCCGCGGCCTTGATGATCGTCTCGCGATACGCTACCTGCGGCCGGCCCACATTTGCCTGCACGCCGAACTCGCGCATCATGCGATCCACGATGATTTCAAGGTGCAGCTCGCCCATTCCTTCAATCAGCACCTGACCCGTGTCGTGGTCGGTGTGGACGCGGAACGTCGGATCTTCCTGCGCCAGTTTTCCAAGCGCGGTGCCCATTTTTTCCTGGTCGACTTTGGTCTTGGGTTCGATCGCTACGGAAATGACGGGGGCGGGGAAATCGATGTTTTCAAGGACGATGGGCTTTTCTTCATCACACAACGTATCGCCGGTCGTTACGTTCTTCAGGCCGACGCACGCAGCGATGTCGCCCGCTTCAACCGATTCGATTTCCTCGCGCTTGTTTGCGTGCATGCGCAGCAGGCGGCCCATGCGCTCGCGCACTTTTCTCGTCGAATTGAAAACCGACTGCCCGGTCTTCAGCACCCCTGAATAGACTCGGATGTAGGTCACATGGCCGACAAACGGATCGGTCATGATCTTGAAAGCCAGCGCCGCAAAAGGTTGCTCGTCCGCTGCGCGGCGTAGTTCCGCGTCGTTTCCGTCAAGCGTCGTGCCCTCGATCGGCGGGACGTCCATCGGCGACGGCAGATAATCAATTACCGCGTCGAGCAGCGACTGCACGCCCTTGTTCTTGAACGCC
The DNA here is from genome assembly GCA_031296075.1 of Candidatus Acidiferrales bacterium. Classification (GTDB taxonomy): domain Bacteria; phylum Acidobacteriota; class Terriglobia; order Acidiferrales; family UBA7541; genus Palsa-295. Next base: position 10,114 of record JARLGK010000049.1, read on the forward strand.
GAACCCGCAATCACCGGCACCAGCTTCAGCGCGATCGTCGAACGGCGCAGCGAAGCTCGCAGCTCGGCGGGCTCCAGCTTGTGCTGCTCGAGATATTTGGTGAGGATGGCGTCGTCATGCTCGGCGATGTACTCGACCACCTTTTCGCGATGTTCTTTGTAAAATTCCGGGCTGAGCGCCGCGGCTTTCACGGCCTTTTCCACTTCCGGTCGCGTCTTCAGAAACTCCGCGTCCCAGAGTTTTTCAAGCGGCAGGATTTCGTATTCCGCGCCCAGAGTCTCATCCTTCCAGATGATGGCGCGCTCCTCGATAAAATCGATAATTCCGATGAAATTGTCTTCGCGTCCGATGGGGTAAGTGATTGGCACGGGGTGGGCCGAGAGCCTCTGGCGCATCGAGCGAATCGAATGATCGAAGTCGGCGCCGATGCGGTCCATTTTGTTGATGAACGCGATGCGCGGCACGCGGTACTTATCCGCCTGTCGCCAGACCGTTTCAGACTGCGGCTGCACGCCCGCAACCGCGTCAAAGACCGCGACCGCGCCGTCGAGCACGCGAAGCGATCGCTCGACTTCCACCGTGAAGTCCACGTGTCCCGGCGTGTCGATGATGTTGATGCGATAGGTCTTGTCGAAGCGCTTCCAGGAAGTCGTGGTTGCCGCGGACGTGATCGTGATTCCGCGCTCCCGCTCCTGCTCCATCCAGTCCATGACCGTGGTGCCTTCGTGCACCTCGCCAATCTTGTAGGTCACACCCGTATAAAAAAGAATGCGCTCGGTGCAGGTGGTCTTCCCCGCATCGATGTGCGCCATGATCCCGATGTTGCGGATCTGATCGAGTTGTACTTGGCGTGCCATGTTCGAATCGATTGCCGCTACCAGCGATAGTGCGCGAAAGCCTTGTTGGCCTCCGCCATGCGGTGCACGTCTTCCTTCTTCTTCACTGCCCCGCCGCGTCCATTCGCGGCATCCACAATTTCCTCGGCCAGCTTCTCCGTCATCGTCTTTCCCGAGCGCGATCGCGAATGGAGCACCAGCCAGTGAATCGCGAGCGACTGCCGCCGGAACGGATTGACCTCCACCGGAACCTGGTAGTTCGCGCCGCCCACGCGCCGCGATTTCACTTCCAGCGTCGGCTTGCAATTCTCGATGGCCTTTTTGAACAGCTTGAACGCATCGTCGTTCGTCTTCTTCGCGACCTGGTCCATCGCGTTATAAAAAATCGTCTGCGCGGTCGAGCGTTTGCCGTCGTACATCATGCTGGAAATAAACTTCTGCACCAGGTCGCTGTCAAAGACCGGATCGCCCGGAATCTTTCGGCGAACAACCCATCCTTTACGTGGCATCTATGCTTTCTCCCGCTTACTTCTGTGCGGCTTTGGGCCGCTTCGCGCCGTATTTCGAGCGCGCCTGCTTGCGATTTTCGACCCCAGCGGCGTCGAGCGTGCCGCGAATCACGTGGTAGCGAACGCCGGGCAGATCCTTCACGCGGCCGCCGCGCACGAGCACGATCGAGTGCTCTTGCAAATTGTGTCCGATGCCGGGAATATACGTCGTCACTTCCGCGCTGTTCGTCAGCCGCGCACGCGCCACTTTTCTCAGCGCGGAATTTGGTTTCTTCGGCGTTTGGGTATACACGCGAACGCACACCCCACGCTTCTCCGGACATCCTTCCAGAGCCGGCGATTTCGTCTTCGCCCGAATCTGTTCACGTCCGTGGCGCACCAATTGTGAAAACGTTGGCACTCGTCCCCCTTGACTTACCAAACATCGCGCGACACACTTCTTCACACGTCGCAAGCCATCGAATTTCCGCGCAGCCCAAGCCTACCCGCGCGAAATTCTGCGGGTGAATGAACAGAAAAGGTCGCCAAACCTGAAGGAGCTACCAGGTACTCCGCGTTGACGCTTCACCCCAAGGAGTGAACTGCATCTTCACTTACTGCGGAGAGGCTCGCACGGCTTTGCGGGGCTGGCGCCCCATTTCGGCCGCTCTTCACTTGCCCCGTTCCTTGCATCTTTGTTCCGGGGCCGGAAGACTTCCCTTTCACCACCAGGCCCGAAGGCCTCAAGACAACCGGGTGAGTATAGGCAAAACAACAAATCTTGTCAACACGATACCGCTGTGAAAATCGGCGTGCAAAGCCTTTCGCAACTTCGACATCCTAGGCACTTCTCCAAGTTTGCTAGGTCCCGCATGCGCCACTTCCGGGGTTAGCCGAATTCGATGCTCTGGGACGCCGTTTTGGTTCTCAACGCTGTATTGGTTCGATGCCATCCACGCTCTTATGGTAGGGCGACCTTGGAGATATTCTCGATTAAGATGCACATAATAGGACGTTTAAAATATAATTACGCCAGGAAATATGGTACTAGAACCTCCTGGAATTGAGCACCTTCAAACAGGAGCAGCCAGATCGAATTCCTCGCAGTGGTTGGAAACTCCTCAACCAGCTCGCCATCAGCGCTTTACGCCCAACGGCAACCAACCTAAACTTCAGGGCGTCAGTTCGGGACTAGGAGCACAAATGACTCGATTCTGGGCGATCCTGCTTTGCCTGCTGAGCACAACTACAGCAACCTCAGCACAGGACCGTCGCTCTCCGACCGTAGAAACGGCGCTCCGTGCACCACACGCGATCTCGTCCACACAGAAATCCCCCGCCGAGCATTCGAAAGAGCCGTTTGTCATCGAGCAGTACGCCACCACCGCGCGGTTCGAAAACGATGGCACGGGGGAAAAAATCCTCGCCGTGCGCGTCCGCGTGCAAAGCGAGGCCGGCGCGCAGCAGCTGCACCAGCTCGTCTTCAATTTCAATTCGGCGAATGAGCAGATCGACGTCGATTACGTGCGCGCGCGCAAACAGGACGGCACCATCGTCAACGCCGCCGCGGACCCAGTGAAGGAAGTGACCGCGCCGGTCGCACGCGATGCTGCTGCATATTCCAACTATAAAGAAAAACAGATCGCGGTTCCCGCACTCGCCGTGGGTGACACGCTCGAGTACGAGATCGCCACTCGCCTGGTCACGCCTTTCGCTCCCGGCGAATTCTGGTTCGCGCACAATTTTGTCGTGAGCGCCATCGTCCGTGACGAGCGGCTCGAAATCAGCGTTCCCGAAAATCGAAAAGTGATTCTCAAATCCGCCCCCGGCGCGCCCTACGAAACCCAGCACGCAGGTGGACGCACGATTTATCTCTGGAAGCACGCCAATCTCTCGCTCGCCTCCGATGATTCCGTGAAAAACCAGCCGGAGATGGGGAAGACGAAACCTGCGGACGTCGAGCTCACCACCTTCACCGGTTGGGAAGCAGTCGCCCGCTGGTACGCAATGGCTGCACAAGGCCGCAGCGAGCCAACTCCGGAAATCCACGCGAAAACCAAGGAACTGACTCAAGGTGCAACGGAATCTCTCGCCATAGTTCAAGCGCTCTATGACTACGTTTCAACAAACATTCGATACGTGGAACTGCCGCTCGGCCAAGGCAGTTGGCGACCGCACACCGCAGCGGAAGTCTTTTCGAACAAATACGGCGACTCGCAGGACAAGCACATTCTGCTGGCGGCGATGCTCAAAGCCGCGGGGATTTCATCGGACGCGGTACTCATCCCGTACACGCGCAATCTCGACGCGTCCGTGCCATCGCCCGCGCAATTTGATCACGTGATCACCACAGTGGCGCTCGGAACCGTTCCGATGTGGATGGATACGACGACCGAAGTGGCGCCATTTCGGCTGCTTGCTTCTCCGTTGCGTGGCAAATCCGCGTTGTTAGTCCCGGCGGGCGGCACCGGAAGAATCGTGGAAACGCCCGCCGATCCGCCATTCGTTTCCACGCAAAACGTCGACATCGACGGACGCGTGAGCGACCTCGGCAAACTCACCGCGCGAGCGCATTACACGATGCGCGGCGACACCGAACTCGTCCTCCGCCTCGCATTTCACCGCACGCCCCAGGCACAGTGGAACGAGCTCGGCCAGACGATTTTGTCGTTGGACGGCATTCGCGGCGAGGTGACTTCGGTCAAACCGGCTGATCCTATGGCCACGCATGATCCCTTCGAACTCGATATCGAATTCGCGCAACCGAATTTCCTGAATTGGTCGGCCAGGCGCGAGACGACGCCCTTGCCTCTGCTGGCCATCGGCTTGCCCGATCCGCCCGCGGACGCCGCAAAACCGATCGAACTCGGCAGTCCGCTCAACGTAACCGTGAAACTGAAACTCGACTTGCCGCCGGTCTTTGCAGCGCAGCCGCCCGTCGCGTCTTCCGTCACGCGCGATTACGCCGAATTCAAGTCCAGCTATCGTTTCGAAGATCATTCGGTGACTGCCGAGCGTTCGCTCGATTTCAAGATGCGCAAGCTCCCTGCCTCGCGCACGGAAGACTACCGCGACTTTTCTCGCGCCGTCGCCGCAGATCAAAATCGAGCGCTCGTCGTAACCACCACGTCTCCCGGCGAACCCGCCGTTCCCTCGTCCGCACCCCCCGACGATCTGGTCGAAGCCGGCCTCGCGCTGCTGAATGCAGGTAATACCGGCGCGGCCATTCCGCTCTTCGATCGCGCCGTCGAGCTCGATCCGCATCACAAGCAGGCCTGGAACGACCTCGGCCTCGCCAATCTGCGCGCCGGAAAGCTCGACGACGCGACCGCGGCGTTCCGTAAGCAGCTGGAAATCAACCCCGCGGACGAGCACGCCAACGACTATCTCGGCCTTGCTCTCGAGCGGCAGAACAAAGATGCCGAAGCCGCCACCGCCTTCCGCAAGCAGATTGAAATCAATCCGCTCGATGCCGCCGCGCACGCAGCGCTCGGCGAGATATTTCTCGCGCAGCACGAATATTCCCAGGCCGCGTCCGAACTCGACAAAGCCACGATTCTGGCGCCGGAGAATGCCGAGCTGCAGGTCAGCCTGGGACGTGCGTATCTGAATACGGGCGACGAGCCAAAGGCACTGGCCGCGTTTGAAAAAGCCGCCGCGTTGTCCCCTACGCCGCTCGTGTGGAACGACATCGCCTACAACCTCGCCGAAAGCAAACTCGATCTCGACAAAGCGCAGCAGTACGCCGAATCAGCCGTTCGCACGACGGTTGCCGCTCTCGGCAGAATTGATTTGCAACACGTGACGCCCGGCCAGCTGCGCCAGGTCACAAGCATTGCCGCGAACTGGGACACGCTCGGCTGGGTCCATTTCCAGAAGGGCGATCTCGATGTCGCGGAGCGGTATATCCGCGCCGCATGGCTTCTCGATCAAAACGGAGAAATGGGCGACCATCTCGCGCAGATTTACGAGAAGCGCGGCGAGAAGGGCCGAGCGATCGAAGCGTATGCGCTCGCCCTGTCCGCGCCGCACTCCATTCCCGAAACGCGCGCGCGCCTTATACTCCTGCTCGGCGGCAATTCACAGATTGACGATCTCGTAAATAAGGCCTTGCCCAAACTTGTGGCGCTTCGCACGATTCCCGCCGGAAAGCTTCTCGACGAAAGTGCAAGCGCAGATTTTTTGATCGTGCTGTCGCCCGGCGAAAAGACGGCGCATGTCGATTCGTTGCGTTTCATTTCCGGCAGCGAAAAACTGCGCTCCCTGGTAGACCGCCTGCGATCGCTCGATTACGGCGAAATGTTTCCGGATGCTTCCGCTGTGAAACTGGTCCGGCGCGCCACGCTTTCCTGTCCCGCGAAAAACGGCGATTGCGTGCTGATTCTGACTCGCGCTGAAGACGCGCGCGCGACCGATTGACGAGCCGATCCGCTCCGCGACTCCTTGCCTAGAGTTCCGCGCTCATCAAACGGCCGAGCTGGCCCATGATCCGCAGCTTGTCGGCGCGATCTTTGAAGTAGCGCGAATTAATTTCATCGGCTCCCAAATCCTCAATCGATTTGAAACCCATTCCGCGAAGGCGTTCCGCGAGCGCCGCTGGCTCGAAAAACGTACGAAATGGCTCGCCAGTCGCTGCCACTCGCCACATCATCGCGTCGAGCGCCACTCGCCCCAGTAGGCCTAACGAAGATCGCGGAACGGCGTAATCGAACACTACTCCCCCGCCCGGCGGCGTGGAGGCGATGAAGGCGAACGTGGACGTAGCGGCTTCCTCGGTGAGATACATCGTGACGCCGAGCCACGAGAAAAACGTGGCCTTGGTCGGATCGAGCCCCGCCAGCCGCATCCCTTCCGCAAGCGTTTGATGCTCGAAATCCACGGGCGCGAAGTTCACCGACGGCGGTATCGCAATTCGTGCCGCTTCCAGCTGCTGGCGCTTCCATTCCTGCGTGGCGGGATAGTCCACTTCGAATACGCGGAGCGTCGATTCGCCATACGGGTTTCGATACGCAAAAGTGTCGAGGCCGGCGCCGAGCACAACATACTGCGTCGCGCCGCGCCCCAGCGAGCGCGCCAGCGCATCCTCCGCGTATCGGCTGCGGGCGGCCATGAACGCGCGGAGACCTTGCGCCAGCCGGTTTCCTTCGCCGAATCCACCCGTCTCGAGCTTCGCTGCCGCTTTCGGACCGATAATCCGCAATGCGATCGGATCGTCGAGGACCTTGGGTGTGTCGAAAAGCTGATGGGCCGCCCGCCGCATGGCTACGCGCAGGGCGGTCCTGCTGGGGCGTGCCTCGATCATGATTTACTCGTGCAGGGAAACTTGAAGACGAATCTAAAAGAGACCCCTCGCTCGTCCGCTGCGGCGGACTCACTTCGGGATGACGACCCTGGTCGGGTCGTCACTTTAGTTCGAGAACTTCTTTTTCCTTCGCGGCCGACAAATCCTCGATCTTCTTCGTTTCGGAGTGAGTGATCTTTTCGAGTTCGTCGAGCGAGCGCTTCTTGTCGTCCTCGCTGATCTTCTTTTCCTTCTCGAGCTTCTCGACAGCCTCTTTGATGTCGCGCCGGACGCTGCGTATCGCCGTGCGATGGTTTTCGAGCACCTTGTGAATGTGCTTCGCGAGATCCTTGCGGCGGTCTTCGGTGAGTGGCGGAATCGGCACGCGCACCACCTTGCCGTCGTTCGTTGGATTCAATCCGAGATCGGCCATGCGAATCGCCTTGTCAATCAGAGGCACGGCGCCGGGATCCCATGGCGCGATCACGATGGTCATTGGATCGGGAACATTCAGGGCGCCGAGCTGGTTGATCGGCATCGGCGTGCCGTGGTAATCCACGCGCACGTTGTCGAGAACCGACGCATTGGCGCGGCCGGTCCGCACTCCCGCGAGCTCCTTGCGAAAATCCTCGACCGCCTTCTCCATCCGGATTTTCGCCTGGGCGAGAGCGTCTTTGCTTGAGCCAATCGTGCTCATCGTGAAGCTGGCCTCCATTCTCCAAAAGACTTACGCAGCTGTGACGGTCGAGCCGACCCGTTCGCCCACCACCACGCGTTTCAGGTTTCCCGGCACGTTCATATTGAACACCACGATCGGCATCTTGTTGTCCATGCACAGCGAAATCGCCGTCGAGTCCATCACCGAAAGGCCCTTTTGCAGGACGTCTAGATACGTGATTCGTTCAATCTTCTTCGCCGTCTTCACCTTCTCGGGATCGGCGTCGTAGATGCCATCGACGCGCGTGGCCTTCAAAATCACCTGCGCCTTGACTTCCATCGCGCGCAGCGCCGCCGCCGTGTCCGTTGAAAAATAGGGATTGCCGGTGCCGCCGGCGAAGATTACCACGCGCTTTTTCTCCAGGTGCCGCGCCGCGCGACGCCGGATGAAAGGCTCCGCCACCTGGTGCATTTCGATCGCGCTCATCAACCGTGTTTGGCAGCCGACCTTTTCGAGCGCGTCCTGCATCGCCAAGCCGTTGAGAACTGTCGCGAGCATGCCCATGTAATCGCCGGTAGCGCGATCGATTGTGAGCCCGTGCTGGCGCGCGCCACGGAAAATGTTGCCGCCGCCGACAATCAGCGCGACTTCTACGCCGAGGTCGTGAACGGACTTTACTTCGCGCGCGATGCCCTGAATCGTCTCGGCGTGAATGCCGAACTCGTCCGGCCCCGAAAGCGATTCGCCAGAAAGCTTCACCACGATGCGGCTGTAAACAGGCGCCTTTGGGGCCGCTCCCGCGCCGCGTTCCTTCTGGGGGTTTTTCATCGCGTCCGAATTCGTTCCCTCTCTCGCGGGCATTCTAGCAGAGAATCGGCGGCCGATGATGGCTGTCATCGCTCGCGGATTCAGCTTGCGAACAAATCCAGCGGTCTGGCTATCGGCGGGGTAGGAGACTCACGGCTTCGCTGCAGGCGCCGGCGCATCCGGCTCTTCGGACGCCAAGGACGCCGGCGCAGCGCCATCCATCTCGCCCACCTTGAATCGGGAGAAGCGCCGGATGGTAATATTCTCGCCGACCTTGGCGATGGCCTGGTCCACGAGCTCTTTCACCGTGGTCCCCTCGTCCTTGATGAAATGCTGCTCGTAGAGGCAGTTCTCTTCGTAGAATTTTTCCATCTTGCCGCTAACGATCTTATCGATCACGTTCTCGGGCTTCCCGGTGGCCTTCGCCTCTTCGCGATACGTCGCCCGCTTGTTATCGAGCGTCTCCTGCGTTACGTCCTCCCGGCGCAGGAAGAGCGGATTCAGCGCGGCAATGTGCATCGCCACGTCGTGGCAGAGTCCTTGAAAAGCTTCCGTGCGCGCCACAAAATCGCTTTCGCAATTGATCTCGATGAGCACGCCGATCTTCCCGCCCGCGTGAATGTAGCAGGAAACGAGCCCCTCCGACGTCGCGCGCTGCGCCTTCTTCGCGGCCGCAACCTGGCCCTTCTTTCGCAGGACGGCAATCGCCTGCTCGATATCGCCGCCGGCCTCGATCAGCGCCGCGCGGCAATCCGAAAAGCCTGCGCTGGTCTTGTCACGCAGCTCCTTTACGAGCTGTGCGGACGGGCCGCTCTTTCCTGGTTCGGGTGCTGTCGCCATAGGTGCTCTCAATTCCTTTTCGTTTGATTTCGATCGGTCCGGCTCGGCCGAACCCGGGGTGTGTGGGAACGCTCGCGAGCTATTTCGCAGGGGCTTCTTCGTCGCTCGTTACAGGGGCCGCGACTTCTTCCGCGGCAGCGGGCTCGCCTTCGACAAAGTCGCCTTCCTGCTTTTCGTATTTTTCGTACGCGCTCGTGTCCACGTATTCCGGCCCTTCTTCGCCGCCCGCGCCTTCGGCTGCCTTTTGATCGGCGATCTGGGATTGCTCGAAGGATTGGCGGCCAGAGAGAACCGCATCGGAAATCTTCGAGGTGAACAATCGGATGGCACGCAAGGCGTCGTCGTTGCCCGGGATGACCCAGTCAACCAGGTTCGGATCGCAATTCGTGTCCACGATCGCCACCACGGGAATGCCCATCCGGCGCGCCTCGCGCACCGCGATCACTTCCGCGTTCGGGTCGATCACGAACATTGTATCCGGAGGCGTCGTCATGTTCTCGACGCCGCAAAAATTCTGCTGCAGATGTTTCAGCTCGCGATCCAGGCGCGCGCCTTCCTTCTTCGAAAACTGCGCCATGCGTCCGTCTTCGGACATCGCTTTCAGCAGCTTGAATCGCTTGATGGACTTTTGAAGTGTGGCCCAGTTGGTGAGCGTGCCGCCGAGCCAGCGGTGGTTCACGTAGAACATTCCGCAGCGCTGCGCCTCTTCCGCGATCGCTTCTTGCGCCTGGCGCTTCGTTCCCAGAAACAGAACGCTCTTGCCCTGTCCCGCCTGCTCGGCTACGTATCGTGCGGCCTCGCGGAACAGCTTGAGGGTTTTTTGCAGGTCAATAATGTGGATTCCATTGCGCTCGCCGAAAATGTATTCCTTCATCTTCGGATTCCAGCGCCGCGTCTGGTGGCCAAAATGAACGCCAGCCTCCAGAAGCTCCTTCATCGTAATCTCGACTCCCAAAATACCTCCTAGTTGAAGGGATGCTTTGGATCCCGGCAAGCCGGGACAGCATCCTTTTCTGCCGGTTCCTTACCGGCCGTGAATTCAGCCCAGCCTTTGGGGCTGGACCGATCGTGCTCCTACCTCTTGCTGAACTGGAAGCGGCGACGCGCGCCCTTCTGTCCATACTTCTTGCGTTCCTTCATGCGCGGATCGCGGGTCAGAAAACCATTCTTGCGCAGCGCCGGACGCAGCTCCGGATTCAACTTCGCAAGCGCACGGGAAAGTCCCATGCGCACCGCTCCGGCCTGACCGCCCACGCCGCCGCCCTTGACCTGCGCCTTCACCTCGAGCTGGTCGAGCATCTGCGTGAACTTCAGCGGCTCGACGGCAGCCTTGTTCCACGCGACGTTGCGAAAATATTCGTCCACCGGCCTCTTGTTCACCGTGAACACCGCCACGCCCGGTTTGATGTACACGCGCGCAACAGATTCCCGGCGTCGTCCCGTGCCGTAGAAGTGCTTCTTTGTCGCTTCCGCCAGCGAATTCGTTCCTGAACTCAAATTTCCTCCCATTTACGCCGAGCGTAGCGAAGGGCCGAGGTACATTTCTCGCGCCTTCCGATACGTAAGCTCGCGGATTTCTCCACGAGGCGCAAAAACTTGCGAATCCCTGTTCGCGAGGTTACAGCGCGAGCGGCTGAGGCTTTTGTCCGGCGTGGCGGGCGAGCGCTTCACTTCCGGCATAGACACGCAGCTTCTTGGCGCGACGCGCGCGCAGCTTGTTCTTCGGCAGCATTCCAAGCACCGCTTCGCGGATTACCTCTTCTGGACGGCGTTGCATCAACGCCCGGATCGAAACTTCCTTCAGCCCCCCGGGCCAGCCGCTGTGGTGCCGGTACATTTTCTGATCCATCTTGTTTCCGGTCAGCTTCACTCGCTCGGCGTTGATCACCACAATGTGATCGCCGCAATCAAGAAATGGCGTATAGGTCGGCTTATCTTTGCCGATCAACATCCGCGCGATGCGCGTCGCCAGGCGCCCCAGCACCTGCCCGTTCGCGTCAATCACGAACCAATCCTTCCCAACCGTCAGCGCTTCGGCCTCTCGGCCCTTTGGAACGTACGTACCCATGCCGTCAGTCACACCTTTCCGTCAAAAGACAAACGCTAAGTGTAGGCTACGCCGCAATTCCTGTCAACGATGAGTCGTGGATGGGAGAGCCTACTCACATCGTATCCCCCTGGCGAAGTTGAAATGCTTGAGTGAGAAGAGGCGGTCCGAATTGGCCGCCCGGCTGGGGGGAGAACCGGGCGGCGGGCGGAGGGTAAGGGATACATTGCGTGATAAGGTCAAGGGTAAAATCGGACCGCGCCCAACTCCTGCATGAGGAGAATCTAGTGGCAATCCAGCCTTTCCAACTGCCCTATTCCGCCAATGCCGTTCGGGATCTTCGTGATCGCCTCGCGCGCACGCGTTGGCCGGATACGATTCCCGGGTCGGGCTGGGAGTACGGTTTCGAACTCGAGTACCTGCAACGCGTGTGCCGCCACTGGCAAGAGCAGTACGACTGGAAGGCGGAGATCGAGTGGCTGTCGCGCCTGCATCACTTGCAATACATCACGGGCGACCAGTCCATCCATTTTGTTCACGAGCGCGGGCGGGGGCCAGCGCCGATACCGATAGTTCTGTTCCACGGTTGGCCGGGATCGTTTCTCGAGATGCTGAATTTGGTGCCACGGCTGACCGATCCGGCGTCGCACGGAGGAGATTCCGCCGATTCGTTCGATGTAATCGTGCCGTCGCTTCCGGGGTTCGGATTCTCCAGCCGACCGACCGAGCGTGGGATGAACACTGCCCGGATGGCCAGCCTATTTGCCGAATTGATGAGCGAACTCGGCTACGAGCGCTTCGCGTCCCACGGCGGTGACTTTGGAGCTGGAGTGAGCAGCTGGCTCGGGCATCGTCACGCTGCGCGCATCATCGGGCTTCACCTAAATTACATTCCGGGGGTCCTACAGGCCCGGCCTCCAACCCGGCGCGGTCTTAAGTCCGGAAGAACAACAGTTTCTCGCGGACGCGGACACGTGGGAAGAAGAGTGTGGGGCCTTACAACCATATTCAGTTTCGCACGCCGCAAACCGTCGCCTACGGATTGAACGACTCTCCCACTGCGCTAGCCGCCTGGATCCTTGAAAAATTCAGAGGCTGGGCCGACTGCGGCGGCAATCTTGAAAAACGGTTCACGTGGGACGAACTGCTGGCGAATATCACGCTTTACTGGATGACTGAGACAATTCACTCGTCATGCCGCTTGTACTTCGAAATGAAGACGGCCCCGCTTCATCTCGCTCTCGGTGAGCGTATCGAAGTGCCGTGCGGCATCGCGCATCTGCCGAAAGAAGCGCCGTTTCCGCCTCGCACGTGGATCGAGCGTGGCTACAATGTGCAGCACTGGACTGAAATCGCCAGTGGAGGCCACTTCGCAGCGATGGAAGAACCGGAGGCATTGGCAGCTGACATCCGTGCGTTTTTTCGGCGGTTTCGGTAGGAGGCTCGCGGAGTTTCGACGCGTTCTCTGCACTCTCTGCCTTCTCGGTGATCTCTGTGGTAAGTCTTGAGCTTCTCTTTTTGGATTTCTCGCTCTCCACGTCCGGGACCGACTGCCAAAATTTGACAATCATTTACCGCTCTATAACCCCGATGTAACAGCGCGTAACTATTCTCGCATTGGGAGCATTCGGCGTGACCTCGATCATGATTTCCTTGGCCACCGCGAGCCTGTCGCAACCCGAGATCTTCGACCGTTTACTTCGCAGGGCGGCGGCGCACTGCTGGCTCGAACGTTTCAAGAGCCAGACCTCGAAGGGAGCTTTCACCGTGAGCTACGACCAGATTGGGGAAACTGCAGGTGCCGTATGGGAAGCTCTTTCGAAAGATGGGCCTCTTACGTTTGCCGCTCTGATGGAAGAGGTTAACGCGCCGCAAAGCCTTTTCTTCATGGCGATTGGGTGGCTTTCGCGCGAGGAGAAACTGCAGTTTGAGCCCGCCGGCGGCGACTACGTCGTCCGCCTGGCGTAATTCGGCCGGGCGCTCGCCAAGGCAACCGAGCAGCGAGCCGCATCAATGCGGCCCGCCCGCTGGTTTGAGCGCGTGTGAATTAGTCCGAGGAGCTGGCTGTCGTTGCCGCGGCACGAGGCGTGCGCGTAAACGCGGGCTTCTCGAGATCGTGGCTATCGCTGCTGGCTTCGCCGGCCTTGTCAATCTCGATCGAGCCCTTGAAGTAAGCGCCGTCCTCGATCATGATCCGAGCCGTCGTCAGATCGCCGACCACCGAGCCGTCCTTCTTGATCTCGATGCGGTCGCGCGCCCGAAGATTTCCCTTCACATTCCCGTACACCACGACTTCGCGGGCAATCACGTCGGCCGTGACCTTGGCGCTTGCGCCGATCGTCAGCTTGCGGTCTTCCAGCTGAACCAGCCCTTCGACGCTGCCGTCAATGGCCAGGTCTTCGTTGCCGGTGATCTCGCCCTTCACGTGCAGGCTGGCGCCGAGACGTGCTGTGCCGCTCGACGATGCCGGGTACGACGAATCCATAGGTGCCATTGTCTTTGCCTCCCCAGAAGATGTACCACCAGACGTTGCATTCGTTCTAGGCTGCTGCGGGAGCGGCATCCTAGCGGGAGCTTCGGGTTTCTTGTCTCCCCACATTTACCCTCCTTGGGCCTACTTGCGCCGGAACCAGCTTATGGGTTGCGGACCGGGGCTATCAATCTATTCCCGCGGGCGGACGACGCCAATCCCAAATTGGGACGGCTGTGTCGCTAGAGGTAATGGCCGAAGGTTCAGTTCGAGGGATCGGCGGAATTGAAGCCGCAAAGAGTAAACAAGACCGCTTAAGCAAATGAAAATGAAATTCAGGATTCACAAGTTACGAATCACGAGGTCACGGTGATAAGTCACTAGCCACCAAGCACTACTCACTAATCACTGCTTTCAGTACTTGCGCAAAACTCCCACCACGCGGCCCTGTATTTTCACATCCGCGGCCGCCACCATAATCGGCGCCATGGACGAATTCGCGGGCTGCAGTCGAATCTTCCCGCCCGGCTCTCGATAGAACCGCTTTACCGTCGCCTCATCCTCGCCGACCAGCGCCACCACGATTTCTCCTGGATTCGCCACCTGCGTCTGCTCCACCACGATGTAATCCCCATCGAGGATGTGGTCCTCGCGCATGGACTCGCCCTTCACCTGCAGGACAAACGTATTCTGCCCGCGCGCAAAATCCGCCAGCGAAATTGTTTCGTGCTCTTCGACTGCTTCCAGCGGACGCCCCGCTGCAATCCGCCCGTGCAGCGGCAACTCGATCACGTGCCGGTCGAGAATTTCTTCGCGCACCTGCTTGGGCAGCTGCGTCACCTCGATCGAACGGCTCTGATTGTAGCCCCGGCGGATGAATCCCTTCTTTTCCAGCGTCGAGAGATGCTTGTGTACCGTCGCGAGCGACGTCAGCTTCAGCGCGTGCGCGATCTCCTCGAAGCTCGGCGAGTAACCGTTCTTGTTGATGAACCCGACGAGGTAATTCAATACTTCCTTCTGGCGTTTTGTAAGTGCCATCGCAAGTCCCCCAACAGGCTCTGTCTTAGCGTTCCCACTGTAGGCGAACTAAAAGCGAAAGTCAATGGTACCTTGGGACAGCTGGCCGAATTGGTTTTGTCTGGGCGCCCCGATGGCGAGAACGGTTGGATGGATATTGCTTCGTTCGATCTGCTCGCGATTTCGAAACGGCTGGCCTCAACGCCTGGCGGCGTCTATCTGCTGCTGCACCGCCATTCTGAATTCAGAGGGATGAGCGATCTTTGTGAACGGTTCGGGGGTCCCGCCGGTGCCATGAATCACAACCGTGCCGTATCCGAGCATTCTTCCCATCAAGGTCTCGTCGATTCCTATGCTCTCCACTTTTGCGAGCATGATTTCGAGCGAGCGGCGACTCGTCATACCCGTCTTGATAATCACGCGCCTGTCGGTGACGGCAATTTCCGTAGCGTTCTTCTTGACGACTCTATAGCCGAAGAAAATGGCGGCCACGGCGACCAGGGCCATTCCCGCGATTTCGGTGCCATTGACGGGAATTCCATGACCAGCGATATCGTTGCGATAGGCCAAAATCGCAATCCCCGCCCCGGCGACGATCGCCGCGACGATCGCGGACCCAAATAGAACGCTCCAATGAACGCCTGTCCGGTACATGAGTTTCTCGCCGGGTATCAGATTTTTCTCAACGTAGCTCATCTGTGTGGCACCTTACTGAACCGAAAACGCCAGCAGCACGTTGCCTGAATTGGTTCCAGTCACGGCGTAGCCCGAGCCGATGAACAGCATCCCGTTCGCGATCGAAGGCCCAATGGACGCAATCGCGCCGCCCCTCGCCACGACCTTATTCACAGTCTCGAATGGCCGCGCCGTGTCGTATTCCCAGAGACTCTTGCCATCGGCCGTCGAAACCGCATGCAGCTTCCCGTCCGATCCCGCCAAGAACACGACGCCCGGCATCGCCGTTGCCGCGGCCGAATTTATGACGCGAGCGCCTGCTGGTTTCGGAAATGTCGCGCGCCAAACCACATCACCGGTCGCGAGCTTCAGCGCCACCATCCCGCCCGATTGCAACCCATAGTAAACATTCTGATCGTCCGCCGCCCCGCCCCACACAATTCCGTTTAAGCGCGCGAAGAAGCTGTTTTCTTCGCCCTTCGAAATTTCGACCACATGCACCTTCCACACCACGGAGCCCTTGCGGTCCGGATCGAGAGCGGTCACGGTCCCGTCCTTCATTCCAAAAACGACCACGCTCTTGCCGTCAGCCAGCTTTCGCAGGATGGGAGAATTGCCGATATCCTGGTCCGGCCCATTCACTTTCGGGCAATTGTCGGTCCTGTCCGGCCCGCTGCATCCGCCCATGAACGCGTCACCCGCCTGCGCCTGATAAAACCACAAAGTTGTCCCGGTCTTCAGATCGAGCGCCATAATCGCGTCGGTCGTATCGGGAACCGGCTCGGTCTGCCCGTCTCCGGTTCCAAAATAAATCGCGTTGCGCTTCGCATCAATCGTGGGCGAATTCCAGATCGAGCCGCCGGACGGCGCGTATTGCTGCACTCCCTTCGAATTCTTTCGCACGGGCACAGGCGTCGGCACCACGTACGTTTTCCAGCCTTGCTTTCCCGTATTCGCGTCGAGCGCGACCATGCTTCCGCGGCCCGTGCAGCACGAGTAGTCGAGGTTGGAGGACGAAAACTCCTCGGACGACGACACCGGAACATATACGATGCCTTTGAAGACCTTGGGAGCAGCCGTAATTCGCGCGACGAAGTGATCGTCCACGCGCGTCGTCCAAAGTTCCTGTCCGGTCTGAGCGTCCACCGCGTACACATTCGCGTGCGCATCTCCGAAATACGCGGCGTACTTCGTCGCGCCGTGTCCTTTCACTCGCGTGACCGTAACCGCGCTGCGTACCGAGCCTTTCGCCTGATACGACCAGTAAACGCACCCGGTCTGCGCGTCGAGTGAATACACGTAGCCGATATCGCTGCCAACAAAAATTCGCCCGGAAACAACCGTTGGCTGGCCGAACGCGGAAAGTCCGGTCGGGTAGCCAAACGCCCATTTCAATTTCAGTTGCGGCACCTGATCGGCCGTGAGGCCCGCGCCCTTGGCACTCTGAAAGCGCGTGTTGGTCAAATCCGCGCTCCAGCCATTCCACGACGGCCCAGAAGATGGATCCGCCAGCGGAGAGTTCGACGCGCAATGGTTCGGCATGTCCTTCGCGTCGCCTTCCTTTAAGCTGCCGAGCGGGCGCCCGCTCAGGAAAGTCGCCAGCATTTTCCGCTGATCTTCCGTCAGGCTCTCCCCTTGCGCTTTCATCGCTCCTATGGTCAGCGCGTCGTAAATCCTCTCGGGAGACATCTGTCGAATCATGTCGGGCGACGGTACGCGCTCCAAGTTCGGATTTCCGTGGCATCCCATGCAATGCGTTTGGAATGTCCCGATGCCGGTTTCGGTACCCGCGCCGAGATTCGCGCCGGCCGCAGGCGGAGCCTGTTGCGTTTGCGCGGGAGCCTGCGCCTGCGCCGCACCGGCACATGCCAGCCAGGCGCAAAATACAATGATCGCGAGCTCAACATACCGCGATCTTTTCATGAGAGCCGATTCCCTTTCACACCGCCCACCCGTACCGCGTTGTCATCCCGAACCCGGTCGCATTTTGACCGGTGCGAGGGATCTGTAGTTTCTTTTTTGTCTTACTTATCGCTAATCCCACCCCACGCCGAATTCAAATGGTACTGCAATCCAGATCCAACCATCTCGATCCGCCGGATCTTCCCGTCCTGGATCTTGAAAGCCTCGGTCACCTCAAGACTCGACGGCCGGTTGAAGTTCTTCATCGACACGTCCTGCCCATTTGTGAGGTGAATCGTCTGCACCGTGCCGTTTTGATCGAAGATCACGTACGCCCACACGATGCCGCGCTCCTCGTCCACGATCGGAAACCGCCGGTGATGAATCCGCGTGACCACCGCGTAGTAGCCGCTCTTGAACTGCGCCGTGCAGCTCATGGCAAAAGCATTGAACGGCGCGTTGGGCGACAGCGTCGGATTGTTCGTCGTATGGATTCCGTTTTCCATCCGGTCGCAATCGTCCGCGAACGGATACACGCCCTTCCCGTCATTATTCTCAAGCCCCGCGAAATACATATTCGCGGTGGTAATCAACTGCTGGCGCGACACGCGCTTCGCCGCTGGTACCACATCAAACCACAGCGGCTCCGCCTGGCTGGTATCCAATCCCACCGCATTCGAGGGGCCTCCGCCGCCCTGCCGGTAGTAGGTCGTCTCGATTTCCGTGATCCTGCCAAGCTCGACCCGCAACCGCATACCCATGATCACGACGTGATCGCCTTCGTGCATCGTCACCATACACCCGATCTGCTCGACCACCGGATCGGCGAAGCAGTGCTTGTAGCCGCCGACGGCCGTGGCCGTACCCCAGAATCCGTCGCCGACATCCATAACCTGATCGTTCTCGGTGTATTTCACACCCTTCGCGAGCGGCAGTGTCTTGGGGTCGTGCGCCACCAGCGCGCTCAGATACTGCGTGGCCAGCCCATCCAGGCACGCGCGATCACAGTCCACAGCAATGGGTCCCGTCGCCGACGCTTTCGGCGTGAATGCTCCACCCAGGACGACAATGGCCAGGCCACACATCGCGCACATCGCCATCAGATTCCTTTTCATCGGCGCATTCCCCCTTCGATTCTCGTGCGGTTACTCCCAACGGTGGCTGAACATAGCGCGCCCGCAGCCATGCGTCAACTTATGCCACGCCAACCTTCGCCCGCCAGCGGCCTTCGTAGGGGCACGATATATCGTGCCCGACACAGTTCCTTGGCGCGACGCCGTCCATTCACCGAAAATTCCTGAAAGTCTTTTGCGGCGAAATGCGTATCATCTACGGACTCGGCACAGCTACTCGTGTTCGGCGCGTTTCTGGCCCGCACGGAGATCGCCAATGAACTTTCAATCCTCCGAATTCGAGTTTCGCGCTCGCTTCTGGTTCATCGCCGGCATCTTCTTTCTCGGCTTCTTCCTCTATAACACCGACCACGTCAACGTTTCCGTCGCGCTCAGCCGGTTCGTTCTTGGCGGCCATCCGGACGAGAACTCCGCAGCCTTCGGCCACACCATCACCGGATTCTTCGCGCTGGGAACGCTGATGGTCACCATTGGAGCCGCGATCCGCACGTGGGCGGAATCCTACCTGCACAGCTCCATCGTTCATGACGCGGCGCTTCACGGAGAGCAGCTCGTCGCCGATGGTCCGTACCGTCGCGTCCGCAATCCTCTTTATCTCGGAAATCTTTTTCTGGCGGTCGGCATCGGAGCGCTCGCCAGCCGCCTCGGTTTCTTGTTCATGTCCATCGCCATGTTCATCTTCGTCTAT
This sequence comes from Candidatus Acidiferrales bacterium, assembly GCA_031296075.1. Taxonomy (GTDB): domain Bacteria; phylum Acidobacteriota; class Terriglobia; order Acidiferrales; family UBA7541; genus Palsa-295. The sequence goes on from JARLGK010000049.1 coordinate 28,956, forward strand.
CGCCTGATCCTGCGCGAAGAATCCACGTTGCTTCAGTCGCAAGGCGAAAGCTACCGGCGCTACTACGCCGCCGTCCCGCGACTACTGCCCTCTCTCACGCCAAGCGTTCCCGCCGGCGGCGCCAAGCCAGACTTGCTCGATGGTTTCACCGGCGAGCTTTTCATGTGGGCCGGCGCTGCCGCAATGCTGGTCTTCACGCTGACGCGAAGCCTCCCATATTTCTGGCTCACCTTCGGCTCCGGCATGGCCATCTACTTCTTGCAAGCCTTTCTCCGACGCCGCGCGAAACCTGCCGTCTGACGCGTCGGCCCTTTCCTCTGCGTCCTTTGCTTTCTCTGCCTCCTTGCCTCTTTGCTTCCGTACCTCTGAGCCTCTGTGGCTCTGTGGCTTGCGTTTGTGTTACGCTTTCAACGGACGAGAGCCTTTTTCTTTCGCCTGCGCTCGGGGGAATGTGGGCACGGCATCTCGCGCGTCTCTGCAATCATCTAAGAAGGGTGGGGATTTCATATAACATGTCTACTACCTCGGTTCCTCCTAGGGAGCGTAAGCGCGAAATCAGGGAACAAGCCGTCATCCGGTTCTGCGGCGACTCCGGCGACGGAATGCAGATCACCGGCAGCCAATTCACCAATACCGTCGCTTTATACGGCAACGATCTCGCCACTCTTCCCGATTATCCTGCTGAAATTCGCGCCCCCGCCGGAACTCTTCCCGGCGTCAGCGGTTTCCAGGTGCATTTCTCGTCGAGCGACGTTTACACGCCCGGCGACAGCGTCGACGCGCTCATCGCAATGAATCCCGCCGCGCTGAAGATGAACCTCGCCGACCTCAAGCCCAATGGAATCCTCATCGTCAACCTCAACGACTTCGGCGAAACGGATTTGCGCAAGGCGCAGATGACGGCGAACCCGCTGGAGGATCATTCACTCGACGCCTTTCGCCTGTTCACGGTCGAGCTGACCAAACTGACTCGCGCGGCGCTGAAGGAATTGGGCCTCGACAACAAGACCGTCGACCGCTGCAAGAATTTCTTCGCGCTCGGCATGTGCTATTGGCTCTACAACCGCTCGATGGACGGCACCATCCGGTGGATTGAGGACAAGTTCAAAAGCAAGCCAGTGCTGGTCGAAGCGAATCGTCTGGCTATGCAGGCTGGCTACAGCTATTGCGAGGCCACTGAGGCGTTTCAGATCAGCTACGAAATTCCGCCCGCCAAGCTGAAGCCCGGCGTCTATCGAAATATCAGCGGAAACACCGCGCTGGCTATGGGTTTCGTCGCCGCTTCGCAGAAGGCCGGCATTACCCTTTTTCTCGGCTCGTATCCGATCACTCCGGCGTCGGATATCCTGCACGAGCTTTCCACCTATAAGAATTTCGGCGTGATCACGTTTCAGGCCGAGGACGAAATCGCTGCCATCACTTCCGCCATCGGCGCGGCCTATGCCGGCGCTCTCGGCATCACGTCCACATCCGGACCCGGTATGGCCCTGAAAACCGAAGCCCTCGGACTGGCCGTTGCGGTCGAACTGCCGCTGGTCGTCTGCGATGTCCAACGCGGCGGACCTTCCACCGGCCTTCCAACGAAAACCGAGCAGGCGGATCTTTTGCAGGCGCTCTACGGCAGAAACTCCGAAGCGCCGATTCCGGTTCTCGCGCCGTCGTCCCCGGGCGATTGCTTCTGGATTGCGCTCGAAGCCAGCCGAATCGCCATCAAATACATGGTGCCCGTCATTATTCTATCCGACGGCTATCTCGCCAACGGCGCAGAGCCCTGGCCCATTCCTTCGCTCGCGGACCTGCCCGATATTCCCGTGCACTTCGAAAAGAATCCCGAAGGATTTCAGCCCTACAGCCGCAATCCGGACACGCTCGCGCGCCCATGGGCGATTCCCGGCACGCCGGGACTCGAGCACCGCATCGGCGGCATCGAGAAACAGGACATCACCGGCAACGTCAACTACGAGCCGCTCAACCACGAACGCATGGTTCGCCTTCGCGCCGCAAAAGTAGCCGCGATTGTTCAGGAGGTTCCGGATGTTGTTCCCGCCGGCGATCCTTCGGGCGATTTGCTGATCGTGGCCTGGGGCTCGACCCTCGGCCCCATCACTGCTGCGCTGAAATCCGAGCGAGCCAAGGGCCACCGGATCGGGCATATCCACCTGCGCCATCTGAACCCGCTGCCGAAAAATCTCGGCGAAGTTCTCGGACGCTATGATCGGATTCTCGTCCCGGAAATGAACATGGGCCAGCTCGTGATGGTCCTGCGCGCGAAGTATCTGGTGGACGCGCAAGGCTATAACAAAATTCAGGGCAAGCCATTCAAGCAATCGGAAATCGAGCAGAAGATTGAAGAGATGTTGGATTAGTTTTGGCTATCATTCCGAGTCCGCCGCGGCGGACGAGAAATTTCTCTCGGTTTAGGAGTATTTAAATGACCACGGCCACATTGCCGGTTTACACCAAAAAAGATTTTCAGACCGACCAGGAAATCCGCTGGTGCCCGGGCTGCGGCGACTACGCGATTCTTTCGGCGGTTCAGTCTGTTTTCCCCGAGCTTGGCATTCCCCGCGAAAATTTCGTGGTCATCTCCGGCATCGGTTGTTCGAGCCGCTTCCCGTATTACATGAATACGTTCGGCTTCCACACCATTCATGGCCGCGCGCCTGCCGTTGCGACGGGGCTCAAAGTCGCGCGTCCCGATCTGGAAGTGTGGGTCGTCACCGGCGACGGCGATTCGCTTTCCATCGGCGGCAATCACACCATTCACATGCTGCGCCGCAACGTCGGCCTGAAAGTGCTGATGTTCAACAATCGGATTTATGGCCTGACGAAGGGCCAGTTTTCTCCGACGTCTGAAATCGGCAAGAAGACGAAATCAACTCCCTACGGCACCACCGACCGTCCGTTCCATCCGCTGTCGCTGGCGATCGGAGCCGAAGCGACTTTTGTCGCTCGCTCCGTCGACGTCTTTCAACAGCATCTGAAAGAGACGCTGAAAAAAGCTGCAGCGCACAAAGGCTCGGCCTACATCGAGATCTTGCAGAACTGCAACATCTTCAACGATCACGCCTGGGAGACGCTCACCGAAAGGGACGCGCGCAGCGAGCACGTCGTCCAGCTCGAACACGGCAAGCCGCTCATCTTCGGCAAGAACCGCGACAAGGGCATTCGGCTGAACGGCCTTGAGCTTGAGGTCGTCGCGCTCGGCAATGGAGTCACGGAAAATGATCTGCTAGTGCACGACGAGCACGATCCGCGGCCGTCCTATGCGTTTTTGCTCTCGCAGATGGAGCTCCGGCCCGGATTCCCCACGCCCATCGGCGTCCTTCGCGCGTGGGGCGATGTCCCGCGCTACGAAGACGTGATCGCCGACCAGATCCGCGACGTGCAAGCCAAGCGCGGCATAGGCGACCTCGCGAAGCTCCTTCACGCGGGCGATACGTGGGAAGTTCGGCCGTAAATTAGTTCCTGAAAATAGCTCCACTCTGGAGCCATAAATTCCTTCGATGATGCAGTAATTCGGGCGGAGAAGTTCGCTCGGAATCCCTTCAGTTTGTGCGGCCAAATCCTTCGATGTGGTGGCAATTTTGGCCTGTTTTGGGGCGCCTTAAAGGCGCTTACGGGACAAAATCCGTCAGCGTGCGCGTGTGGCCGAAGGACCGGGCGAATTCGAGGCCAGGGTCGTGTGTTCTCCCGGCGGCGGAGGCATTTCGGCGAGCGCATGGTCGCGGGCGGCGGCAAATTGGTTCCAGTCGCGCCGTGCAACCGGGTCGGAGGCCGGCAGAGGCAGCCGCTCGAAATTCAAAAATTGCCCGCGGAGCTGAATTCGGAAATCGAGATGCGGTCCGGTGGCGAGGCCGGTCATGCCGACGAGTCCGATGCGCTGGCCCTGCTCGACGCGCTGGCCAGCGCGCACCACAATTCTCGAGAGGTGCATGTAGTAGGTCGTGTAGCCGTTGGTGTGCTCGACCTTGACGAGATTTCCGTCGCCGCCCTTGCGCCCCGCGAAAATCACCCTGCCGTCGCCGATCGTCTGCACCGGAGTTCCGGTGGGCGCGCCGTAGTCAATTCCGAGGTGCGCGCGATATTCCTTCAGGATCGGGTGAAAGCGGTGCAGGCTGAAATGCGAAGTAATCGGCGCGGCGAATTTCAGCGGCGAATGCAGAAACGCCTTCTTCATCGATTTGCCGTCGGGCGTGTAGTACGCGGGAGCGCCCGAAGCTCCGCGGAAAAGAATGGCGCGGTAGGCGTGGCCGGCGTTGTCATATTCGGCGGCGAGAATGCGGCCATACGCGGCGGTCTCTCCGTTTGCGAAAGTTTTCTTCTCAACGACCACGCGGAACGTGTCGCCTGGGCGCGGGTCGGTATAGAAGTCCAGGTCCCAGCCGAAGATTTCGGCCAGCCGCATGGCAAGCTCCGGCCTTTCGCCAGCATCCGTGACGGCTTGAAAAAGCGAGCCCTCGACCTGGCCGCTCACGCCGGCTTCGTCGGTGTGCGAAGGGATGGTTTCAATCGTGGAGTGGAAGGCGTCGCCGGCCGGCGCGATCGAGAGGACGCGGTCCGTATCGATGTTGTACCGGACTTCGCGCAGTTCACCGAGCACGGAACGCCCGATGTCCAATTCGTTTCCGGCGCGCAGACGGCGCAAGTCGAAAACCGGCTGCGCGGAAGCGACCAGGCGGGCAGTGGTGGGCGAATCGATGCCGATTCCATTCAGGAAAAGCGCGAAAGGCCGTCCGGAGGGAATGATGCGCTTGGTGAAGAGCACAACCTCGCGCTGGATGCGCAGCGCTTCGTCTCGCGCGGAAGAGACCTCGGCGGCGAACTGCTGGTCCGCTATGTATCGTTGATAATAGGACGCGCCGAGGCACCCCGCTGCGATCACCGCAAAAATCGGCCAGAAGATCAGTTTTCTAATATTCGTCATATCGTCGCAACGACCTCGCCTTGTCTCCGCCGGAGAGTTTGCAGAGTATCGCATCGGCGACGCGAGAGAAAAGCGAAAATGTGATTGGTGATTCGTGATTAGTGACTGGGGGCCAGTGACTCGTGATTGGTGATTCGTGATCCGTGGGCGCTGTCGGCAAATGGGCGGCGCGGTGCCAAGCATGTTCGCAAGAACCCCACCCTTCCACGTGCCGCGAAAGGATGGGCACCGGCCCCATGTTGTTCAGTAACCTCAGTCGGCAACTAATGTTGCTGAATGTGCCGCCCTTGCCCCAAAGGTCAATGCGCAAAATCCTTCGAGCCAAGGATGCGCGACTCGGCTGACCTCGGCGGCAGATCAGAGATATCGCTTGATGGCTTCGCTGTAGCGCGTGTAAAGGAAGGAAACCAGGAGCAACGAGATTCCGAGGATGATAAACGTCACGAAGCGGTCCGATTTGTTTTGGCGCCACACGTCGAGCACGAGAATTTTCCCAACGCAGAGCAGCAGCAACCCCAGTCCCGTCAGGCGGAAACTCCGCTCGCGCACCACGAGCGCAAACAAGAACACCGCCACGGCTTCGATCCCCCAGGCCATCGTCACGCGGCCCTGCGATACATCTCTAGCGATGAGTAGCGTGATCAGCGCCAGCGGAATGAAAAAGAAGAACTGCTCGGGCCGCCGAAAAATGAGCGTCCACGGTGCGGCCGTTCGAGGGCCGGCATTCGCCGCGGCGTATCTGCTCCGCAGCGGAAATGCGAAGGCCAGCGCCGCAAACAGCAGCGCCGCCGCCGCGATCACGTGTTGGGAGCGGCTCGAGAACCATGCGCCCGCGATGACGCCGGGTTCGGCGAGATCAATGAGCACGCCGCGGAACGATACCGCTACCGCGAGCAACAGGCTGTGATGCAGAAACACTTCCTGTTTCGCGCTCCACGCGACGTCGATTAACAGCAGCGCCAGGCCCGCCCATCCCGCAGCGATCCAGCCCGCGTCGAGGCAACAATAGAGGACCGTCGCGCACGTTGCCGTGCCCAGATAGCCGAGAACCGGGCCAGCCAGAAATTGCCGGTCCTGCGCGAGAAGATCGCGCTCACCGCCCTCCAGCCGCCAATAGACGTAATAGAAAATGACCGCCAGCGGCAGCGTGGTCATCAACAAATCATGGCGCGACGCGCCGACGTTCACCAGGAATATCCGCGCGAATGCCGACGCAAACGCGGCGTAGCCCTGCAATCTCCAATTGCCCGACCTCCGTAGATAGCCGATCTCGAAAAGCACCAGCCCGAAGATCGCCCAGCCTGGCGCCACATGCAGCGAATGCAGCTCGTACAACAGCAGCAGCCAAACCAGCGCCGATCCGGCCCACTCGTATGTGGCTCCCACGATCGGCGCGGCAGCGATCTCCGCCCGGGCCGCCCAGCGCGCCGAAAGATAGAGGAGCGCCGCCGTCAGGGCGATGGTCACCAGACGCAACGTGAGGCGCGGAACCATCGGGAACGGCTCGGTGGCGTGCAGGTTCACCAAACCTACCTGAAACATCGCGCCAAGCGACAAAAGGTAGGCCTGGAAGTGGAGCTCCATTCGCTTCAGGCGATTGCCGGCGATGAGCAGAAGCAGCGCAAAGAGCGCCCAGCTGACGGCGATCCACGAAGACGAAAGCTCCTCGTATGCCAGGACGGCCACGAGCGCAGTGCCTGCCCAAGAATGGATCGCGGAAAAGACGCGCGCCGCCCGCGTGTCGCGTGGCCCGCTGAAGTACGCGCAGAGATACAGGAGCGCTGCCGCCAGCGTGAAGGTGATGAACCGCAGCGTGAAATGGTGATACTCCTTCGTGGCGTCTATGTTCACCACCAACGTGCGCGCGAAAGCCATCAGAGCCAGCGCGTGCGCCTGATAACTCAGATCCCGCCGCTTCAGGTAAATTCCCAGCACCGCCAGCACGAGGGACGCCGCGCCCCACGTCACGCCCATCCACGCCCAGTTGCATTCGCAGTAAGTCAGGACCAGGCCCAAAATGGCGGCCGCCGTGGTGTACATCTCCGAGATTTCCAGCTTGTAGATCGCTGATTTTGTTCCCGCCCATCGCGCGCAGAGATAGAAGATGGCGATCACGAACGAAAGCGTCACGAGACGCAGCGTCATTCCCGTGTCCAGCCAGTGGGCCACCGCGAATCGGTTCACGCCAAGCGCGTAGAAGAACGCCGCGAGCGCGAAGGCGTGCGCCTGATGCGACAAATCCTCCATGTCCAGTTGGCGGCCCAGCAAGGTGACCACCAGCGCCGCCGCCGACCAGGCGACCGCGGACCAGGCGTTCGGGAACGCTAGCCAGAGACTCACGAACATCATCAGCCCCGCGAGATAGGAGAGAGCGCGGAAGCAAGTCTCTTCGAATCCCTGTTCGATCAGGCCCTTCCACCGCCGCGGAATCCAGTGCGCGTTCACGTAGAAAAGCAGCGCCGCGAACCCGAACGTCATGGCCAGGCGGTACTCCGGAGCCTGGAGCAAGTTGCCGATGTCCAACCGGGATTCCAGGATCGGCTTCGCGTTCTTGACGATCATGTCGCCGGCGGTCAGCAGCGCGGCGAGCATGCCGAAGCGGCGGAACAGCACTTCCCGCGTGAACACTCCGGCCAGAAACAGAGCCTGCGCCTGAGCGAGCCAGATGATGGCCATGTCCATACCGGAATATTTGAAAGGAATCGCGGCGACCAGAAGGATCGTGCCGATGGTCGAGAGGATCACCACCGCGGTGCGCCGGCGGCGCGCAACCGGCAGTTGGCTGAGCGTCAGCTCGACCGCACCGAGCGCCAGCAGCGTGTAGAAGGCCAGCTCCGGCTTCACCGATTGATATTTGAGAAGCACGAGCAGCGAGCACGTATTCAGCAGGGCCGCGAGCGTCGAGACGTGCTCTTGCGCGTCCCGCTGGATGCGTCGCGCGAGATACGACCACCGATAAATCGCCCAGTAGAGGCACAACAGCAGTGCGCTCGGCACGAATTCCGGGAACATGTGCCTGTGGCCGCCCATCGGCTCGATCACCGTGCGCAGCCAGATGTAGTGATTCAAATACGACGCGATCAGTCCGAAAACTTCCAGCTCGAACCAGCTTCGCTTGTGCACGATGGCGACGAACCCAATCGCCAGAATCGCGCCCGCCGCCAGGCAATACACCGTGTTCTGGCTGATCGCCACGGTCGTAAATCCGAGCAGAAACGCAAGACCGGTAACGACCTGCGAGTTGTAGCGCAGCGTGTGCGCCACCATCAGCCACGCCACCGCGAACAACAGCACCAAATCCACCCACTCCGTGTTGATCACCTGCGTGTACTTCACGAAGTGCATGGCGTACGTCGTGAAAAAGACGAGCGCCCATCCTCCCCCGATCAGCGCGCGCGCAAAGATCCGGTAGAGATCCTTGCGCTCCAGATACACGCCGAGGCCGAGAATCGCGAAGCTGACGAAATAACCGAGTCCCACTTTTTCGAGATTGCCGAGCGTCGGAAACTTGTACGCGAGAAAGAGCGCAATTCCGATCACCAGGACCACGATGCCGATCTTGTTCAGCCAGTTCGTGCCGAGCTTCTCTTCGAGTTCGGAACTCTTCCGCAGCACGTGCACGGGGGCGTGCTCCGCGGAAACGGACGCAGGCGGCGACCCAGGCGCCACGGGACGACTTGGTGCTGGGGGGCGCCGAATCGCCGGTTCGACGTGCGGTGGCGTGGCAGTGGGCGGCTTCGGCGCAATGTGCTGTGCAGGCTGCGCCGGTGCCGGCAGAGGCACGGAAGGCGGCGCAGGTTCAACTGGGCTGGGAGGTGAAATCGGCGGCGGCGGCGTCACTCGCGGTAGTTGAGCGGCAACTGTCGGCGCGGGGCCATGAAGCATTGCCGAGACTCTGGGCTCTTGCGCGGGAAGAGCGGCGACGGTCGTTACGGATTGCGCGCCGGCCTCCGGAGCCGCGGGACGCTTCTCCAATTCCGTCACCCGCGCCGCCAGCTTCTTCAGCTCGTTGAATTCTCTTTCAACACTGTTCAGGGAGCCAACAATGTTGGCAAAGCGCTCGTCGTTTTTGCGCTGATAGTGGCGTCGCCTCAGCCATTCAACCCCAAGCCACACGGCCAGCACAAAGATCCAAAATTCCATAGCGCCTCAAGGGATGGAAACTTCGGGGGCCGACGAACCGATTGGGAGATAGTACCACTTGGTTGTGCGCATGCACTTCTTTCTGAAGATTCACCGCGCTTCGATAGACTGCAGCCTCTGTCAGGATGACAACTAGTAGGAGTGTTTCACGACGGTGATGGAGCGGAGCATGCGGACCCAGCGGGCGGGGCGATTGTCGTGCGGGGCAATCAGGCGGAGCGGTCCCAATTTGTCGGGGATCTGCTCGCCGTTGAGCGTATCGGCGACAAGGACGCCCGAGTCCTGGATGCCGCTATCGAGTTCAGCCAGCGAAGAAACCACGCTATACATGGAAAATCAAAGGCACAACCTCTTGCCACCCGCTTGCGAATGCCTGGCGGTCAATTAGCAAGGTAGCTAAATCAGGCACAGGGGATTGCGAATCAACTCCCCGTCCGAATGCGTGGTGTTATGCTTTTTAATCGGTATTCGGCCTGCGCGAAAGGTGCCTGGGAAGCGCGGTGGCAAGGGACAGCTCGTTGGGATGCATGGGCCCCCACCTCCTCGTGGAATTCCCGTGGACCGAATTCACCGGAGCAGCAGCACGCGTCTCGGATTTGTCCGTCGGAGGACGGAGTGACGAAGCCCTCGGCAGCGGCTGATCCCGGCCTGGACAAGCGCCGTAGCACGCGCGTGGTCCAAGCCATGCCCATCAAGGTGCACGGCGTGGACGCGCTGAGCGAGGCGTTCACGGAACGCACCAGCACGGTGATGGTGAGCTGCCACGGGTGCAAGTATCAGTCCAGACATTACGTGACGAAAGGCTCGATCGTCACCGTAGAAATCCCGCGCCGAAATCCCAACGCTCCCGAACGGATCATCACCGGAAACGTCATATGGGTGCAGCGCCCGAGCCACGCGCGCGAACTCCTGCACATCGGATTGGAATTCGAAGTGCCTGGGAACGTCTGGGATATTCCCGAGGCTCCGGAAGATTGGTTCCCGCTGCCCGGCGAGCAAGCTTTCACGATCGAGGAGCCCGTCGAACCGCAGGCGACTCCGGTCGCTGCACCGGCCGCGCCCGTGACGCTGACGGCGTCGTGGGACGCGAGCGAGATCCTGGTGATGGCCGGCCGCGCCGAAGGGCACGAGGAAGAACTCGCTACGGCGATGCAACAGGCGAAGTCAGCCGCGCAGCAGTCCAGAGCCGCAGCAGCAGAGGCCGCCGCTGAAACGCTGAGCATGATTCGCCCGAGGACCGATGCGAGCATTCATGAAATTATCGAGCAAACAATCAAATCCTCGATTGAACGGCTGACCGCTTCCGTCGTCGAAGAAGCGCGCAAGGCCTACGAGACGACCGCCGAACAACTGGACGCCAAGATCATGAAAGCGGTGGCGGAGGCGGTCAAGACCGTGCCCGTCAAGCGTCCCAATCGCGGCAAGAACAAAGGTTGAGTTTGTTGCCCGCCGTTTGAATCCAGAAAATCTGCGCTGAATGGAGCGCTAGAATCCTCCGCGCATCCGTGCTACTTTTTGCGGCGCGAACTCAGCAGAGGTATGGCTAAAACGGCTTCGTGAACGCGCGGTCTCGATTTTGGAGTCTTCACACCGGGGGGATTACAGAAATGCATACAAAATTGTTTGAATTGGCTGTGGCCGGCGTCCTGCTGCTGGCCGGAGTTTCGGCTCGCACCGCCGGCGCGCAGGCTGCCGGGTCGAGTGAATGTAATGCGACCTGTCTTACGAACATGGCCGATCAATATGTCGCCGCGATGGTGAAGCACGACTGGTCGGGGCTGCCGCTGGCGCCCGGGTACAAATACACGGAGAACACGGCCGCGATCCAGCTGGGCGACGGGCTGTGGGTGGGCGCATCGGAGGCTCCGACGACGTTCAAGATTTACGCCGCCGATCCTGTGTCCAAGCAGGTCGGGCTGTATTGCGTGATGAAGGAATTCAACAAGCCCATCATTCTCGCGCTGCGGCTGAAGGTGGAGGAAGGCAAGATCGCGGAAATCGAGCACATCGTCGTGCGCGACATACGGCCGGCAGGGGCGCCGAATCTCGTGACGCCGCGGTCAGGCCTGGTGCAGACGATTCCGGTCTCGCAGCGCGTGTCGCGCGATGAGATGTACCGCATCGCCGACTCGTATTTCGACTCGATCGAGCAGAGCAACGGCGATCTCGCGCCATATGCGGACGACTGCGTGCGGCACGAGAACGGAATGCAGACTACTACGAACAAAACGCCTAGCCCGACGCCTCTCGATGCGGCCACGGCTGGTCCGGCGGCAAACCCGAGCTTTGCGAAGCTCGGGGCTCTAAGTTGTCACGATTCGATGAATACGCACATCCTCAGTTACATCACGAAAATCCGCCCGCGGCGGCTGATCATCATTGACGAGGAGCGCGGGCTGGTGTTCGGGTTCCCAATGTTCGTCCACCGCGGCAACGTGAGACAAATCAAAGTGGTCGGCGTGCCCGGCGTGGATACGGTGCCGATGAATTTCGGCCCAATCGATTTGCAAGCGGCCGAAATTTTCGCGATTCGCAATGGAAAGATTCACGAGATCGAAGCGATGGGATATTTGCTGCCGTACAACGCGAAGACGGGCTGGGAATAGAGTAGCGGCCGGAGTCAAATGCGAAGAGAGCTTCTTCGACTGCGTGACCGGCCGTCCCGGCTACGCCGGGACGGAAGTGCAAGTCCGGTCATTTCGCTAGAATGACAGCGAAGACAGCGCACTACCAGTTGGGGTTGCCGCAGGAGTAGTTGCCGGCGTCGGTGACGTTGCCGCTGCCCTTGTAGATTGCGGCTTGTGGATAGGGGCAGAGCGGGCGCGAATTGTCGATGACGTTGGCGGTGGAATGCGCGGCGATCAACCTTTCGGGCGGCGCGTTGTTCTCCCGCCAGCGCTCGAGAGCCGTCAGCGCGTCAAAGCTGTTCGGTCCGGCTCCCCCTTGGCAGTGCGCCATCCCTGGAACCATGAAGAGGCGCAGGAATTCCTGCGTCTTCTGCGGGCCTCCCATCGCCGAAACCACGCTCTCGTAGTAATTGATGCTGTTCTCAGGCTGGATGCCCTGGTCCGCCCAGCCGTGATACATGATGAGTTTTCCGCCGTGGTCCTGAAACGCCTTCAAGTTGGGATCGATGGCGTTCACGATCGAGCCAAGCTTTTGGTCGGCAGCGCGCGTATCGCGGTCCACGTCGAACGTGGTGAAATCCCAGTCGGGATTATCAAAGACCATGAATCTGAAAAATCCCACACCGATGGAGTTCGTCACCGGACCGGGCGCGGCCCACAACAGCTCGCTGCCCGGCTGATAGCCGGGAAATATCTGTTTGCCGTCGTTGTACTTCGCGCCGGCGTAGATCAGTTGCGCGGTGTGAACCTGCGCGGCGGTGAGGCATGATGCCGCGTCCGGGCCCGGGCACTGAATTGTTTTCGGATCGAAATTGCAGCGGCGCGGATCGCCGATGACGCCGTCCGTCACTCCGTCTTTTGCATCGCATGCGTCCAGCACGGCTTTGTGGAGATAAGGCAATTTTGCGGCCGGAATAAAATTGGCGGAGTTCTCGCCGTCCTTGAGCCTGACCCAGCTCGTGTACACGCCTCCGGCCTGAAGATGCGTGATGTAATTCGCGGGCGCACCGGCGACGATGCCGTCGAAGTCGTCGGGATAGCGCTGTGCTTCGGTGAGCCCCTGCTTGCCGCCGGTCGAGCAGCCGTTCCAGTAGGAGAGCTTCGCGGGCTTGCCGTAAAAGGCGGCGACGATCAGCTTCGAATCCGCGGTCATTTCGTGGACCGCGCGATACGACCAATCGACAAGCTTTTCCGGATGGCCCAGCGCCCAGCTTTCATCGTTGCCACTGGCGTGCCCCGTATCGGTGCTCGCGGTGGCGTAACCGCGATTGAGAGCCGCCGCAAGCGCGCTATATCCGATCTGACCGATGAAGCCGCCGTTACCGACGGCCTCGAATTTTCCGTTCCATCGCGCGGTGACCGGAAGCCATACCTCGAAGCTGATGTGCGAGTCGCTGGTAGGCGCGGAGAACGCGACCACGCGGCAAAACGGGGTCGAGATGGTCAGAGTGCTCGCCGGACCGATGGGGCTGGGCGGAAGCGGTATCGAAAGGTCCGGCGGAGGATCGACGGTCGTGGCCGACGTGATCGTGGCGTTGGGAATCTCGAGGGACGTAAGGCTATCGCAGGATTGCTGCGCCGCGGCTCGCGCGGGAACGAATGCCGCCAGACAAACTGCGAACAAGAATGGAATAAGTCTCAGCCTCATGCGAGTGCCCCCAGGAGTTCGGAATCAACTTTGGTGACACACGTATACACCGCGCTCGCCGTTGCACGCAAGAGCCTGATTTCGGGTGATGAAGTCTAGCGGGAGCCGGAGGAGCCAGCGGAACCCGAGGAAGACGCCGCGAACTCCGCGACGCGCGGCGACTCGGCGTCAGCGAAATAATTCCGCGCGTAGAGACCGCGGTAGATGCGGCCCGCGATTTGCGAGGCGTGCGGACCGCTGATGATGCGGCTGCCGCCGTGAAGCAGAACCACGATCACGATTTTCGGATGCGCCTGGTCGGCATAGGAAACGAACCACCCGAGGCGCCCGCCGACTCCTTCATCGTTGCAGGTGCCGGTCTTGCCGAGATCCTGTTCGCCGTCGGGATCGTAGCTGCGACGGGCCGTGCCGTACATGACCGCAGCGAGCATTCCTTCGCGGAGATCGGGCAGCAGCGGCGCGATATCAAGCTGCTGGCGGACGCGCGGCTGAAAATTCTGGCGCTCTTCGTCGGTGCGCGGATATTGCAGGTAATATTGCTGGCCGCCATTGGCGAGAGTTCCCACCAGCGACGCGAGCTGGAACGGCGTGATGCGAATGCCCTCACCGAAGCTCGACATGCGCGCGACGCCCCCAAATACAGGCGGCCTGGCAGGCAGAAAGCCGGGCTGCTCTTCGGGAATGTTGTACCCGACGCGCTGGCCGAGCCCCATAAGCTGGTGATATTTGATCACGCGATCGAAGCCAAGTTGCGAGCCGACCGCTTCAAAGAATTTATTGTTCGAGTGCGCCATGGCCTCAGTGAGGTCCATGTAGCGGCGATTGCCGACGCGAAGCATCGTGTCGCGAGTGATGACGCCTTCCTGAAGTCCGGCGAGCGCGACGAAAGGCTTGATGGTCGAGCATGGCTCGAAGCCGGCGGAGAACGCCATCTTCTGGTTGATGATGGCGAGGATGCGGCCATTGGTGGGATCCACGGCGACGACGGAGCCCTTTTCGTGGCCCAGGGCCTCCACGGCAATTTCGCGGACGACAGGGTCGTCGTTTGCGGTTACGTCGTCCTTCGCCGGGTCCACGTATTCCACGACGCGGGCATGGCGGTGCCGCGCCGGAGGCGCCGCGAGTGCGGCGCTCCATCCGGCGATGCACACAAAGCACAAAATCGAAACTGCGTATTGGAGAGCTGGGGTCCGTCGCATGTTTTTGCTTAGATGCTGATTCTTTCCGTTGCGTTAGCTACGCTCAGTGTAAGGAAGCACAGCGTAGAATCGCAACTAGAATGCTGAACCTATTTTCCACCTTGACATGGGCGCGGCGCAACTGGTCGCAAGGACAGGAATCGTTCATGTGCGCGCTGCGGACGCGCCGTCCCACAACGATAAGGAATCTCTAAGAAAGGTGCTAGTGCGCCGCGGAGGCGCGCGGGAAGCCCGCGTCGGCCATGACTTCTTCGGCCTGCGCCCGGTGGCGTTCGCCGTGCGCGCCAGCCAAGAGGAGCCACTGGTAACAATCGAGCGGGCCGAACATCGGGTGTGGAAATGCGTATTCCCGCAGCTGGGCGTTTGTAGCGGCGACGAAATCGGCCGTGCGTTTGCGAGCCGCTTCGAATTCACTCAGCAATTGACCGTCCGGCCATCGGCCGGAAGGCATCAGGCGATCCGGACCCTTCACGCGAGTGCTGCGATCTACAACCATTTGCCGGAGACCATCGTCGCCGAAGGAGGACGCGGAAGAACCGGCCGCCTGTTGCAACGTGTTATTGATGTTGTCCAGAATCAAGGTTTCGACGACCACGATGTGCTCGAGACATTCGGCCACGGACCAGCGATCCGGGGCGGGCTTGTATTGCAACTGAGTGGGCGAGAGATTTCTGGCGGTGCGGAGCAAATTCTCACGAGTCTCCGTTAGATAAGCTGCAATTCGTTCTCGTTCGGATGGTGTCATTGGAACCTCCTCATCGAACCACGCCCCAACGCCCCATGCCACGTGGGCGGCGCCGTGCCAAGCATTGGCGCCAAATCCCCACCCTTTGCACAAACCACAAAGGATGGGGCACTCGGAAAATCCAAGGCACTCGAAAAATCACGACCCGAAAGACCACGGCGAATGCGCGAGCGGCGCCCGGGATTAGCGAGCGGCGCGAGCTTGTCCGGCGGCGGCAGCCTTCGCGACCGGCTTCTCCGCTTCGGCGGCGGGTTTCTTGGCGTCGTCGGAAGAATGCGCTGTCGGCAGGCCGAGCGATTTGCGAAGCTCGTGTTCGATTTTGTCGCGGATGTCGGTATGCTCGCGCAGGAAAAGGCGCGCATTTTCGCGGCCCTGGCCAAGGCGTTCACTCTTGTATGAAATCCAGGTACCGGACTTTTCGAGCAGGCCCTTGGCCACGCCGAGGTCCAGCAGGTCGCCTTCGCGCGAAACGCCTTCGCCGTAGATGATGTCGAATTCGGCCTCGCGGAACGGCGCGGCGACTTTGTTCTTCACAATTTTCGCACGCGTGCGCGAGCCGACCACGCGGTCGCCATCCTTAATGGATTGGATGCGCCGGATATCCACGCGAATCGAAGCGTAGAACTTCAGCGCGCGTCCGCCGGTGGTTGTCTCCGGATTGCCGAACATCACGCCGATTTTTTCGCGGATCTGGTTGATAAAGATGAGGCAGGTGCGCGACTTCGAAACGATCCCGGTCAACTTACGCAGCGCCTGCGACATCAGGCGCGCCTGCAAACCCATCTGCGGGTCGCCCATATCGCCTTCGAGTTCAGCCTTGGGCACGAGCGCGGCGACCGAGTCCACGACGACGATGTCCACCGCATTGGAACGAATCAGCGCCTGCGCGATTTCAAGCGCCTGTTCGCCGTTGTCCGGCTGCGAGACGAGCAGGTTGTCGACGTCCACGCCCAGCTTTCGGGCGTAGACGGGATCGAGCGCGTGTTCGGCATCGATGAATGCGGCGATGCCGCCGGCCTTTTGCGCCTCGGCGATCACGTGCAACGTGAGCGTCGTCTTGCCGCCCGATTCCGGGCCGTACACTTCGATCACGCGTCCGCGCGGGAATCCCCCCACGCCAAGGGCCGCGTCAATCGAAATCGAACCGCTGGAGATGACGCTTACCGGCACGAGCACGTCGCGATTGCCCAAGCGCATGATCGAGCCCTTGCCGTGATCCTTCTCAATTTGTGAGATTGCCAATTCCAGGTTTTTAGACTTTTCGTCGTTCATTTTGCACCTCAAGAGGGCGTTCGTTTTAGGTCCCGCCGTGGCGGGCGGCCCGATTCTACCAGACTGCCCCTGACCCGGCTCCATTGCTTTCTGGAAGGGGATATTAGCACGAGGCGAATAAAAGGCGAAGATATATTTTCGGCGAGTGTAGCGCGGGAACGACCGGTTCAATACTTGTAAAAACCCTGGCCGGATTTGCGGCCGAGCCGGCCGGCGGCGACATGCTGCTTCAGGAGCGGGCAGGCCGCGTACTTCGCGTCGCCGAAGCCGCGGTGCAGGACCTCCATGATGTCCACGCAGACGTCGAGACCGATCAGGTCCGCGAGCTCGAGTGGGCCCATGGGATGATTCATGCCGAGCTTCATCACGGCGTCCACGGCCTCGGGCGTCGCCACACCCTCCATCACCGCGAATGCTGCCTCGTTGATCATGGGCATCAGAACGCGATTGGAAACGAAGCCGGGCGCATCGTTGACGCCGACAGGTTTCTTGCCCAACTTTTCGCAGAGCGACATCGTGGTCTGAAACGTTTCGTCGCTCGTCGCGCGGCCGCGAATCACTTCCACGAGCGCCATTACCGGCACGGGATTGAAAAAGTGCATGCCGATGAATTTTTCGGGGCGGCTGGTCTCGGCGGCGAGCTTCGAGATGGAGATCGAGGAGGTGTTGCTCGCCAGGATCACGCCGGGGCGCAGGATCGCGTCCGCGTCCTTCAGCACGCGGACTTTCAGCTCGAGTTGTTCCGGCACAGCTTCTACGGCGAAGTCGACGGCCGCGAGCGCGGTCATGTCGATCGTGGGCTTGAGACGCGCGAGGATGGCGGATTTGTCCGCGGCGGTGATTTTTTCCTTTTTCACTTCGCGGTCGAGATTCTTGCCGATGGTTTCGAGCCCGCGGTCGAGGAAGCGCTGTTCGACGTCGCGGAGGATCACGTTGTAGCCCGCGCGCGCAAACACGTGCGCGACGCCGTTGCCCATCGTGCCCGCGCCGAGCACGGCGACGGTCTTGATGATTTCGGAGGCCATGGTCGCGTTCATGATAGCAGGACGCTCCAAATGGAGGTCATTTTTCACGTATAATCGGCGCGCTTCGTCTAAACGGAGGAGCGCTTATGACGAATTCAAATCTGGTTCTCGCACTGGCATTCGGGATTGGCGTGATCGCCGGGCTGCGGGCGCTGACCGCGCCGGCGGTGGTCGCGTGGGCCGCGCATCTGCACTGGATCAATTTACTGGGCACTCATCTCGCGTTCATGGGCACGATCGTGGCGGTTGCGATTTTCACGCTGGCCGCGGTCGGCGAGATCGTCAACGACAAGCTGCCCAAGACACCCCCACGCACCGCGACGCCTTCCCTGATCATCCGGATCGTCATGGGCGCATTCGCGGCGGCCACGCTGAGCGCGGGAATTGGCGGCTCGCTCTGGATCGGCGCGCTGCTGGGAGCCGTCGGCGCCGTCGTCGGCACCTTCGGCGGGTATTATGTGCGCACGGGGCTCGTGAAGGCGCTGCACTCGCCGGATTTCGTGATCGCGCTCGTCGAGGATGCAGTGGCTGTTTGCGGCGGCCTGTTCCTCGCCTCGCGGCTGTAGAGAAAGACGCGAGCGCCGCGACTATTTCGACTTGAGGGCGAGCCAGGCGACGAGGGCGGCGAGCTTTTCATCCTGTATCCACGGCGAACCAAGCGGGCGTCCGAGTTCGGCGATGCGGCGGGTGAGATCGGCGGGCTTGATGCGAATCGCGCGGGAAACGGTCTCGAGAATTTCGCGCTCCTTGATTGTTTGGGCTTTGAGGCCGCAGCGGGCGCTTGCGTCGAGTATGGCTTCGCGGAAAAGCTCGCCGTCGGCGGAGTGAATCAGCGAATGCGACGTGAGAATTTGCGGAAGCGCGGGAAGCGACCTGCCGGAAGCGAGGAGAAGTCCGGCGCGCGCGAGTGAATAGCCCTGCTCCTGCAGGTCAGCTTGCAGCTTGCGGATGGCATCGAGTGCAAGGCGTCGCGATTCTTTCTGCATGCGCGAGACGAATGCGCGGGCTTCGTCGAGCGGAAGCTTTTCGCCGGTGTGATAAGGCTGCCGGAATTCGTAGGTGAAGGTTTCGACGAGATGGACGCGCTGGCGCGAGACGATCGTCGGCGCGCCTTTGGTCAGCGTGAGCGCGACGAGGGCGGTCCAGCCGGAGTGAGCGCGAAACCCTACGGCAGCGACCTTCACGAAATCCTCCGCGGCGCAGATTCAACAGGCCCGGAACTTCAGAATCGTTCCACTGCCAACGCCACCGCATTCCCACCGCCGAGGCAGAGGGCCGCGATGCCGCGCTTCAGGTTGCGGCGCTGCAATTCGTAGAGCAGCGTGACGAGCACCCGCGCGCCCGACGCGCCGATGGGATGACCGAGCGCGACGGCGCCTCCGTTCACATTTACCTTTTCGGGATTGAGCTTCAGTACGCGCGTCACGGCAATCGCGGCAACGGCGAACGCTTCGTTCAACTCGTACAGGTCCACATCTTTATCGCGGTCCCAGCCGGTTTTCGCGAGCAGCTTTTCGACCGCGTCCACGGGCGCCATCATCACCCACTTCGGCTCGACTCCGCTGACCGCCTGTGCGACGATGCGCGCCATCGGCGCTTTTCCCATCCGCGCGGCATTCTTTTCGCTAGTGACGACGACAGCCGCGGCGCCGTCGTTGGTGCCCGGCGCGTTGCCGGCGGTTACCGTGCCGCCTTCCTTCTTGAACGCGGGCTTGAGTTTCGCGAGCGCTTCGAGCGAAGAGTCCTCGCGCGGCGATTCGTCCACCTTGATGACCACGGGCGGGCCCTTGCGCTGGGACAGCTCGATGGGAACGATCTGGTCGCTGACGAAGCACGACTTCGTGGCGCGCACGGTCTTCTGGTGGCTCTCGAGCGCGAACTGGTCCTGCTCCTGGCGCGAGATGCCGTATTTTTCGGCGACGAGTTCGGCGGTCTGGCCCATGTGAAAATTTTCGTACACGTCCCACAGGCCGTCCGCGATCATCGAGTCGAGGAGTTCAGCATTGCCCAGGCGGAAGCCGGAGCGCGCGCCCTTCATGAGGTAGGGCGCGTTGGACATGGACTCCATGCCGCCCGCGACCACGATTTCCGATTCGCCGAGCATCACGGCCTGCGCTGCCAGGCCGACGGCTTTCAGCCCCGAGCCGCAAACTTTGTTGATCGTCATCGCGGCAACGCGAGAATCGAGGCCGCCCTTCAGCGCGGCCTGCCGCGCCGGATTCTGTCCGAGGCCCGCCTGAAGCACGTTGCCCATGATCGCTTCGTCAACCTGGCCGGGCTCGATGCCCGCGCGGCGGACGGCTTCGGCGACAACTTTCGCGCCAAGCTCGGGCGCGGTGAGCGGCGACAGCCCGCCCATGAATTTACCGATCGGCGTGCGGACGGCGCTGAGTATGATGGGCTTTTCCATGGCGATTGCTCCCCGGAATCTTCGATGGCTTGAAATTCAAGTATAGGCGCGGAGGTTGGTGGGGTCAATTTAACGGCTCTGTCGACCGCCGAAGCGTTCCGCGCCCCTCCGAAAAAGTGTCACACTTAGTTGGTACCCCGATGCTTTGTTTTCAATGAGATGCACCGCAAATTACTCGGCATGGTGTGTCACTTAAATGCGGTGGTTAGTGAGTGGTGATTGGTGACTGGTGGCGGGCGCATCGTGACTCGGGAATCGTGACTTGTGTTTTGAAACTCTCTCTGCGGTTTCGCCTGAAGCGGAAATAGACTCCGTTCGCACAGACAGGATTGTCTGTGCCACAAAACCCCATTCAGTTGTCAAAGAACATTCGGCTCTCGTCGAGAGAGCGGATGGTATTCGTCGTCACTATTACGATGGCAAATTGCGGGAGGCGAGTCTACTGGCCGTTCGTTCAGCGGTCGTACAACCTGCACTTTTCTCGGAGTCGGGACATGAGAAAGGTCGCGAGAAGAAAATTCCGAGGCTTCTTCGATCGGCGTGCGGACGGCGCTTAGGATCGGGCTCGCGGATTGCGGGCAATAGATCGGTGTCCTTGCGAAGTTTCGCGACATTTAGTCCGACTTATCCGCAATAGTCGCTTAAAAGTGGCTGAGATCTGTCGTTGGAAGAGTACGCCGAGCCCGGGGAACCTTAGTACTAGGGCTGGCCTACGAAGAGGCTATTGGTAAGTCTACGGGCCGCCCCTACTCTAGGGTGTACCCAGAAGAAGTGAAATTAACCCCATGACCACTATTGATACCTCGGCGACGAAGTTGGCCGCCACCCGATGGCGCGATACAGCAGCCGCCGCCGACCGAACTAAACAAGAAGGTAACCTTGCGGTCGATGCTGGCCAGGGGTTCTTAAACGTCCCGGCGCGTTATGAGATTTTGTCCCATATTGGCAGCGGTGGTATGGGAATCGTCTACAAGGTTCGAGATCGCGAAACGGAGGAGATTGTCGCGCTGAAGCTACTGAAGCCGGAGATTGCGTCTGACCACGCAATGCGAGAGAATCTGCGAAAGGAAGTCTGCCTGGCAAGAAAAGTCACCCATAAGAACGTCTGCCGGATTCATGACTTCTATCGTACTGACGCCGCGGCCTGTATCTCGATGGAATTCGTTGAGGGTGAGAGCCTACTGTCCAGGTTGCATCGTGTCGGGACTCTTTCCGTGGCTGAGTCGATCCTGATTGCGCGTCAGATATGCGCGGGTCTCCATGAGGCGCATATCCAGGGAATCGTGCATCGGGATCTGAAGCCCGCAAACATCATGTTAGATCGATCCGGCAATGTGAAAATTATGGATTTCGGCATCGCCCGTCTGTCCCAGGAAAATGGCCAGATGACTAGAACTATTGTTGGAACGCCCGAGTACATGGCTCCTGAACAGATAGAACTTAGACCCATGGGTCCGCGAACCGATATCTATTCGTTGGGTCTATTGCTGTATGAGATGGTGACGGGTTCGCAGGCGTTCACCGGCGAAACCACCATTGCCGTCGCTCTAAAGCAAATTCGGGATGCGCCAAAACGACCATCTGAAATTGTCCCATCGCTTCCGCTACAGCTCGAAGCGGTCGTCCTGAAATGTTTGCGTAAGAATTCTGAGAGCCGCTTTCGGTCTGTGAGTGAACTTGATGCCGCCTTAAAGAAGTGTGAAAGAAATAACGCTGATGATCTAAGGGGTGCCGCTTTCAGAACACATCCCCTGGTGCACTCGGGGATTCAGAAAGGCCATGCTGCTTTTTCCTACTTGATTTCCTTCGCCGGCGAAGTGCAGCGAGCAAGTCTTGATCTAAAAAGGATCGTGTCTCCCAGATATCAGGAGCTAGCTCCGTTGCGGCGTGCCTGGGAATTGCGAACCCGAGAAAGAATTCGCTCGGCCCAGGCAGCAGCAATTCTGTGCGTGATATTCGTGAGCGCGACCGTTGTTTTTGGACTAGCAACGAGCCACAAGATCCATCACGAACAAACGGCGACCGAGGCGACAGATCGGCTGTCTCTTCCGAGCCCTGAGTCATCTACTTTGAAGGAGCCGTCATTGAACGGCGTGCCGTCGCCCGATCTTGTTCCCGCGGCGGATACAAGAGAAGTTACAAACAGGGGCGACGTTGACCTCAATCTAAATGCCGACCATGCACCCGATGATGCCTCGTTATCATCCGGTGTGACGCCTACGAACGACACTTTGGAGTCCAGGCCTACCCTCGTAGAGCCCTTGGAGAACCCGAAAGAACAGGCCCGGATCTTGCCGCCATTGCCAGCTAAGACAAGCCCAGCGATCCGGAAGATTCGAGTACCTCTATTTGCCAGTACGTCTGCGCAATCGGCAACTCGTGAGACCGCCGATATAGCGAACGAGCAGACGGTCGCCGGATCAACGCCATCACTGACAACAGTATCGATAGGAACAGCCGTATCCAATCAGCCAAAAACGGAAGAAAGCGAGCCAGCCTCGACTGGGATCTATCTTGAAGTAGGTTCTTTCAAAGACGCAAAATGGGCTGACGATGCAGCTGACCGCCTTACTCAGTTAGGCTTCCACGCTATTTGCATTCACAAGACTGTCCTCTGGATGCAATCTTACCATGTTGAAGTGGGTCCGTACGGGAACGCCGACGAAATTGCAGAAAATCAAGAGCGGTTAGATCTGCAAGGATTCAAATCTCACGTTGCCAAGTAATCGCTCGGCCGCAGCGTCAATGGCAGCCTAACGGTTCAGCCGGTCACGGTTTCTTTCCCGGGCTTTTTCGTTCGGGATCATCTTGATCTGCAGAAACGTAGAACCGATTCGAAATTTCGACATGGGCTCCAACCGGGCCACGAAAACGCGAGAATTGCGGAGATACGTCCCATTCTTAGAACGCAGATCGTGCAGCAGAATCGCGTCGGCCTCACTTCAATAGCGCAATGCGAACGCGACACTTCCGAATCGTCAATTTCAATATCGGCACCGCCTCCCAGTCGCCCTATCGTCACGAGAGGGGTCGAGAGTTCGAATTCCATACCTTGGGACAAACCACTCACGACGGAAATTGTGATGACTTCGTCCTGCGGAAGCGCCAGGCTTGCGGTTTGGGAATTCAGAGAACCCTCGAGCCCGGAACCTCTGGATCTTTCATGCGACGCCGG
>JARLGK010000050.1 GCA_031296075.1 Candidatus Acidiferrales bacterium
ACCACGCGGTGCCACGGGATGCCTCGTCCGTTGGGGCACGCAGCCATGGCGTAACCCGCCGCTCGCGCACCGCCGCGAAGCCGGAGCGCTCGCGCCAGCTCCCCATACGTGGTTACGCGCCCGCGCGGGATTTTTTTCACCAGCCGGTAGACGCGCTCCCAGGACATTCCTTCGGCTCCTTGCGGGCCACGCGCCCCCCTCGATTCAGCATCCAAATGATTTCGATAGAGTTTGGCCTTCCCATTTACTTCGTCGGCCGGCGCAACCCCCCCATTTGCACTGAATGCGCGCAATGCCGAATTTCCTGCCAAGTAATAACCAATTGTATGCAACTTGGCGCCATCTGTTGCATCGTACCATTGACGGTGTAGTGGATGGCCCATACACTACGGCGCAGTAGGAAGTCGCGCCCGGCCCGAAGGAGACAGTTGTGGCTTTTGTTAGGCGAAAAGGCAACACCTATTTCCTGGTGCACAACGTGCGCCGGCAGGGAAAAGTGCAGCAGTTGCAGCTCGCGCGGCTGGGGGAGCGGCCGCGTATTACCGACGAAGTGGTCCGCACGGTTTCGCGGAGCCACCCCTTCCTCGAACTGGATTGGTCGCACCTGCGCGAGCGGGTGAGCAGCCGGGTCGAGCTATTCAATATTCGGTCGCTGTACGTGCAGAATCTGATGCATTCGTTACGCAACCTTAACCTGGACCTGGCCGATCTGTCACCGCCGATGCTGGTGCTGACAGACCGCGCCAATTCGAGCCGGGAACTGGTCACGCAATTGCGATTGCTGCGTTCGACGGTGGACATCAAGCTCGATCAATTCGAGCGGTCCGCACCGCGCAATCTCGAGAGCGGCAGAAAGTTCCGGTAGGGAGCACGACCATGGGCGCGCAAGCACTACAACTCGACCCAACCCTGCGCAGTGTGGAGTCGCGCGATTTCGAGGGAGGGCTGCGTCGGAAAATCGTGGGGCAGGACGAAGCGGTGCAGGCCGTGGTGGACCTGTATCAAGTGTTTCGCGCCGGTCTGAATTCGCCGGGGCGGCCTGTTGGGAATCTTTTGTTCCTCGGGCCGACGGGCGCGGGGAAGACGCGCGTCGTGGAAGCCACGGCCGAAGTGTTGTTCGGCGATCCGCACGCGGTGATCAAGGTGGATTGCGCGGAGTTTCAGCACTCGCACGAAATCGCGAAGCTGATCGGTTCGCCCCCAGGATACCTGGGGCACCGCGAGACGCATCCGCTGATCACTCAGGAAGCGCTCGCGCAATATCATACCGACAAATTGAAGATCAGCTTCTTGCTGTTCGACGAAATCGAAAAGGCGTCGGACGCACTATGGCAACTGCTGCTCGGCATCCTCGACAAGGCGACGCTTACGCTCGGCGACAACCGCCGCGTGGATTTGTCGCAAACCATGATTTTCATGACGTCGAACCTGGGCGGCGGGGAAATTACCGAGCTGATGACCGGAGGGATGGGTTTTGCTCCGCTGCTACGGCCCGAAACGCAGGTGGGGCTGGACGAAAAGGTGGAGCGAACCGCCTCGGAAGCCGCGAAGCGAAAATTCGCGCCGGAATTCATGAACCGGATTGACAAGGTTGTGGTGTTCCATCCGCTGCGCTCGCAGCAGCTCGAGCAGATTCTGGAAATCGAGCTGGGGATGGTTCAGCAGCGCGTGCTCGAAACGGCGAAGGGAAGATTCCTGTTCCGCGTTACGCCAAGTGCCAGAGATTTTCTGCTGCGCGAGGGCACGGACCTGAAGTACGGGGCGCGCCATCTGAAGCGCGCGATCGAGCGGCACGTGGTGTATCCGCTGGCGAGCTTGCTGGCGACCAATCAGGTCTCGCTCGGCGATGTGATCTCAATCGACTGGAGCGAGGCCGACGCTGGTCTCACCTTTATGAAGGAAGCCGAGGGCGCACTGGTGCCGATGAGTTCGCCCATGCCGGAATCGTTGACCGAAGCGGCCGCCGCCATCTCCGATGGCCGCGAGCTTTCGTTTCCCGCGCCGGCGCCCGCGACCGCCACCGGGGAAATCGCGCCGCCCGTGGCTGCGCAACGCGCCCTGCCCGTGGAAAAGGCCAGGAACGAGAAGAGGTAGAGTCCATACCGGCGATTTCTTCTCGCGAAGATATCCGCCAGGTCATTCATTACGCCGACCGCGCTTGTCTCGCGCCCGGGTGTGGCCTACTATCCATACTAGGCGATCCCGGCTCCCAGCGGAAGGACAGCCACAGTGACGACCGTTTGCTCGCAATGCGATAAGCCAGAAGCGCAATGCACCTGCGAGAAGTATTGCTGCTTTTGCCAGTCACAGGAACACGTCCACCTTTGTCTGGACGGCCTCTATTACTGCCCGGATTGCCGCGAAGCATGCGACATGCGCTTGGCCGAAACCGGTGATCACCGATGAGCGCGGAGTTCGCCGGAAAGGCTCCTGCCTCCTCCGCCGCTCGAACCAGCCGGATCGAATGCGCGCTCGATAACGATCCGCGCTTGATGGCGTCGATCGGTGCGGTGATCTCTCACGCCGCGAAACGAGCCGGGCTGCCCGATCAAACACAGGAGGACGTCGCTGCTGCCGCGGTCGAGGCGTCCCGCGAGATGGTGATCGCCGGCCGTGGAAATGGAAGCGGCGCGTCCACGACGAAGCTTGTCCTGGACGAGTTTCCGGACCGGCTTGAGCTGACGATAGAGTCATCGCTCGGCGCGAAACTCGAGGAAATCCGCAAGCGACTGGAAGGCAAGTTCGGGGATCGCGTCCGATGCGAAGGGCGCGAAGGCTGCGTGCACGTTACGCTGGTCAAACCTTGCGGCGTGGCCAAGTCCGGTTCGGCGACCTGACGCTGCACGTCGTTCTTTCCGCCTACTCGCTGCAAGAATCCAACGAAATTCCTACATCGGCGACGCAAACGCGCGTGTCTTGATCAGCGAAAGAAGCTGGTCCTGCGTCACGGGGGCCTCTATCTTCAGCCGGTCGCCGGCCGGTGCCACGCGAACCTGATCGAGCGCGCCGGCGAGGTCGGGATGGTCCTGCGCTTCCTGGTAGCGGCGCATCATCAGCGCGCCCTGCATTCCTGCCGAAAGCAAATTCGCGTCGTCCGGCGAATTGCAGACGGCCTGGAAGTGCGCGTCAATGCCGCTGCCGGCATCCACACTGATCGTCATCGCGCGAATTCTATTGATGATGGGGCTCGCCTGCGCGAACTGGCTAGCTTCCGGCAGCAATTGCGTCATGGCGAGGTGCGCGTAGGTTTTGTCGAGCACGCCCCAGATGATCCCGTTGCCGTTGGCTTCGCCGATGAGCCCAAAAATCAGGTCGTTGCTCAGCAGGCTTTCCGAGACGCCGGTGCGGACGTCAATCAATTGTTCAAGCGCGGGCCGGTGTCCGAAAGCCGCCGTGTTCGAATCGATGAACGTGAACAGAATATCGTTCGCGCCCGCTCCGCTGCCGAAGGCGTAGAGGTGATAGCCGTGCACCTCGATCATGGGGAGCTTCTGTTGTTTGAAGCGATCCTCGCTTGACGATGGATCGAACGAACCGAGCGCGACGCCCACCACTTCCTCCCCCGAGGTTTTCGTGGCCGAGATTCCAGCCCACGCTATTTCATCAACCTGCGTGTTTGGATCCACGCCCGCGGACGCCAGGAATTTCTCGAAGTCGCGAAAGCGGCTGGGCAAAAGCTGCTCGCGAAGCTGCGGGAACCACGGGAATTTTCGGGCTGATTTCAAATCGGCGTACGTAAACTCGCCCACATTCTTGGGAAACATCCCGATAATCGCTGTGCTGAGCGATCCGGCGGAGCTGGGCTGTGGAGCGATGGTCAGCGCCAGGAGCAGAAATCCCGCGGTCAGGATTCTGATCCGGGTGAAACGACGATTTTGTTGTCTCACGTTTTCTTCCCCTCAGGACATCTAAGACTATCTTATCGGCCGGTCGCCACGGAAGTTTCGTCAACTCGTGTTGCGAGCGAAAGCACCTCCGAGCGTACGCGGCTCGCAAAGGCGGCATCGGTGATGGATGCAAGATTGGTGGCCACGTTTTCCAGAGCGCCGCGAACGGCGGTCGCGGCCATCATTCGGCCCACGCGGACATCTGAAAGCATAGACGTGCCCGCCATCGGTTCTAGTTGCCCGAGCCTCTCAAATACTTCGGTGGCCCGGCGCGCCATCTCGAGCGGCGCGCTGACCGCGCCCATTAGCGCTTGCTGGATCGCATGATTGCGGCGGTTCTGCTCTTCGGGTGTCTCGCGGGGCAGCCTGTGCGCCGTGAGCACGGATTCATAGGACGCCGCATCGCGGTCAATTCCTTCAGCGAGCGCGTGCGACGCGCGGCGCAGTTCTTCGGCGGTATCCGCAAGCGGTTTCGAGTGCGCCGCCAGCGATTTCTTCTTGCGGGAAATATCGGCCACCATCTGTCCCAGCGCCGCGCCAAGCGCGCCCGCCAGCGCCGCCACCGATCCGCCGCCCGGTGCGGGTGTGGGATTTGCGACGGCGTCGATAAACGGCTGCGCGAGCGCGGCAAGCGTTGGGGGCTTTTCCCCCGGCGCTCCACCGAGCGATTCCTCCAGACGGTTCTCTAACACCTGCGCAGGCGAAAAGTTCTCAACTTGCAAATAGAATTCGGCGGTCATTTCGATCGCGCGCCTGGGGATCAAGCCCACGATTTCGCTACCAACAATCCCCACGCCGAGGCGTTCCGCCTCGCGCTTCACCGTTTCAAACACGCGATGGATCGGCGTCTGCTCGAAGTCCGTCAAATTCATGGAGACCTGCGCCAGGTTGCGCGCGCGCAGGTCCACTCCCATGGCTTTGACGCACGGCATTCCGCCGCTCGAAAACCGAATTGTCTTGGCGATGCGTTTTGCGATCTCGAGATCGGAAGTGTTCAGATTGATGTTGTAGGCGATCAGGAATTTGCGCGCGCCGACGACGGTGGCGCCGGCCGTGGGATGCAGGCGCGGCTCGCCAATGTCCGGCGCGCGCTGCGGATTGCGCTGAGCTTCCTCGCGGAGGCCTTCGAACTGGCCGCGCCGTATGTTTTCGAGGTTGGTTCGCTCGGGCCATTGCGCAGCGGCTTCGTAGAGATACACGGGGATATGAAAGCGCTCCCAGATTTGGCGCCCCGCCTCGTTCGCCAGCGCCACGCAATCTTCGATCGTTACGCCCTCGATGGGAATAAACGGAACCACGTCGGTCGCGCCCACGCGCGGATGCGCGCCCGTTTGCCGCGTCAGGTCGATCAATTCAGCAGCTTTGCCCACGCCGCGCACGGCCGCTTCGCGAACCGCTTCGGGATCGCCAACCAGCGTCACCACGCTGCGGTTGTGATCCGCATCGCTTTCGCGCGCCAGAATATACACGCCGGGGACGGCGCGCATCGCGTCCACGATGGCGTCCACCTTCGCCATCTGGCGACCTTCGGAAAAATTCGGTACGCATTCAACGAGATGCTTCATGGGTTAACGCTTCTTGGAGTGGATGATCGCGCCGCGCTTCATGGTCAGGCTACAGAGGTTCACACCGAAATAATACGGAATTTCGCGGTAGCCGGCCACGTCAAACGTCGCGAGGTCCGCATACTTGCCAACTTCGAGCGAACCAACGCGGTCGTGCAGGCGTAGCGAATACGCGGGGTTGATCGTCGCTGCGGCAATCGCCTCGGCGGGAGTCATGCGCATCTGCGTGCATGCGAGTGAAAGAATCATCGGCATGCTCAGCGTGGGGCTAGTGCCGGGGTTGAAGTCGGTGGCCAGCGCGACGATGGCGCCCGCATCAATCAGTCGCCGCGCCGGAGCGAAGTGTCTCAGGCCGAGATGAAAACCGCAGCCCGGCAGCAGCGTGCAGACCACATTCGACAGCGAAAGAGCGCGGATGTCAGCGCGATTGATTTTCTCAAGATGATCGGCGCTGGCGGCGCGCAGTTCGATCGCCAGGCGCGCCGCTCCCGTGTGTGTCAGCTGCTCCGCGTGAATGCGCGGCACCAGGCCGCACGCCCGGCCCGCCGTCAGAATCCGCCGCGCCTGCGCTTCCGTGAACGCGCCGCGATCGCAGTAGACGTCGCAAAATTCCGCGAGTCCCGCCGTTGCGACCGTGGGAATCCAGCGCTTCACCAGCAGATCCACAAACGCTTCGGGTCGGCGGCGATATTCCGGCGGAACGACGTGCGCGCCGAGAAACGTCCGGGCGATATCGAGCGGTTGTTGCTGATGCAACTGCTGAAGGAGGTCCAGAATCTTCAGCTCACTCTTCCAATCGAGGCCGTAGCCGCTTTTGGCTTCGAGCGTGGTGGTTCCGTGCGCCGCGAATTGCCGAAGATGCAATCGAGCGCGCTCGCGCAGCATATTTGCAGAAGCGCGCCGGAGGTTTCTGACCGTCGAACGGATTCCGCCGCCCGCGCGCGCGATCTGTTCGTACGTTCTTCCGGAATTGCGCTGCTCGTATTCGTCCGCGCGGCACGAGGGGAAAATCAGGTGCGTGTGCGAATCAACGAAGCCGGGAAGAACCACGCGGCCGCCGAAATCCAACTTCTCGGCGCGGCGCGCCTCCTTCAGGCGCTCGATGCGGCGGCGCGGGCCGATCGCCATGATGCGGTCGCCGTGGACGAGCAGCGCGCCATCGCGAATCAGGCCCAGTTCCGCGAGGGCTCGTCCGCGGCGCGGGACCGATCCCCGCAGCGTGAGCAGCTCCGAGCAGCCGGTAATCAGCCAATCGGGCACGTAAGTGGCCCCGATACTAACGCGTAAACTGGTAAAACACTATCGCAACTGGTCCGTCGTTCTTCACAGCATTGGAATCTTAATGCCGGATTTGCGGGCGAAGTCGATGGCCTCGGGGTAGCCGGCGTCCACGTGGCGCGCGACGCCGATGCCCGGATCGTTTGTGAGCACGCGCTCGATGCGCTCGGCCATTTCCTTCGTGCCGTCGGCGACGATCACCTGGCCCGCGTGCTGCGAGTAGCCGATGCCGACGCCGCCGCCATTGTGGATCGAAACCCAGCTGGCGCCGCTCGCGGTGTTGAGCAGGGCGTTGAGCAGCGGCCAATCCGCCACGGCGTCGGAGCCGTCGCGCATTTTCTCGGTCTCGCGATAGGGCGACGCGACCGAGCCGCAGTCCAGATGGTCGCGGCCGATGACGATGGGCGCCTTCAATTCGCCGCGTGCCACCAGGTCGTTGAGCGCGAGTCCGAACTTGTCGCGCTCGCCGTAGCCCAGCCAGCAGATGCGCGACGGCAGTCCCTGAAATCGAACGCGCTTCTGCGCCAGTGCGATCCACCGGCCGAGAATCTCGTCGTGCGGGAACATTTCCAGGACAAGTTGATCGGTGCGATGGATGTCCGAAGCTTCGCCGGACAGCGCGGCCCAGCGGAAGGGACCCCGTCCCTCGCAGAAGAGCGGCCGGATGTAGGCGGGCACGAAACCCGGAAAATCGTAGGCGTTTTTCATTCCCTGCTGGAATGCGAACGTCCGAATGTTGTTGCCGTAGTCGAATGTGACGGCGCCCAGCTTCTGCAGCGCGAGCATGCCTTCGACGTGCCGGGCGATCGATTCAAGAGAGCGCTTGCGATACGCCTCCGGGTTGTCGTGACGAAGCTCGGCGGCTTGCTCGACGTTGAGCCCTTGAGGAATGTAGCCGCCCAGCGGATCGTGCGCGCTGGTCTGGTCGGTCAGCAGATCGGGGACGACTCCGCGGCGGGCGAGTTCAGGAATCACGTCGGCGCAATTTCCCACCAGGGCGACCGACGTTGCTTCACGCTTGCGGACGGCATTCTTCAGGATGCGCAGCGCCTCGTCGAGGTCGTTGACCATCACGTCGCAGTAGCCGGTTTTCACGCGCCGCTTGATGCGCTCGGGATCGACGTCAATTCCAAGAAACGCCGCGCCGTTGAGAGTCGCGGCCAGCGGTTGAGCGCCGCCCATGCCACCCATGCCGCCGCTGGCCACGAGTCTTCCGGCCAGGTCGCTCCGAAAATGTTTTCGCGCGGCCGCGGCGAATGTTTCGTAGGTGCCCTGCAAAATTCCCTGCGTGCCGATGTAGATCCAGCTCCCGGCGGTCATTTGGCCGTACATCATCAGGCCCGCGCGGTCGAGCTCGTCGAAGTGTTTCCAGTCGTTCCACTGGCCCACGAGATTCGAATTGGCGATCAGGACGCGCGGGGCATAGGAGTGCGTGCGGAAAATTCCGACTGGCTTGCCGGATTGCACCAGAAGCGTCTCGTCGTTTTCGAGCGCGCGAAGCGACGCCACGATGGCGTGAAAACATTCCCAATTGCGCGCCGCTTTGCCGCGTCCGCCGTACACGATCAGCTCTTCCGGCTTCTCGGCGACCTCGGGATCGAGGTTGTTCATCAGCATGCGCATCGCTGCTTCCTGCTGCCAGCCTTTGCAGGAAAGGGAATTGCCGCGCGGAGCGCGCACAGGCTGATAGGCGGTCGTTTCGTCCGCCGCGAGCTTCACCATGGCCGCGCCGCCTTCGACGATCCGAATTCTCTTCGGGCATTCACGGGATCATCTTAGTACGGAATAAGCGGAGCGCAAGGGCGGGGTGCTGCGGACTTCCTGCCTGCGGCTGAAATGGGGACGGCACATTGCGCCCCGCGCGGACAATGGGCTAGAGTGGCGACGATGCCCGCGGATTACCCAAGCATCCCGAAATGTTTCCTCGACGCCGTGGATACGCTCGCGAATCCGCGGGCGCAGATGTATCGCACGCTGGACGCCTCCAAAACCGCCACCTGGCAATCCATATCGGCGAAAGAGATGCTGCGGCGCGTGGCGGGCTTGTCCAGGGCGCTCGGCGAACTCGGCATAAAGCCTGGCGATCGCGTGGGCCTATTCGCGCCGAATTGTCCGGAGTGGGCGATTGCGGATTTCGCCATCGTAGGGCTGGGCGCGGTGAGCGTGCCGGTTTATTTCCACGAGTCGCCCGACCGGCTCACCTACATCCTCAAGGATTCGGGTTCGCGCGTCGTCTTCACTTCGGGCGAAGAGCAAGCGCGGAAAATCGCCGAGTGCCGCGGGCAGTTGCCGGAGCTCGAACACGTGATATCCGTGGCGCCACCCGCCGACCTGCACGGAGAGTTCCTCCGCTACGAGCAGCTGATCGCGACGGCAGGCGACGCCGACATCGTTCAGTACCGGAACCGCGCCGCCGAAGTGACCGGAAAACAACTGGCCACGATCATTTACACGTCGGGCACCACGGGTGAGCCCAAGGGCGTCATGCTGAGTCACGCGAATCTCACGTCGAACGCGCTCGATTCGGCAAGAGATCTCGACACGCTTCCCGGTGACGTGGCGCTGTCATTTTTGCCGCTCGCGCACGTCTACGAGCGCACCGTGGATTACAGCTACTTTTTTCGCGGCATCACTGTGGCCTATATCGAGCAGACCGAACTGGTTTCGGAGGCGCTCCTGGAAGTCCATCCTACGACGGTGGCGGCGGTCCCGCGCTTCTTTGAAAAAATCTACGCGACCATCGTCGAAAAAGGGCATCGCGTAACCGGATTGAAGCGCGCGCTTTTCGATTGGGCGCTTCGCGTGGCCATGCAGGCGGCGCCGTGGCGCGCATACGGAAAGAATGTTTCCGGGGGCGTGAAGCTGCGCTGGCACATCGCCAACGCGCTCGTTTACTCGAAATTTCGCGCGGGCATGGGAGGCAGAATCCGCACGTTTACGTCCGGGAGCGCACCGCTCGCCGTCGAGCTACTGGAGTTTTTCTGGACCATCGGCATGCCGATCTATCAGGGTTACGGGCTTACGGAAACATCGCCCGTCGTCTCGGCGAACACGCCGAAGGCGAATAAAGTGGGCACGGTGGGGCGTCCGATCGCGGGCGTGCAGGTGAAGATCGCGGAGGATGGCGAAATTCTCGTGAAGGGCTCGTGCGTGATGCAGGGCTATTATCGCAAACCGGACGACACGCGCGAAGTTCTGGCGCCTGATGGGTGGCTGCTCACCGGCGATATCGGGCGGCTTGATGAAGATGGCTATCTCATCATCACGGACCGCAAAAAAGAGCTGCTGAAGACGGCGGGAGGCAAGTATGTGGCGCCCGCGCCGATTGAGAATCTCCTGAAGTCGTCACCGCTGATTACGAACGCGATGGTGGTCGGCGACAGGAGGAAATTTGTCTCCGTCCTAGTGGTCGTCAATTTTGCGGGGATTGAGGCGCAGGCGCGCAAGGCCGGCCGGGAGTTTCAAACGCCGGCGCAAATGCTTTCCGACCCTTGGGTGAGGGACCTCTATACGCGGGAGCTCGAACGGCTGACGGCGTCGCTCGCGCAATACGAAAAGCCGAAGAGGTTCGCGCTGCTCGAGACGGACTTCACGCACGCGAACGGCGAGCTGACCTACACGATGAAGATGAAGCGGCGGGTGATCGAGGAGCGGTATCAGGATGTGATCGCGCGGCTTTATGCGGACGTGGAAGAGCCGCGGCCGCAGCGGACGCCGTAGCGGATCGAAAGTCGCGCGCGATACAATCCGAGGTGGAGACAATCCGATGACAGACCAACTGGTGATAGCGGGGCGCGCCTTCAATTCGCGGCTGATCGTGGGCACGGGAAAATATCGCAGCTTTCAGGAGATGGCGCGGGCACACGCGGCTTCGGGCGCGGACATGGTGACCGTCGCGGTGCGGCGCGTGAACTTGACGGACCGCACGAA
The DNA here is from genome assembly GCA_031296075.1 of Candidatus Acidiferrales bacterium. Classification (GTDB taxonomy): domain Bacteria; phylum Acidobacteriota; class Terriglobia; order Acidiferrales; family UBA7541; genus Palsa-295. The sequence goes on from JARLGK010000050.1 coordinate 10,661, forward strand.
GGAATCGCTGCTCGACTACATCGACCGCGAGAAGATATTCATCCTGCCGAACACCGCGGGATGCTATTCGGCGGACGAAGCGGTGCGCGCGGCGCGGCTGGGGCGCGAAGTCGGGCTTTCGGAGTGGGTGAAGCTGGAAGTGATCGGCGACGAGCAAACGCTATTCCCCGATACCGAGCAGTTGATTCAGGCGACGAAGACGCTGGTGAAGGAAGGCTTCATCGTGCTGCCGTACACCACCGACGACCTGATCGTGGCGCGCAAGCTGATCGACGCCGGCGCATCGGCGGTGATGCCGCTCGGCGCTCCCATCGGTTCGGGCATGGGGATTCAGAATCTGGCGAACCTGCGCATCCTGCGCGAACGCATTACGGAAGTGCCCCTGATCGTGGACGCGGGCGTCGGCACCGCATCGGACGCCGCGATCGCCATGGAGCTGGGCGCCGACGGCGTCCTGATGAATACTGCGATTGCCGGCGCGCATGACGCCGTGTTGATGGCCGAGGCGATGCGCGCGGCCGTGGAAGCGGGGCGTAAGGCGTTCCTCGCCGGACGAATCGAGAAGAAACTTTACGCCACGGCCTCGAGCCCGCTGGCCGGAATTGTAAAGTGAAGAAGCAAAACGCATTCCTACTGCTTCTGGCCAACGGATTCGTCGGTTACTACTACTGGAATGAATACAGGCACGGCATGTCCGCCGGACGCATGTTGGGTCTGCTGGTGGTTTCGCTCGTCGCGATCAATCTGGCGCTGATTTTGGGGCAGTGGCTCGGAGAGCGGCGAGCGCGGCAGCTTGCCGTGCGCAGAAGCCAGCGCAAGTAATCCACGCCGCAGGGCAGTCTTTCATTTATCGGAATAAAATGTGCCAGGAGATGTCCACCAGCGCGTGGACCAGCGTGCCGGGCAGCAGCGATCGAGTCCTCATCCACACGTGCCCGTAGAACAATCCCGCGATCGTGGCGAGCAAGACATACTTCCAGTTAGGGAACGGCGCATGGAAGATGTGCGAGAAACCGAAAATGACGGAAGCGACGATCAGTCCCGCCCACTGATTCTTCAGCGCTCTTGAGAGCAGATTCTGCAGCAATCCCCGGAACAGAAATTCCTCGGGCCACGCGGTAAAAAACAAAACGCCGAGCACCGATAGCGGGAAGCTACGCGCGCGTCCAAACGACGGGTCAAACACCAGGAAGCCCATCTTCACGCCGATTGGAATGGCGATTGCGGTGAACACCGCAAAGTGCAGCAAGAAGTTCGCCGTGAAGCCGCGACCCCACGCGATGGCATAGCCGATCCCGTCGAGGCGGCGGAGCAGTACGAACGCCGCGACGGCCGTGCTGAGCGCCATGAGGATGGCGAGCGTGTGCGTTAGCGGCGGCGGGTAGGGGAACACGCGGTACAACAAGCGATAGGGAACGGGAAGCGCGACCGGCAGCCAGATGACCAGAAGCGCGGCGTAGTCTTCCCAGGTGCCCGGCGATTTTCCCGCGCTGCTCGCGAGCAGAAGAGCTGGCACGACTGCGTAAGCCGCGCCGACGAGTAACATTTTCCAATCGCCCGTGACCGCGAGCGAATAGACCAGCACCGCGCCGAGCGGCACGAGCGGGGCGAGAAGGGCGCCGCCTCTACCGAGCGCGCGCTGCGCGGATTGAAGGATGCGCGGCGCGGCGAGGAACAGCTCGAACGCGAAGAGCAGCGCGGCGACTCCGAGCGCCACGGCGAACGTGCGGCCGTGGAAGCCGAAGCGAACACCTTCGATCAACGCGGCCGCCACCACAAGCGCCCAGACGACGAACGCCGCCGGAAAACTCATCTGCCAGGATTTTGCGGTCGTTGCCATGCGCGATGATTTTACCGGACGCGCCGTGCGCGGCGATAAGAACTTGATTTGGCTTTCGGCCTCGGCGATGCTGTCGCGTGCCAAACGCGGCGGCAGAATCCGGAAAACAACGGCTCGCTTACATCGACTGGATGCGCGGACTCGCCTGCGTGCTGATGTTCCAGACGCATTGCTACGATTCGTGGCTGGGCGGCGCGGCCCGCACGACGAATTTCATTGGCTGGTCGCGACTTGGCGGGACGCTGCCCGCTCCGCTGTTTCTGTTCCTGGCTGGAATTTCCTGCGCGCTGTTCACCGACCGGATGCGGCAGAAGGGAATCGCGCCGGGCGCGATCGCGCGGATGACGATTTGGCGCGGAGCGAAAATTCTCGGGCTCGGGCTGCTGTTTCGCGTGCAGGAGTTCGCCCTTGGCCAACCGTGGGCGCCGTGGACCGATCTGCTCCGCGTGGATGTGCTGAACGTGATCGGAATTTCACTGATGCTCATGGGCGCGGTGTGCTGGATGGCGCGGAGCCGCGCCGCGAACGCGATTCTGGCCGCGGGTGTCGCGCTCGGGATTGCGCTCGCGACGCCGCCGCTGTGGACGACCTGGCGGCCGCGCTGGCTGCCGTGGTACCTCGAGTCGTATGTCAACGGCGTGCACACGTACAACGTTCCGCAGCCGTGGCTTTTTCCGATTTTCCCGTGGACGGCGTTCGCGTTCGCGGGGCTGACCGTCGGATTTCTCGTGTTCAGTGAATGGCCGGCGAAGAATCCGGGGCGCGCGACGGCTCTTTTCGGCGCGGCTGGCGCGGGGATATTCTTCCTTTCGTCATGGATTGACGCGCGGCCGGTGCAACTCTACGCGGTGTACGACTATTGGCATACGAGTCCGAACTTTTTTCTCGCGCGATTGGGAATCCTGTTAATGATTACCTGGGTCGTATACGCGTGGTGCCGCTGGGGGCTTGGCCAGTTTGGATTCAGCCCCGTGATACAACTGGGGCAGGCGTCGCTGCTGGTTTACTGGGTACACATCGAATTCGTTTACGGGCGATTCTCGATCTTGCCGAAGCGCGCGCAGTCAATTCCGATGGCCACGCTGGGGTTGTTCGCGATCTTTTCGGCGATGGTGCTGCTGGCCATGGCGCGGATACGCTGGAAGGGGCGCGGCGGCGAAATTCTGTCGCGTGTTCGCCGAGGGCCGCGAGCGGCGGCGAACGTTTAAGGGTTCGTCGGCGGGTTAGCCGGATGCGGTGCGGGCGTCGAGGCGTCGGCGGGCCTCGGCGATGTCTTGAAGATGTATTCGCCGGGCCGGGCCAGTCCCATTTCTTCGCGCGCGATTCGCTCGATCGCCTGTGGGTCGGTCTTGAGCGATTTCACGCGGTCCTGCAATTGGCGGTTCTCTTCGTTGAGCTGCTCAATTTCCTTCTTGACGTTCGCGGCTTCCTTTTGCGCGCGGCGCATGGCGAGGACTCCGTGCGTGCCGAAAACGTCCTGTATAAGCAACAGCGCCAGCGCTCCTGCCAGGAACCAGTTCGCGTTGCGGCGAAGAAAGTCGCGCAGTTGCTCGGCAAAGCTCATCGCTGGCTCCATCATCGCACGATCCAGGCGCGCGCGTCTTCGGCGAGCTTCGTAGATTCGGCCTGCGTGGTCGCTTCGGTGTAAATGCGCACGACCGGCTCGGTGCCCGAAGGCCGCATCAGAATCCATGCGCCGTCGTCGAGCGTCAATTTCAATCCATCGGTGCGATCCGTGCGCGCAACGCGCCGGCCGGCGAATTCCTTGAAGTCGGAACGCAAGCGCTCGGGTAATTTGGCCTGCGTTTCCTCCGGAAGATGCAAATTCACCCGGACGGGCCAGAATTCAGAGCCGACCCGGCGGAAAAGATCGCGGAGCTGATCGCCCAGCGAAGCCTGGCGCGCCGCGATCATTTCGGCGACGAGCAGGCACGCGAGGATCCCGTCTTTTTCGGGGAGGTGGCCGCGAATCGTCATGCCGGCGCTTTCTTCGCCTCCGAGCGCAATCTTGTCTTCGCGGAGCAGCGGGCCGACGTACTTGAATCCGACGGGCGTCTCATACACCTGTACGCCGTGAAGCTTTGCGACCGCGTCGAGCAGGTGAGTGGTCGCCACGCTGCGGGAGGCGCCGAGCTTGTAGCCGCGGGTTTCGAGCAAGTAGTCAAAGACCAGGCCGAGGACGTGATTCGGCGATACGAACGATCCGTCGCGATCCACGATGCCGAAGCGGTCGGCGTCGCCGTCAGTCGCCAGACCCGCGAGGGCCTTCTTTTCGCAGACAGTTTTCTTCAGGGGCGCTAAATTCTGTTCCGAAGGATCGGGTCCGGTGCCTTCAAACAGGACGTCGCGCTGGGCGCGAATTTCTGTCACCACGATTCCCTGATCTTTGAGGATCCGGTCCAGCCAGCCGGCGCCGCACCCATGGACGGCGTCGCAAATGAAACTGCCCTTTGCCTTTGCGAGCACTTCGAAGCGAATCATCCGGCGAAGCTGCTCGAAATACGGCTCGCGCGGGTTAATCCCGGGGAAATCGTTTTCAACCTGGTTATGCTCGACCGGACCGTCCTCGAGCGCGGCGGCGCGTTTCTCGATGTCCTTGGTGATTTCGGGCAATGCCGGCCCGCCATCGGCTCCGGAAAATTTCAGGCCGTTATATGCCGCCGGATTGTGGCTGGCCGTAATGTTGACCCCGCCGTCGAGCTTTCCGTGGAGGATCGCGTGCGCGATGGCTGGGGTCGGGGTCGGCTCGCCGCACAGAAGCACGCGGCAGCCATGCGATCTCAGGACGGAGGCGGCGGCGAGGGCGAATTCCGGCGAGAAGAAGCGCGTGTCGTAACCTACGATGAGCGTCGGAGATTTCTTTCGCGCCAGCACGTGGCCCGCAATCGCGGCCGCCGCACGGCGCACGCCCGGGAAAGTGAAGTCCTCGGCGATGATGCCGCGCCAGCCCGATGTCCCGAAATGGATCGCTTGGCTCGTCACGCGGCGCTATTGTATCTTGTCGCGCAACCCTTGCGTATCTGGTAATCGCCGGAGAAGCTATCCAAGAGTAAAGGCGGGAGATGACGGACAAAATCGTGGTGTTGGTTACATGCGCGTCGGCGGGACAGGCGAGGAAGATCGCTCGTGCGCTGGTCGAGCGCAGGCTGGCGGCTTGCGGAAATGTATTGCAGGCGCCGGTCCAGTCGATCTACCGGTGGAAGCGAAAAGTCGAATCGGCGAAGGAGGCGCTGCTGATTCTGAAGACCTCCCGGCGGCGATTTGCCGCCGTGGAACGCGCGGTGCGGAGGTTACACACTTACGAGGTGCCCGAAATCATCGCCGTGCCGATCGCCGGCGGCTCGCGCGAGTATCTCAAGTGGATTTCAGAGTCCGTCCGGCCTGCGAGCAGGTGAGGCCATTTGTCTCGGCGTCCGCTACACCCATCGTAGCGGCGGCGATCCCTCGACTGGCCCTTGAGCGGCGCATTCAATTGGAGTACAACAAACAAGTTATGATCGCGGCGAAAAATCGTCGGGGTGTCCAGCTGCGGCTACGGTGGCGAACTGTGTCGGCAGCCGCGCTGGCAGCCGGCTTGCTCTGCGTCGCGACCACTTTCGCTCAGGAAACTCATCCGAGCCAGGGAACCCCGCCCGACGCGGTGCAGCAGCAGGAGCAACCAAGTTCGCCGGACAAGAAGCGCGACAAATCCGCCGATTCGCTCACCACGAAGATCCGAATTCACGTCACGGACGCCAACGATAAGCCGGTATCCAATGCCAGCGTCTACGTTCGCTACTACGAGTCCGGTGGATTCTTGCGCCACGAGAAACTTTCCGAGCTGAGTTTCAAGACGAATCAAGAAGGCTCGGTGAAGATTTCCGAGATTCCGCAGGGCAAGATCCTGATTCAAGTTATTGCCAAGGGCTGGCACACGTTCGGCAAGTGGTACGACATAGACAAGGACGAAGAATCCGTCTCGATCAAGCTGGAGCCGCCGCCTCACTGGTACTGAGAAGTTTTTTCGCCGTCGTTGAAGCAATTGTCTGCAAAAGTTTTTCTTCGTCCGTAGAAACTGCATCGATCGTAGAAATATTTCTTGAAAAAAGTTTTGGCGAAGGCAAAATCTGCCCGGAAGTTGTGCAAAGAGGATTAAGCTCAGTGTTGGTGCGGGATTTGGATTTGTCGCAGCTTCTTTTCCACAAAGTTTTCAACAGTTCTGTTGAAAACTTTCACAGAGTATTCATCATGATTCGTGCGCCGCGCGAAAATTTGGCGCGTAAATTGCCTCGGCGCGCGAGATCGCGGAAAGCTCGTCTCTTCCATGTGGCGTGATAACATTCCTTGCTGCCGAAACATATTCGTACAACAAAATGAAAGACTTAATTCTCAACGCGGACGATTTCGGATACACGCGAGGCGTCAATGAGGGAATCGTACGCGCCCATCGCGAGGGAATTCTGACCAGCGCCACGCTGATGGCGAACGGACCCGCGTTTGACGACGCCGTCGAGCAAGCCAGAGCCAATCCGAAATTGGGTGTAGGGTGCCATCTTGTTCTCACCGGAGGACTTTCCGTGGCTCCCAGGGAAGAAATTCCTTCTCTCACGGACCGCGAGGGGCGCTTGCCGCGGTCGCTGGGTGCGCTCGTGGCGAGACTTAGCATCGGAAGCGTGCGCACAAAGGACATCGAAACGGAATTGCGGGCGCAGCTCGAAAGAATCCGCCGCGCCGGGATTGAGCTAACTCATGTTGACACGCATAAGCATACGCATGTCCATCCGCGGGTCATGGCCGCGATCGGCCGGGTCGCTCAGGAGTTCGGAATCACGCGCGTGAGGAATCCCGTGGAGAATCTGCGCGATTCCTGGCGCACCGCGCGAAGCGAACACGCGGGACTCGTTGGAAACATGGCGGCTTCCACGTCTGTGCGCGCGGTCGGGGCTTGGTTCAAGTCTATTTCGCGAAAGTATGGACTCCACTCGCCGGATCATTTCCTGGGTTTGGCTTTGACGGGACGCTTGAGCGCCGATGCATTGTGTCGATTGATTGACACGCTGCCCGACGGCCGAACGGAAATCATGTCGCATCCGGGCGTTTGCGACGCCGAGCTGGTGAAGTCAGGCTCGCGTTTGCAGCAGCAACGCCAGATGGAACTCGACGGCCTGCTTTCGGCGGAGGCGAGCCACGCGGTGGAAGCAAAGGGCATACGCCTGATCAGTTATCGAGAATTGAACTAGCGGCGCACATATGCCGGGGCTCTCCGGCTGGCTGACGTAAACTGGCTGCGAATCCCAGCTCGAGATACTTCACAAAATGGGGGGCATCATGAAGAACCTGAGGATTGCAGTGGCGAGCTTGTTTTGTCTCACGATTCTGACCGTGTCGGCGAGCGCGCAGATGGGTATGGGCATGCGGCCCTCGATGCCGCAAGGCATTTTCACGCCGACCGTCGGGTCGGGCGCGCAATATGAATCCACGAATTCAGAAGGCGCCAAGTCCACCATCGAATTCACGATCGTTGGCAAGGAAACGGTGAACGGGAAGGACGCCTATTGGCTGGAATGGGCGACAACATCCGGAAAGATGGGCGAAATGGTGATGAAGATGCTGATCACGCCGGATTCATCGAACGGCGTTACCACCCGCACGATCATGCAGATGGGAGGACGCAATCCGATGGAAATGCCTGCCCAGACAAGCCGCATGGGCAGCCAACCAAGTCCGAAGCTGGACATTCGCGCCTCATCGACGGATCTAGGTAAGGAATCCGTGACGACTCCAGCCGGCACGTTCTCCTGCGAACATTACCGAGCCAACGACGGCAGCGGCGACACATGGGTTAGCAGCCAGGTCCCCCCGTTCGGCATGGTGAAGAGCCAGGGCAAGAGTTCATCCATGCTGCTCACCAAGCTGATCACCGGCGCAAAAACTAAGATCGTCGGAACTCCGGTGCCATTCAATCCACAGATGATGATGCAGCAGCAGCCGACGCAGTAAGGGCGGGCGGCGACGCGGCTATTCGAGGTCGGGCGGAGTAACCTTCGCGATCCACGAGTCATAGTCCGAGGTGTAGCCCACCCGTTCCTGTCGTGCTCGGATGCGCTGCTCGAGTGCCGCGATTCGGTCCGGCGATAAAGCGGGGATGGTCTCCAGTGTTTGGTGGACTGCCTGCGCTTGTCCAGCGGCGCGTGTTTCCGCGGTCGCAGCCGACGCTGCGGCGGTCCCACCGCGGTTACTTCCGCTCATAAAGTCGTCGATGAGCTGTTTCGTTACCTTCTGGCTGTGAATAAGCGAGACGCGGATATTTCCCTGCCCGGTCACCACGTTTCCCACGCCGAAGACACGATCGGCGCCGGAGTAGCGTGGCAAATCTTCATCGGTAAAGGTGTAGTACTCGCCCTTCATCGCAACCCCTGGAAGAATTTCGGGCACGGAGCCGATGGAAGATATCACCAGAGGCGCGCGCAGCTCGTGCTCGGAACCGGGAATCGGGTCCGCCTTCCGCCCTTCGATCTTTGTTTCCGCCACTCGCAGCCCGACGACCCGGCCGTTCTCTACGACCAGACCCGTGGTCAGCCTGCGATCTTGCACGCGAAACAAGTACCTGTCGCGGGCGAGGCGAAGCATTTTCTGCCGAACCATCTCGGTCTTGGCGATTTGGTCCGGAGTGGCGTTGTCTGGCGGCTGCGCCATGGGCATATCTTGCTCGCGGCGGCGATAAATCAGGAGGCAGCCCTTCACGCCGAGAGACTCCGGATCCACCCCGTGCGCCTTGCAGGCGGCGGGAATGCCCTTTTCCAGCTCGTGCATATCGGTCGGGATGCCGCGAGCCTTCATCGCGCGCTCGTAGTTGTCAATCTGCAGGACTTTCACCACGTCAATCGACGCCAGCCCGCCGCCGACGACAATCGCCTCGTCGGGAGTTTTGTAGCGCGGCCCGGTGTAATCCTTCTCGTTTTTGTGGTTGTACCAGTAGATGAACGGATTCTGGTAGATCAGACCCTTGTCCACGAACTCTTGCGCTCCGGCGACTCCCAAATCGCGATCGCGCCAGGCGCCGTTCGCCAGAATTACCGCCGAGAAACCCCAGTTGTTGCAGAAGTCGTTGAACTCCAGATCGCGGCCGAGCTTGGTCGAGGGCACGAAATAGACGCCCGGCTTCTTCAGTCGGGCGTCTATGCGACCGTACTCCTGCTTGCGTTGCTCGACGTGCCAGCGCGGGAGGCCGTCCTCGATCTTGCCGTAGGGCCGCTTGTTCTGCTCGATGACGGCCACGCGGATGCCGCGGTCCGCCAGGATTTCCGCCGCGACCGAGCCGGAGATGGCTCCGCCCACGACCGCGACAAAGTAGTTTTGATTTTCAGTCATGGGCGGTCACGAAATTTCCAGTTTTGTCCCCTGAAGCACGTGGATTGTACACCGCCGCGGAATTTCGGTGTTATGTAGCTCAGGCCTGCCCTGACGAAGGAACGGGTCGGCCCGACGTTTCGTGTCGGGACGGCCTGAGGTCTTTCGGCCCCGCCTGCCTGGTCTCCGCCTCCGCGCGAGGTAGTGCCATCGCGTCCAATCTGATATATTCCCGGCACTGGGGAATCGAAGTGAACTCGGCGCGACCCCGCTAGAGACTACGCTGGCGGCGGGCGCGAGGCCATCGAAGGAGAGACAGGCGATGCACATCGGCTACGGAGCGGGCTTTCAACATCTGGGCGGTTATCCCGATCGGCAGTTCCTGCGCGAAGAACTGGGGAATTGCGAGAGGGCGGAGCCGCTCGGCTTCGATTCCGTGTGGGTCACGGAACATCACTTTGTCAATTACTCCGTCAGCCCGGACCCGTGCCAGGTGCTCTCCTACATCGCCGGAAGGACCAAGCGCATCAAGCTCGGCTCGATGGTGATCGTGGTGCCGTGGCACGATCCCGTGCGCCTCGCCGAGCAGATCTCGCTGCTCGATCATGTCTCCGATGGGCGATTCATCCTCGGGTTCGGACGCGGCCTGGCGCGACGGGAATTCGAAGGGCTGCGCATCGACCAGAACGAAGGCCGGCAGCGGTTTGATGAATACGCGCAGCTGGTATTGGACGCGCTCGAAACCGGATACATCGAAGGCGGAGCGACGCTGAAGCAGCCGCGCCGCGACATACGGCCGCAGCCGTTCAAGTCATTCAAGGGGCGCAAATTCGCCGCCGCCGCGTCCGCCGATTCGGTGCCCGTGGTGGCCAAGCTCGGCCTGGGCATGCTCGTGATCATTCAGAAGTCGTGGAAGCTGGTGACGGCCGACATGGAGCGCTACCACAAGCTCTGGAGCGAGTTTCATCCGAACGAAGCGCCGCCCAAGCCGTTCTGTTCAGGCTTTTGTTTTGTGGACGAGAGCGCGGACCGCGCCGAGGAATTGGCGCGCAAGTATCTCTTGGCAAATTATAGTGAAGCGCTCGATCACTACGAAATGCTGGGAAAGCACTTCGACCATACGAAGGGCTACGAACGCTACGCCGACATGAGCAAGTACCTCAACGAGATCGGGAAAGACAAGGCGGTTGAGGATTACATCCAGCTGATGGCCTGGGGAACTCCGCAGCAAGTCCTCGAGAAGTACGACGGCTACAAGAAGCTGATCGATATGCAGGGCATCATGCCGAATCTGAATTTCGGCGGCATGCCGCACGACGAGGTCCAGCGCAACATCGCCTGCTTCGTGAAGCACTGCATGCCGGAACTGAAAAGCTGGCCCTCCGCCACGCTCGCAGAGGCAAAGGAACTCGCCGTAAGCGCAGTGTAAGCTCTTGCCTTCGTGGCACAGACACTCTTGTCTGTGCGGGTCATCGCCTTCGTAGGGGCGCTGCTTGCTGCGCCCGTCGTTGCCTTCGTAGCGCCTGCCGCGCCGTTGCCTTCCGAACGGCGCCTTAGCCGCCTGCACGGCATTTTGAACCACGACGAGCGCAACGTTCTCTTCGACGTCTTTGAGGCTTATCGAAGCGAGGTGTTTGAAAGTTACGAAATGTTTGACACTGATGATCTGGCGGTATCCTTGACGGCCAGACTGACGACTCCTCTGTGGGCGATGCAACGAAGGAAGCTTGGCTATGACTATGTGTTCGTGGACGAAACGCAGTTGTTCAATGAAAATGAGCGTCGGATTTTTCCGCTATTGACGCGCGGGAACACCAGCCACGTACCTGTGGTATTGGCGCTGGACGAGGCTCAACAGACTCGTGGCGTGGCATCTGCGGGGCTCGGGCTTCTGGGATTCGACCAATTGAGTGACGAAGCTCTTCAAAGCGTTCACCGCAGTACTCACTCGATTTTGCGACTGGCGTTTTTCGTGATCCAGCGA
>JARLGK010000051.1 GCA_031296075.1 Candidatus Acidiferrales bacterium
CACAGCGAAATCGAATGGCTGCGCCGGGGCCCCAAAGCGCGCACCACCAAATCCAAAGCGCGCATCGACAAAGCGCACGAAATGATCGGCGAGCTGGCGGAGATGAATTCGCGCAGCCGCACTGCCACCGCGAATATCGATTTCTCCGCGTCCGACCGCCAAACCAAGCAGCTCATCAAGCTCGAAGGCGTCAGCTACGCGATTGGCGGCCGCCAACTTTTTAAAAATATCAATTTCACGCTGACGCAGGGAATGCGAGTCGGGTTGGTCGGCCCGAACGGCAGCGGCAAAACAACTCTGCTGCGCCTGCTTCGAGGGGAAATCGCGCCCGCCGCCGGCCAGATTCACAAGGCCGACTCCCTCCGGATCGTCTATTTCGATCAGAATCGCGAGCTCGATCCGGACGTGACGCTGCGCCGCGCACTCGCGCCGGACAGCGACTCGGTGATTTATCAGGATCGCGTGATTCACGTGGCCGCGTGGGGAGCGAAATTCCTTTTCGATGCCGAGGACTTGAACCAGCGCGTGGGAAAACTATCCGGCGGCGAGCGCGCACGCGTCTTGATCGCCCAGCTGATGCTGCAGCCGGCGGATGTCCTGCTGCTCGACGAGCCGACCAACGATCTGGATATTCCCACGCTGGAAATTCTCGAGGAGAGCCTGCTGGAATATCGCGGCGCTTTGGTTCTGGTCACTCACGACCGCTACATGCTCGACCGCGTCTCAACCGTGGTGCTCGGTCTCGACGGCCTCGGCGAGGCCGAGCGCTTCGCCGACTATTCGCAGTGGGAAGCGTGGCAGCGGTCGCAGCAATCGAAGGGCGCGCGCGACGAATCGGGCGCGCCGCGATCCCGCGCGACTCTTACTGGAGGCGCGCCGGCCGCCGGAAAGAAAAAGAAACTGTCGTTCGCGGAGGCTCGCGAGTTTGAAACCATCGAACATCGAGTCGCGGACGCGGAGCAGGAGCTTCGCGCGCACCACGTTGCGCTGGAAGATCCGGCAGTGATGGCCGATTCCGCGCTGCTGCAGCGAACGTGCAAGCTGGTTGAAGAAGCGCAGAAAACCGTGGACGGCCTTTACGCGCGGTGGGCCGAACTCGAAAAGAAAAGAAGCTGAACGAGGATTTGGGGCCGGCGCGAAAAAATCGCGTGACGCCGCGACGCTGATGCGCAGCACGACGTCACGCTTTTTGCCGCGACAAATCGAATCTCGACCAATCTCCCAGGCTCGTCCGCCAAGACCAAGGGCGGACGACCTGGGAGCCCTTTTAAGGCCGCGTGTTCAGGAAATGGCAGACGTCTTTGACGGCGTTGCTGAGCATCACGGTCTTCGTTGCGTACAGCGTGTCTCCGCCCTTGGCGATCACCATGAAGCGATACTCGCCCGACCATCCGCCGGCATAGAGCATGTAGTTCGAGTTTTTCGGATTCGTCGTGAGCGTCACGTTCGGACACTTGTCGCTGAAGTCCTTCATCACGTCCACCATTGCGACGGTCGATTGACGCGCGAGGACCAGCTTCAGAGGTTTCCCCGCCGGAACAACGTCTTGTCCAGCGCCCGCGACGCCCGCAAACATTAGTATGGCCAGAACCACTATAAGTTTTCTCACCGCCTGATCTCCTTCCGGCGAATCCGCCGGGAATGATTCAATATGAAATCCACGCCGGAGCAAACCTTCCCCCGGTCGCGGCGATACGGTCTATATGTTAGAACACTTCAGCTCGCCAAATGTTGCATGTGCCCAAACTTGAATTTCATCTCGCGGCCAATTTGAACCGGGCGGGCGGGATGGCGCGCTTGACAAGACGGAGAGCCGCGGTCAGACTCCCGAAAACACTGACCTTTGAAACTTGGGAGAATGCCTTGTCTGGTTCATCTGCACAGAGTGCGTCAGCCACGAGCCGGTTCGCGGAGATCATGCAGATCGGAAGCGGGCACCGGCCGGCGGCTTGTATCTACGTCACGGCCAAGTTGAAAATCGCCGATTTGCTGGCCCACGGGCCGAAGGCAGTGTCCGAGCTCGCCGCCACGGCCCGCGTGAACGAAGACGCGCTGTACCGCGTTTTGCGGGCGATCGCGTCGCTGGGAGTATTCCATGAAGTGTCGCCCCGCACATTTGCGAACACGCCTCTCTCGGAAACTCTGCGCAGCGACGGTCCGGGTTCGTTTCGCGACGCGATGCTGTTTTTGTCCGCTCCGGTGCACATGCGTATTTTCGCGGAGCTTCAGCATTCGGTCGAAACGGGCGGCACAGCACTCAAGAAAGCCACGGGCATGGAACCGTTCGAATTCTTTCGACAGAACGATGAGGTGGGCCAGGTATTCAATGCGGCTATGACTTCGATCAGCGAGAAAATGACGCCGCCGGTGATCGAGGCTTATGATTTCGGCGCCTCGGGCACGCTGGCCGATATCGGTGGCGGACACGGAGTTTTGCTCGCGATGATTTTGCAGAAACACCGCGGGCTTCGAGGGATTGTGTGCGACCTGCCGCACGTGGTCCAGGGCGCTAAGGCACGGATCGAATCGCTGGGGCTTGCGTCGCGATGCGAGGTTGCCGGAGTGGATTTCTTTGAGTCTGTTCCGCCCGCGGATAGCTACGTGATGAAATCGGTCATCCACGATTGGGACGACGCTCGCTCGATCGCGATTCTCAGGAATTGCGCGAAGGCCATGCGCGACCCAAACGGCAAGGTAATCTTGATCGAGCTGCTGATCTCTCCGGGCAATGAACCGGACATGAGTAAATGGATCGACATTGAAATGCTGGCGATGGCGGGCGGGCGAGAGCGCACCGAAGCCGAATTCGCGGAGCTTTTCGACAAGGCCGGATTGCGGCTGGCGCGCGTGGTGCGCACGCCCTCGCCGTTTTGCGTGATCGAAGCGGTGAAACGATAGGAGGCGTCATGAAGACGAACTATCTCGCGGTGCTGGTTTGCGCGATTGTGTACTGGCTGATCGGCGGGTTGTGGTACGGGCTGCTGTTCACCAAGCCATGGATGGCGCTCGAAGGTCCGGCGGCGCAATCGGCCAACATGAACCCGATCCTGCCGTACGTCATCACGCTGGCGCTGAATCTGCTGATTGCGTTTGTGCTGGCGCAAATTTGCGCGTGGCGCAATGCGAACACGGCCGCGCGCGGGTCGGCGATCGGAATCCTGCTGTGGCTCGGCATCGTGGGACCGATCACCTTCACGACCTACATGTACGAGGGACGGTCGAAAGAGCTGTTCGCGATCAACGAATTCTATCCGCTCGTGGGACTGTGCGTGATGGGCGCGATCCTGGGCGCATGGACGAAAAAGGCGGCGTAGTTTACCGGCGGCTTTCCCGCGAATGCCGCTCGATCATGCGCTTGGTCAGCAGCACCAGGCCGAAAATCTGCGTCCATTCCGAAACGATGTTTCCGACGACCTGCCCCCACTTGCTCTCGGAATCCATCACGATATAGAGAATCACCCACCCTACTCCGGTGATCAGCAGAAAGATGCTGAGCCCGTGGTCGCGCAGAAATTCGAGGACAGGTTTCAAGAGATTCTTCGGCAGAGGCCGGCTCTCCGCCGAATCCTTCTCGTACAAATACTTCGTCGCGAGAATGGTGACGACGACGCCTGACCAGTCGGCGATGGCGTTTCCAAAGAACGAGCCGATGTGCGTGCTCGGGCTTGAGACGGTGTAAAGGCAAATCCACAGAAGCAGGACGGCCGTCGCAGAGATACTCAACGAGTGCTGGTGCAGGAAGCTCCGCTTGTGAACTTGCGCCTCGGACATTCTCGATCTCCTTGTCGCGCCAATGAGTCAGCTATCGCGAATCCAATTATAGACGAGGGAATCCTGCGTTCCGAGGAGGGCGCAGACAAGAAAGGCGCCGGCAACAAATCACCGGAGTGGTGCGAGGGAGCTACCAGCCGTTGCGCTGGCGCAGCGATGTGATGTGTGCCACGTGATGCTTGCCGTGCCACGCATAGAGGGCGAGATTCTGGTCGAGCGTCAGCGTGCCCAATGCGGGATGGCGAAATTTACGCGACCACTGTTCGGGCGCGAGCGACCGCAGCAGAATCACCCAGCGCTTGTGGAGATTGTCCAACAGAGCGAGCGAAGACTCAATCGGCGGCGTCTTGGCGTCGGCGAGTTCCGCCCACCGCGCTTCGTCATAAGGTTTGATCGTCGGCTCGTCTTCGGTGAGCGCGAGTTTGAAGCGCACGTAAGCGTTCATGTGGCTGTCGGGAACGTGATGAACGACCTGACGGACGGTCCAGCCGCCGGGGCGATACGGCGTGTCGAGTTGCACGGGCGTGAGTCCTGCGACGGCGGAGGCGAGGCGCGCGGGCGCCTCGGCGATTGCGTCAATGCATTCGCGGCGCTGAGCGTCGGTGATGTTTTCCGGGCGCTGGAATTCACCGATCGGGTAACGCAGATCTGGTTGCATGTTGTAGCTCCTTGGCGAATTCAAAGGCGGGCGCAGCAATGGTTCGGCTACGCTCACCACAAGGCAGCGCCCCTACAAAACCGCGACGAGCGCTAGCGGGTGGCGCGGGGCTTGGCTGCTTCGTAGAGCGGCGAGAGTTCGCGCAGTCGCTTGACGGTTTCAACGACGCGGTCGGCGACGTAGTCGACTTCTTCCTCGGTGTTAAAGCGGCCCAGGCCAAAGCGAATCGAGCTGTGCGCGAGATCCTCGGAAACGCCGAGGGCGCGCAGGACGTAGCTCGGCTCGATCATCGCCGAGGTGCAGGCCGAGCCGCTGGAAACGGCCACGTCGTTGATGCCCATCAACAGCGCGTCGCCTTCGACGCCGGAAAAGCTGAGATTCAAATTGTTCGGCAGCCGCTGATCCATGGAGCCGTTGATCGCCGTGCCGTACAGGCGGCTCATGATCGAGTGCTTGAGCTTGTCGCGGAGGAGCCGCAGCCGCTCGCTTTCCTCCTGCATTTCCTTCAGGCAAATTTCACAGGCTTTGCCCAGGCCGACGATTCCCGGAACGTTCAGCGTGCCGGAGCGCATGCCGCGTTCGTGTCCTCCGCCGTCAATCATCGCCGAGAGTTCCACGCGCGGGTCCTTTCGCCGCACGTAGAGCGCACCGACGCCTTTGGGGCCGTAGATCTTGTGCGCCGATATGGAGAGCAGGTCGATGCCGTCTTTTTGCACGTCCACGGGGATTTTGCCGACGGCCTGAACGGCGTCCACGTGGAAGAGGATTTTCTTTTCCTTGGCGATTTTGCCGATTTCCGCGATGGGCTGGATGACGCCGATTTCGTTGTTCGCGTACATGATGGAGATGAGAATCGTCTTGGGAGTGATCGCGCGGCGGAGATCGTCGAGGTCAATCAGTCCGTCGGCCGAGACGGGCAAATAGGTGACGTCGCTGCCGGATTTTTCCAGGCGCTTGCAGACGTCGAGCACGGCTTTGTGCTCGGTCGCCTGGGTGATGATGTGATTGCCGCTCTCGCGGCCCTTTTCACGAAGAGGGTCTGCGACGCCCTTGATCGCGAGGTTGTCCGATTCGGTCGCGCCGCTGGTGAAGACGATCTCCCTGGGATTGGCGCGGATCAGCCGAGCGATTTGTCCGCGGGCATTTTCGACCGCTTCCTCGGCCTTCCAGCCGAATTCGTGATTGCGGCTTGCCGCGTTGCCGAATTTCTCGGTGAAATACGGCAGCATGGCCTCAAGCACGCGCGGATCAACCGCCGTCGTAGCCTGATTGTCCATATAGATCGGGAGTTTGACCGCCATCGCGATTCCATATTAGTCCGCTTAGGGAGAGGCGTCCAGCAAGTCGGGAAACCGGCACTGGCGCCATTTGACAGCGCGGATTGGATTGAACACCCGCTAAACATGGACGACAACGACAAAACCGAAACCGAGACCGAGACCGAAAAGACGGAAGGACTTACCACAGAGCTCACAGAGGAGGCACAGAGCGCACGGAGGAAGACAAAACCAGAGCAACGAAGGCAAAAGGCTATTACCGCAGAGACGCAGAGAACGCAGAGAAGCGCTGAGCACAAAGATTAGGTCCCAACGCGATGCCCGCATGAAGCGAGTCGACCTACCTTCTCCGGATTTCTTGGGTGGGCCGCGCGCTCGGTATGATAATCTCCCTCGACGCGGGCCCGAGGCGATCGGATGGCACGGGTCGCTCGAGGCTTGCGGATCAGGCGTCGATTCGTTAGGAGGACGTGATGGCCAAGCCCAAGTCAAAGCAGCTTGCGAGCAAGAAGCTCGGTCGGGTTGTACCGCTCAAGAAGAAGTAGGCGAAGTGAAGGCAGCGGATACCCGAAGTGAAGGCGAAGCTTCCATCGCGATAGGGTGGGAGCCTCGCCTTTGTTTTTCGTGGCTGAGCGTTCGATCCCGCCAATCCGGCTTCATCGCCGTCCGGACCAGTAAATCCAGTCCTCTTTTCTTTCGATGTTGATCGTTCCGCGACATTTCGGCGAGCCACAGCCGCACGGCACCCGTTGCGCTTTGCTGTCAAACTTATAGTCATAGGCGAGCTCTTCCCCGCGTTTGATTCTGCGTCCGCTCATCAGAAGAATGTGGCCCTTGTGGAGCCTCTGCCGCAGGTTTGGATTGCAGCTGTGATTGATCAATTCGGCGCCGCAGCCACCTGACGCGCCATCGATTACCCAGTAGCGGTTCAACTCGAACAGGTAGGTGAGGTACTTGGATTTCGCGGACTTCCTGATTTTGGCGTACCGCTTCGAGAGTTCCCTCGAGCTGATTTTTTCTCCCGTGTACTCAATCACTTTTCGATGGGCGGGGATTGGTTCGTCGGCGAAGACTCCGCGGCGATGGATTCCGGAGCGGCCGATCCTGAGTTTGAAGCAGGCGTATCGTGAGTCGATCCGAGGAGTGATTCCGGAAGACGAATTCGTGCTCGGCCGGGCGGAAGGGCGATTCTTCGTGAGCTTTTTGGTTTTTGCGCGGCGACGCACTCGCGGATGCTATCACTGTTTATTCGGTCGAAGCGCGGGTTCGGCTAACTCCCGATTACGATGCTCAGTGGACGCGCGAGATTTTCATCAGCGCGACGTCCCGACGATTGGACGAGGCTTTCCGAAAGATTCCGGAGACGAAAATCCCGGGCCACAATGCAGCGCGGCCCGGGATTTTCCATTTTTACGATTACAGCTCGTCCTAGTGGTCAAACCCGCCATCGTCGTCTCCATGATGGTCCTGGGGCGCAAAAGCGATCCCACGGAACACTTCTCCGGCCTGAGCGGTGCGAAGGGTGAAGAAGTGGCCGATGGAAGGATCCCAATCGCGGTCATTGCCCGGCGTCGGCAGGGTGGTGGCCGACAGAATGTCAGAAACCCTCACCAGCTTGTTCGGGTCGGCGCCCTGATCGCCATTCGCGCTGATCGTGGAAGTTACGGCATAGACGGTCACCGTGCCGTCGCGGTTGGCCTGCCCGGTAATGTTGCGGCAACCGCCCGTTGCGGGGTTGAGTGACGTTGGGTAATTCGGGACGCCGTACGGCACGCCGATATTCAAGCCGTCTTGCAGAACGTAGAGCATGGTCCACGTTCCGTTTACCAGGCTCCATTTCTGGAGGCCCGCAGTGGCCAGGGATTGGGCGTCCGCAACGTTGCCATTCACTGCAGGGGTAACGAGCGCGCCGTCGCCTTCGTCGCAAACGTAGAGCGTGTTTGCGTTCGCAAACCAGATCCCGAACGGAAACGCGGTCGAGGTGCTCGCGGCAGTGTTGGGGAATCCTGGCAAGATCGTAATCGGCACGGTCGCGAGCTGCGCTGCGGTGCCCGTGGGCAATACGCCGGTGCTGCCCACCTGGTACACGGTGTTGATGCCGTTGCCTCCGCTGCCCTTGGTGATGTACAGGGTGTTGTTGAAGATGGTCATGCCGCGGAAATTGGTATCCTTGCCGGGTTTGTCGGTGCCGAATTGCAAGCGCCCAATCATGCCGACGTTCGGCGGCACCGGCGGCGCCTGCCCAGGCACGAGCGTCTCGGAACCCGTCGCATTGATGAGATCGATGCCAATCGGGGTAATTGGGAGCTGCTTTTTGGAGAGGTTGCCGCTGTTGTCGTTGCCCACCATATAGTAGAGGCCATTCGCGCCTTTGATTGCGGCACGGCCGTTGTCTCCGCTGAAGGCGTTCCCATCGGTAATACCAATGTGACCGCCCGCATCCACTTCCGCGACTGCCCGGTAGTACGCCGTAGGAACAACCGGAGTGCTCACGAAACTCGAAATCACGGAATTCGTCGGGTCGCAGATCGCCGGCGTGTTGGAAGCAGACACATCGATCAGATTCGGCGCCGTGGGAGAAACCGGAAAACCTCCGCAGCCGGGGCCGCCCTGGTAGGCCATGAACGTGATGGACCTCCCATCAATCGAGCGGTTTAGCGCCAGCTCCGATTTCGAGCTGAAGCTGGTGACGATCGAATCGCTCGGGATCGGCAGCGTCCCAATTCGAAAGCCGTCCGTCGTCAGGTTATCGAGGAAGATTGGCGAAGTGACGCCAAAACTGCCGTCGGAACCCGAATTGTTCCAGACGTTGTGCGAATCGGAAAGGTTCGGGAATTCACCGTTGTCCGATGCGATCCCGCAGGGAACCGTGACATTTGTCGTGGTGTTGGGCGTCGTGGTGGGTACGGCCACGACCGTGCTGCCGTTGGCACCCCCTGCGCATCCCCGCGGCAGGGTCTCGCCGACTGTGACCGTCGAGGCCGTTCCCACGTACACGGTGCGGCTAAGCACCAGAGTACCCGGCGCGAATTCGAACCGGTCGAAGTTGTCGTGATGGTCGTCGTCGGCTGCCACTTTGCCCACGAATGTTGCTGCCGCCAGCGCGGACGCTGCGGCAACGATTAGTGCGCCTTGCATGAATCTCTTGTTCACGGAGTTGTGCCCTCCCAGGCGGTCGGTACAGTCACACACCGGAGAGGCCGTTGTTTTACGCGACGGTTAAAATTCAGTGAAGGATCGCTCGCGACGGGCGCGAAGCGGAGGACGGTGCGGCTAGGCGTGCGGTGGCGCCCACTTCTTGAGAAAGGCCGCGACGTCGGCTGGTCCGATGCGGACGCTGTCGTCGAATTCGCCATTCTTCTGGCTGTAAACGACTTTGCCGTCGGGGTCGAGGACGGCAAGGCTGGGGATGCGCACGGCCTTCTTCAGCGGCACGCCATATTTTTCCGCCAGATCGAGATTCTTGTCGCCGTCGTCGCCGACGTTGACGTGCACGACGTGATAGTTTGCATTCACGACGGGGGCGAAATTCTTGGAATGAAACGTGGCGTCGAGGACGTGGCAGTCGTAACACCAGTTCGCACCGAAGACGAGGATCAGGCGCTTGTGGTCCTTCGCGGCGCTGGCGAGCGCGGCGCTGATTTCCTTTTCAGCCTTTTCGGGCGGAGGATAAAGATCCGTATTGGGTTTCACCGGCTCGGGCAAGCGAAACGTCGGACTGGCGGCGAGGTCACCTCTCTGGGTCAAGGCAATGCGCCAGGTGGCCCCTTGCTGTATCCACACCTGAGTGCCTTCGACGGTGAACGGCTGCACGCCGGAACTCGTCTTGAGCTTGAATTCGATTCGCAGGATCAGAGCGACTTCGCCGGGCTGCGGGCGCGAGATCGAAAGCACTTTGGGCTGGAAGTCACTCAGCCCCTGGCCTGCCAGCGCGGACCAGAACATCGGTTCTTCATTGGGATTTTGTGTTTTGCCTGCCGGCGTCTGATTCTGGGATGGCGGAGCGCTGGTATAGAGCGCGGTAAGCGATGCCTGGTTTCCCGCGAGAACGGCGGCGCACCAGCGGTCGAACGGTTCAAACGCGGACGCCTGCGGCTGGCCGAACGCTGCGATTTGGATCACAGCCAACAATGCCACGACCGAAATCATGCGGCTTATTCTCATGCGTTCCCTCGAGTGCGGATCGCGCTTCGCTGATTCTACCGCACGCCATTGCGCGATCCTAGCTGCGGCGCAAGGCGTTGGTAGCCCGATTTGACTGGGTGGAGGATTTCAAACTGCGAGCTAAACACAGAGTGCACTGAGAAGGCACAGAGCCCCCCCGGCGACCACTGTTCAATAGCTTAGATGTCAAGCGGCTGCTACAATGCCTCGACATGGCTGATTGGCGGCAAATCCAGGCGCGCATCCGCAAGGCGAAAAATAGCCCCGACGCGCAGGCAAAACTCAACGAACTTTACCAGCGCACGCGCGACGCAATGGTTGCGTGGGAGCTCGGCGCTATTGAAGAAAAATCCGAACACAAAGAAGAAGCGGGGAACTGGTACACGATTGCGGCGCAGCGATTTCGTCGCGCCGACTGGCGGAAGAAGGCCGAAGAAGCGTTGACGCGCCTCGGCATCGAAATTCCGCCGCCGTTGACACCCAGCGAGCAAGCCGCGCGCCCCGGACGCGAAACGCGCGCAGATTCCGAGCCCCACGGCGAAGCGGGCGAGGAATCATCCGGCGCGGACGCGCACGAATCCGAGGAGTCGACTGGAGAGGGCCTGCCTCTCGCGCTCGGAGAGATTCCCGAATCACACGAAGAAGACGCGTCGTCGGAAGCCTCGGCGGCGTTGGCCGACCCGGCCGCAGGTTCTGATCCGAGCAAGCGAAAGCGGCGGCGCGGACGTCGCGGGGGCAGAGGCCGCCGGCGCAAGGGCGCACCCGCTTCGCCTGGACTACCGTCGCAAGCTTTTGCGCAATCCGCCGAACCTCAGCAGTCGCGACCGCTGGCACCGCGTCCGCCTGCATTCGAGCGCTCCGTGCCGGAGCGGTCTTATACCGAACGAGCCGCGCCCGAGCGACTAACTTCTGACAGGGTGGTTCTCGACCGGGCGGCATATGAACCGCCAATGTCCGCGCCCGAGCGGCCGTCGCGCATGGAACCGAGGTCGCCACAATTGCCTTCCGAGCGTGCCGCGCACGGTCGCGGCGATCCGGCTCTGGCCTCGCGGATGGCGCATCTCGAATCGCTACTGCGACGGCTGGTGACCAGCCCATTGCATCGACTGGACGAAGCGGAAGACGCTCCGGCTGGTCCCGGCGTGTTTTTGCTCTCGGATTCCGATCAGATCACTTCATATTACGTGGAAGCGTGCCAGACGCTGCGGATCGGCGCGGGGAATTTGGTGCGCGGCGGGCGCGCCGTAAAAAACACTCGCGGCGGGCGCGGCTACTCGTCGGATACAGGCCTGAAGGCCAAGCTGGCCGAGTACCTCGGCATCAGCGAAGCGAAGGTCTCGCAGTACATGAAAGACCATTGCGTGCTTCGCTGGATTCAGCTCGATGACGAGGCGCCGCTGCTGGCGCACTTTGCCATTGGTGTCCTGCGAACGCCGCTGAACCTCGACTGAGTTGGGACTGAGCTGGGACTGAGCTGGGACTGAGCGGGGACTGAGCGGGGACTGAGCGGGGACTGATCCCGGTTGGTCCGAAGTACCCTCACTTCCATTGGTGCCGAAACTGAACAGGTGCCCCCCGAACGGTCAGGGTTACCCATGGGCCGGTACTAAGCGGTCCCCCTCGGCTGCCCGTTTCTACCGTTCAACCCCCCATTTGTACGTTTGGACGCATGAACCTAGACGGTCCCTTAGAAACCGGGCAAACTCTGGTACCGTAACCTCTTACGGGCTGGGGCCAGCTCGTAACGGGCCAGTTTTCCGGCGGATTCGCGGGGCATTAAGTTCAAGCCATTTTCAGATCATTAGGTCATCTTAAAGAAGAGGTGCAGGTATATGCCGAAAACATTGGGCAATCAAATTTGGAAATCGTTTGACTGGGCGCTCTGCAAGACGGCGGGGCTGACCTTCGACACGATTCAATACTTCAACAAGCGCAATCCGAATCCGTCTTTTACACCGAAGTGGTCCGACAAACCGCTGCTGAAGTCGTGGGAGAAGTCGAAGCCCACGCTCGGCTGGCCGCGGACGACGGACTCGCTGTGCCCCGCCTGCGTGAAAGAAGCGCGCGAAGCGATCATTGACGGCAGGAAAGACTGGACCGACCTCGTTCATGAGAAGGTCGGAGAGATCAAGGCCCAGATTATCGAGCGCGACGGCCAGGTCTGGATGGTGAAAGAGTGCGCCATCCACGGCAAGTACGAAGACCTGATGGCCATTGACGCGAAGTTCCTCGAATGGATCGAGGGGAATTTTCCGGGGCGCGACATTCCGGCGCACAACGACGAAAAACTGCACAACCACGGTTCGAGCACGGTGCGTCACGGGCGCGGGTCGGTGCTGACCGTTGACCTGACGAATCGCTGCAACATGATGTGCGATCCCTGCTTCATGGACGCGAACCAGGTGGGTTATGTGCACGAACTGAGCTGGGAAGAAATCCAGGAAATCCTGGACAACGCCACGAAGATCAAGCCGCGCCGGCAGATGTCCGTGCAGTTCTCCGGCGGCGAGCCCACGATGTCGCCCTACTTCTTCGACGCGGTCCGCTACGCGCGGAAGGTGGGATACAACAGCGTGCAGGCGGCGACCAACGGCATCGAATTCGCCAAGAGCAAAGATTTCAGCAAGAAGGCCTTCGAAGCGGGCTTGCGCTACGCCTACCTGCAATTCGACGGGATTGGCAACGATGCGAACAGCCATCGCCAGGTCGGCAACCTGTTTGACGTGAAGCTGCGCGCGATCGAGAACCTGCACGAAGCTGGCGTCGAAATCGTGCTGGTGACGACGATCGTCAACAACGTAAATAACGATCAGGTTGGCCCGATCGTGAAGTTTGCGATGGAAAACCCGAAGAAGATTTCGTTCGTGTCGTTCCAGCCGGTTTCGTTCACCGGGCGGGACGAGGACATCACGCCGGAGCGCAGAATCCGGCAGCGCTACACGCTCTCACATCTGGCGCAGGACGTCAGCAATCAGGTCGGCAAAGTCGAACCGACGCGCGACTGGTTCCCGATTTCCTACATCGCGACGTTCGCGGGATTTTCGGATCTCTCGCACGGACCGGATTCGCAGTGGGGATCGCTTTCCTGCGGATGCCACCCGAACTGCGGCGTGGGCACAGCGTTGATGGTCAACAAGGAAACGAAGGAATGGGCGCCGGTGCCGCGATTCCTGGACGCGCCGTCGCTTACGAGGGACGTGACGGC